>DLGU01000052.1:0-3178 GCA_002482865.1 Porphyrobacter sp. UBA7686
CACCGGATTGTCCGCCTTGAAATAGGATCCCGCCACGCTCGACCGCAGGCGGCCACCCCAATGGTGCTGGTAGGCGGCAAAGCCCGACCAAGTGA
This sequence comes from Porphyrobacter sp. UBA7686, assembly GCA_002482865.1. GTDB lineage: Bacteria > Pseudomonadota > Alphaproteobacteria > Sphingomonadales > Sphingomonadaceae > Erythrobacter. The sequence continues at coordinate 96 of DLGU01000052.1, forward strand.
AGATCGGATCGAGATTGCCGGCCGCATCCAGCGCCGCATCATTGACGATGTTGAGTCCGATATAGCGCCCCAGACCATCCCCTGCGGTCGCCATGAAGCGGATGTCGTCCTTCTCGCCCACCTTGATTTTGCCCGACAGGCTGAGGCCGTAAGCCATCGCGCTATCTGTGCCGGTGCCGAAATCATCGTCGGAAATCCGCAGGGTGCGCACGATGCCCGCCGCCGTCAGTGAACCCCACGGGCGGTTCAGATTGTACCGGGCAACCACATCTGGGATCGTGTCGTCCCCGGCCATGATCCGTGCGCCGGTGCGCGTGGTGACGGTTGTCTCGGGCTGTTCCAGCGCAATCTGCCAGCCATTCTTGCTGAAGCGTATCATCGGCTGGCGATCGAACACGGTGCCCGGCGTCACCCCGATGAAGTCGAGGCTGTCCGGCAGGGCGGCAATGTTCTGGAAGGTCGACCATGCCTGCCCGAACAGCCAATTGTCATAGGTGATGAAGGCCTGCCGCAGTCGCGGGACATAGGAGTTGGTGGTGCGCTCGTCCCCGCCATCGGTGACGTTGAAATCCATCTCGATATGCGAATTGAGCGTATGCGCCGCGCCGACATCGGTCGCGGTCTTGAGGATGAAGCGGGTCTGCCGGGCGCTGTAATCGGTGTCATAGCCCGACGCTGTGCCGCCGACCGGGATCAGCGCTGGAATGAGGAAATCGCGGCCGATGGAATTGTCCGGCATCTGCCCGCCGCTGGTGCGTTGAACCAGCGTGTCAAGCTTCACATAGCCCGCATAGGCCACCGTGGTCTTGCCGACGCGGAAGCCCTTGTCCTCCTGCCCCTTGGGCACGGCGATCTGCTGGGCAAGTTCGGTCTGGCGGTCCTTGAGGTCGCGGGTGGCGGCGAGCAGCGCGGCGCTCTGTTCGCGGATCTCCGCTTCTTCGACCTGATGGGTTGTCGCCTCGGCATCCAGCCGCGCGATCAGGCCTTCGACCAGCCGCTCCAGCCGGTCGAGCCGCGCCTCCGTGCTCTGCTCCTGCGCCAGCACCGGCGCGGCGGTCAGCACGCTCGCTGTCAGCAGCAACGCCCGCAGGCTGCGGACCGCCCTCTTGTGATCCATGAAACCCTCCCGTCCCGTTCTTATCCCTGCAAGAATGCGCGCTTGGGTGGATGACGGACAGCTAGCGGATGGTCGTAAGACCTTTGTCTCATGGGGCGGGGCGTGTAGCCTGATGTAAAAGCAGGCGCAGAATAGGGAGAGTCGAGATGATCCACGCCGTTGAGCGGCCTCAGGCCCACACGCCGACCCATTGCACCGCTGAGCAATATGCCGAGATGTACCGCGCGTCGGTGGAAACGCCGGACGCCTTCTGGCTGGAACAGGCGCAGAGGCTGGATTGGGTCAAGGCGCCGACCAAGGGCGGGGAGTGGTCTTACGATCCGGTGGGCATTTCATGGTTTGCCGATGGGCAGCTCAACCTGTGCCACAATGCGGTCGATCGGCACCTGCCGCAGCACGCCGACCGCACGGCGCTGATCTTCGAGCCGGATGATCCGGCCAGCCCGGGCCGCAGCCTCACCTATGGCGAACTCCACACAGAAGTGGTGCGGATGGCCAATGCGCTGAAAAAGCTGGGCGTGCAGCGCGGTGACCGGGTGACGCTGTATCTGCCGATGATCCTCGAAGGCGTCACCGCGATGCTCGCTTGCGCGCGGCTGGGTGCGGTGCATTCGGTGGTGTTCGGCGGCTTCTCGCCCGAAGCGCTGGCGGGCCGGATCGAGGATTGCGGCAGCCGCTTCGTCATCACCGCCGACGAAGGCCTGCGCGGCGGCAAGCATGTGCCGCTGAAGGCCAATGTCGATGCGGCGCTGGCCCTCACCGCTCACGCCACGCCGGTCGACGGCGTGCTGGTGATCCGCCACACCGGCGGCGCAATCGCGATGCAGGAGGGCCGTGACCATTGGCTGGACGACATCGCCAGCGACGAGGATTGCCCCTGCGCGGTGATGGGCGCGGAAGATCCGCTGTTCATCCTCTACACCTCGGGTTCGACCGGTAAGCCCAAGGGCGTGCTCCACACCACCGGCGGCTATGGCGTGTGGACGGCGACGACCTTCCACTACATCTTCGATTACCAGCCGGGTGAGGTGTTCTGGTGCACCGCCGATATCGGTTGGGTCACGGGGCACAGCTACGTCGTCTACGGCCCGCTGTTCAACGCCGCGACCGCCGTGGTGTTCGAAGGCGTGCCGAACTATCCCGATCACGGACGCTTCTGGGACGTGGTGGACAAGCATCAGGTCAACATCATCTACACCGCGCCGACCGCGATCCGCGCCCTGATGCGTGAGGGCGATCACCATGTGACCAGCCGCAGCCGCGCGTCGCTCCGCCTGCTGGGCTCTGTCGGCGAACCGATCAATCCCGAGGCGTGGCGCTGGTATTTCGACACCGTGGGCGAGGGCCGCTGCCCCATCATCGACACCTGGTGGCAGACTGAAACCGGCGGCTGCATGATCACCACGCTCCCCGGCGCGCATGACATGAAGCCGGGCAGCGCGGGCCTCCCGTTCTTCGGCATCCGCCCTGAGCTGGTCGACAGCGAGGGCGGCGTGCTCGACGGCGCAGCGGAGGGCAACCTGTGCATCACGCACTCATGGCCGGGCCAAGCGCGCACCATCTACGGCGATCATGAGCGCTTCGGGCAGACCTATTTCAGTACCTATGCCGGGAAGTACTTCACCGGCGACGGCTGCAAGCGCGACGCTGACGGGTACTACTGGATCACCGGGCGGGTCGACGATGTCATCAACGTCTCGGGCCACCGCATGGGCACTGCCGAGGTCGAAAGCGCCTTGGTGCTCCACCCCAAGGTCGCCGAGGCCGCGGTGGTCGGCTACCCGCACGACATCAAGGGACAAGGCATCTATTGCTACGTCACCTTGAACGCGGGCGAGGACGGTTCTGACGCGCTGCTGGCGGAGCTCAAGGCCCACGTCCGCAAGGAAATCGGCCCGATCGCCACGCCCGATATCATCCACTTCACCGATGGCCTGCCCAAGACCCGTTCGGGCAAGATCATGCG
>DLGU01000052.1:3187-3342 GCA_002482865.1 Porphyrobacter sp. UBA7686
CCTGCGCAAGATCGCGGAGAACGACTTTGGCGCGCTGGGTGACACCTCGACCCTCGCTGACCCTTCGCTGGTCGAGCGGCTGATCGAAGGGCGGCAGAACGGCTGACGCGATGACCGCAAGGATCATCATTGCCGATGACCACCCGCTGTTCCGC
>DLGU01000181.1 GCA_002482865.1 Porphyrobacter sp. UBA7686
TCCTCGCTGTTCCTGCCCCCGCAGGCGAGCCGCGCGTGGATCGATCTCGATGCCGACCGGCGCCGGCTGTCAGCCGTGCGCTTGCTCGCCAGCGCGACGATCGAGGAAGAAGCGCAGGCGATCGCACTGCTGGTGCGTGAGGCGCTGGAGCAGCCGGAAAAGCGCATCGCCGTGATCACCGCCAATCGCGGATTGGCGCGGCGAGTGGCGCAGCATTGTGAACGGTGGAACATCGCGGCGGATGACTCCGCTGGTCGCCCACTGGCGCTGACTCCGGCGGGACGGTTGTTCGGCTTGCTGGCGGAGGTGGCAGCGAACGGCCCCGATCCGGCCAATCTTGTCGCCGCTTTCGGACATCCCCTGATGCGTGGGCACGATGGCGAGGCACGACGCGATTGGCTCAAAGGCCTTCGTGCCTTCGACCGCCGCTTGCGCGGGCCAGCGCCAGCCCCTGGTATGGAGCCATTGCGCAAGGCCGCCGCCAAAGCAGAGGTCGCCGAGTGGTGGGCCGAAGCGGAAGGTTTGCTCGCGCCGTTGCTCGACTGGCCGCGCGAGATTGCCTTGGCCGACGCGCTGACCCGGCTCGCGGACGCTGCGGAGGGTTTTGCCCAGACGCTGGTGTGGGAGCGAGAAGATGGACGCGCGCTCGGCACCATGATCGAGGAATTGCGCGGGCAGGCCGAGGCGGCAGGCACGCTGGTCGAGACTGCCGATCTGGCCGGTATCTTGCGCGATGCGATGGAGGCGGTGGCGGTGCGTCCCGGCTATGGCGGTCATCCGCGCGTCGCGATCTATGGCTTGCTCGAATCCCGTATGGCGCGGGCTGATCTAGTAATTTGCGGCGGGTTGAACGAAGGCTCTTGGCCGCAACCGCCCGGAGCCGACGCGCTGCTGGCGCCAGCCATCCTGCGCGCGCTCGGCGTGCCGGGGGCGGAATTCCGTATTGGCCTCGCCGCGCATGACCTAGCGGGCGCAATGGGCGCGCCCGAGGTCGTACTCAGCCGTAGCCTGCGCGATGCCGAGGGGCCGACGCTGCCTTCGCGCTTCTTGCTGCGGGTCGAGGCACTGCTCGGCGATGATCTCGACAAGGAGCACCGTGAGCGCGCGATCCCGGCGCTGCTGCCGCATCTCGACCGCCTGCGGCCGCCCGCGCCCGAATATCCGCGCCCGGCGCCCGATCCTTCGCCCGCCATGCGCGACGTGCCGATCAAAGTGACTGCGCTCGACCGGCTGCTGGGCGATCCCTACCAGTTCTACGCGCAGGCGATCCTTGACCTGCGCCAGTTGCAACCACTGGCCGCCGATCCGTTCAGCGATCCGGCGCTGCGCGGCACGTTGGTGCATGATCTCCTCGACAAGTGGCACAGGGCTAAGGCGAGCGATCCGGGCCTTGCGCTTGCCCCCTTTGCCGCCGCCTATTTTGAACGCGAGCGCGTCCACCCGCTGTTCCGCGCGCTGTGGCAACCGCGCCTGATCGCCGCGCTTGAGCGGTTCGAGCAATGGATCGCCGCAGATGCCGCCGAAAAGGGCCGCACGGTGCTCGCGACCGAGATTTCGGGTGAGATGGTGTTTGACGGTGTCACGGTTATGGGCCGCGCGGACCGGATCGACCGGTTGGCGGACGGGACGCTGGGAATTGTCGATTACAAGACCGGCACGGTGCCGTCGAAACAGCAGGTCGAGAAAGGCTTTGCGCTGCAACTCGGGCTGCTTGGGCTGATTGCGCAAGCCGGTGGATTTGCGAAGGAAGGCCTCCCGGCGGGTGCGGCGACTAATTTCGAATACTGGTCGTTCGGCAAGAAGGATGACAGTTTCGGCAAGCGCCAGAGCCCGATGAAGCTCTCCACGCGTGAGAGCGGTTTGCCTCCCGAGGAATTCCTCCCGCATCACGTCAAGAAGCTGAGCGAGGCGATCCGTCTATTCATCAAGGGCAGCAAGCCCTTCATCGCGCGCGAGAACCCCGATTACAAAGGCTACAACGAATACGACCAGCTGATGCGGTTGGAGGAATGGGCGATCCGCCTGACCGATCCGGAGCCCACGTCATGAGCGGCGGAAGTGGCCTCGTCTTCCCGTTGATGGATAACCAGCTGCTGGCAGCGGACCCGGAGGACAATGTCTGGCTTTCGGCCTCTGCGGGGACAGGCAAGACGCAGGTGCTGTCTGCGCGCGTGCTCAGGCTGCTGCTGCGCGAGGATGTGGCGCCGTCGCAGATCCTCTGCCTCACCTTCACAAAAGCGAGCGCGGCCGAGATGGCGAACCGCATCAATGCGGTGCTGGCGCGATGGGTGCGGCTGCCGTCTGTTACCTTGGCGAAGGAGCTCGGCTATCTCGGTGCGGACATCGGCCCCGCCACGCAGGAACGTGCGCGCAGCCTGTTTGCGAGCGTACTCGATTGCCCCGGCGGCGGCCTCCGCATCGACACCATCCACGCCTTCGCGCAGTTCCTGATCGGTAACTTCCCCGAGGAAGCGGGCCTCGCCCCCGGCACGCGGGTGCTGGATGATCGCAGTCGCGAACTGCTGAGCCGCGAAGTGCTGACTGATCTGTTTGAAGAGGCCGAGCGCACCAATGACGTTCGGGTGCTCGACGGCATCGAACTGTTCACGACGCGCAAAGACCCGGCCGCGCTCCACAAGTGGCTGATGCGCGCCGCCGAGGCGCAGGACATGTGGCAAGGGCCATCCGGTTGGCAATCGCCGATGGCCGGGCGGGTGCGTCAGACACTCGGCATTCCCGCCGACGCGGACGAAGCTTGGGCGAGCGAACCTCTGCATCCTGATATCTTCCCGGATGATGAGCTTACCGCGATGCTGCCCGCGCTTGATGGCTGGAAGGCCAAGACCGGGCAGGAGGCCGCCGCCTTTATACGGCAGTGGCTGACATTGGATCTGGCGCACCGGGTCGCTGAGGTAGGGCAGTACCGCAAGACGATCCTCAAGGCCGACGGAACCCCGCGCAAGATGGACGGGGCGGCCAAGATTGAACCCACCTTGCCCGATTGGCAGGAGGATATTGCCGAGGCGCTGACGCTTTACGAAGACCGCCGCTCGCTTCTCGCCTGCGCCGAAATCGTTACCTCGGCGCTCGAAATAGGGCGCGCCTTCGCTGTCCGCTGGGAGGCTCGCAAGGCGCGCGAGGGACTGCTCGATTTCTCCGACCTGATCCGTAAAGCCGCCGCTTTGCTCGACCGGTCCGAGGCGGCGGATTGGATCCGCTACAAGCTCGACCGTCATTTCGATCACATCCTGATCGACGAAGCGCAGGACACCAACCGCAGCCAGTGGGACATCGTCGAAGCGCTGATCGACGACTTTTTCAGCGGCGAAGGCGCGCGTGGGGACAAGCTGCGCACCATCTTCACCGTGGGTGATTACAAGCAGGCGATCTTCGGCTTTCAGGGCACCAGTCCCGAAAATTTTGCCCGTGCCAAGCAGCGGGTTCACGGGCGTATCACCGCCGCACAGCAGGGCATTCGGCAGGGCCGCGTCAATCGCCGGGAGCCGGGCTGGCAGGATCTCGACCTCGGCCATTCGTTCCGCACCGCTGATATCGTGCTCGGCTTCGTCAACCGCATGATTGCGATGCTGGGCTTTGCCGAGTTCGGGTTGGACAAGGAACCGGCGCCCCATGTCGGGGCCCAGCGTCCCGGCCTTGTCACGTTGTGGCCGCCTGTCGCACCGAAGCAGGGCGAGGCGCAGGACGACGAAGACGACACTGACGACAGCGAGAGCCGCGACTGGTTGCCCCGTCACGACACGCTGCTGGCGGAACGCATCGCCAATCAGGTCCAGCGCTGGCTAACCGACAATCCTTTTGTGCTCGCGAAGGGCACTCGCCGCCATGCGCAGGCCGGCGACATTATGGTGCTCGTGCGTCAGAGAAAGGAACTCGCCGCGCAGATCGTTGCTAAGCTCTATGCGCGCGGCGTCCCGGTGGCGGGGGTCGACCGGCTGCGGCTCGGTGCGCCGCTGGTGGTAAAGGATGTGCTCGCCGCCTTGCGCTTTGCCGCGCAACCGCAAGACGATCTGAGCCTTGCCAACCTGCTCGCCTCGCCGCTGGTGGGGTGGTGCCAGGATGACATCCTCGCCTACGTGCCGCGGCCCGAGAAGGTGCGGCTGTGGGATCATCTGAAGCGCAAGGACGCACCGCCTGACGTTGCCGCAACGGCGGAGAAGCTGAGAGACCTGCTGCGCCGCGCCGATTACCAGACTCCGCAGGCGTTGATCGCATGGCTGCTGACCGGCGAGTGGCAGGGGCGAGCGCGGCTTGTCGAACGGCTCGGGGCCGAGGCCAATGATCCTCTCGACGAGCTGATCAACGCTGCTTTCGCCTATGAGGCCGAGTATTGGCCGAGCCTGTCGGGCTTCCTCGCATGGTTCGATGCCGGAACGGGCGACCTGAAGCGCGATTCCGACAGCGCCTCCGGGCAGGTGCGGGTGATGACGGTGCATGGCTCCAAAGGGCTTCAGGCGCCGATCGTCATCCTCGCTGATGCCACCGGCGCGCCGGGGGAGGCGGGTGATCTTGCGCTGGATGATGATCCGCTCGGCCAGATGGGTGATCGCAAGCGCGAAGTGCCGCTCCCGCCGCTCGGCAAGGACGAGAAGAAGGGCAGGATCGCCGAGGCCGAGGAGGCTAAGAAGGCAGCGCTTTTGCAGGAGCATTGGCGCTTGCTTTATGTGGCGCTGACCCGCGCGGAGGAGGCGTTGTTCATCGGCGGATCGCTCAACAAGAACGAGGCCAAGAAGGGCGTACCCCACGACGACAGCTGGTACGCCCGCCTCGCGCCGCTGTTCGAGGGTGAGGAGATCACCGATCCGGTCTGGCACTGGCGCAAGGAATGGGGAGAGCGCGCCGAGCCGCTGGTGCCGGAGGATGCCACCACCGATGCAACCGCGCCGCCCGCGCTGCCACGCTGGGTGACCACACCGATTGGCCCCGAACCCCGCCCACCGCGCCCGCTGGCACCGTCGAGCGCGGGCGAGGAAGGCGGGGCCGCACCGCCGCTCCCGCCCGAAGCCGCGCGCCATGCGGCCCGGCGAGGCAGCCTGATCCACACGCTGCTCGAACGGCTGCCCGATGTCGCAGAGGCTGACCGCGAGGCTGCGGCGCGTGGCTGGCTCGAACGGCAGGCGGGCGATCTCGACGCCGAGCTTCGGGATGAGATGCTGGCGGCCGCTCTGGCCGTGTTCGATCACCCGCAGTTCGCTGCGATCTTCTCCCCCCACGCGCTCGCGGAAGTGCCGCTCGCTGCAACGGTCGACGGCGTGGTCGTGGCGGGCACGGTTGACCGGCTGTTGATCGAGCAGACCCACATCACGGTGGTCGATTTCAAGACCACCCGCCGCCCGCCTTCCAGCGCCGCCAGCATCCCGGTGGCAACCCTCAGGCAGATGGCGGCCTATGTCGCCGCGCTGGAGGTGATCTATCCGGGCCGCGAAGTGCGCGCGGGCGTGCTCTACACCCATGCCCCGGTGCTGTTCGACCTGCCCCGCGCAACGCTCGCAGCGCACAAGAACGCGTTGCAGACCGCGCAGCAATCCTTGTTGCCGCTCGATATTGAGTGAACAGCCCTGCGCATTAGATTGCATTCACAGGACCGGCGCTCTTATGGTCGTCGGCAAAGGAGAATTCGAAATGGCGACCGTCAACGTGACCGATGCAAGCTTTCAGGCCGATGTGCTGGACAGCGACACCCCCGTGCTGGTGGATTTCTGGGCCGACTGGTGCGGTCCCTGTAAGATGATCGCGCCTGCGCTGGAAGAGATCAGCGACGAGCTCGCCGGTCAGGTGAAGATCGCCAAGATCGACATCATGGAGAACACCGATATCGCCGCGCAGATGGGCGTCCAGTCGATCCCGCTGATGGTGCTGTTCAAGAACGGCGAAGCAGTTGCGCGCAAGCTTGGCGCAGCGCCCAAGGGGCAGCTCAAGGCCTGGCTCGAAAGCGAGCTCTGACTCGCCAACCGGGCCTGCGCTTGCGCCTGCGGGCCTGTTGGAGACACATGAGACACTGTCCAAGGACAGAAAAACTGCCCCTGAACCGGCCTCCATTTCGGACGGCGTAACAGGGGCAGGCAGGGCAGCGTTGCGGGTCATGCGCGCATGGCTGGAAAACTGCGCGCGAGTAGGAAAGCTGTTTTAGCCCAGCACCCGCGCGACAAATTCGTCCCAGATCGCCGGGCTGGACGCGCCGACGAGCCCCGGCTTGTCGGCCTCGTCCACCCGGTATTCGCTGCCGTCGAGCCGCGCGGCTTTGCCGCCCGCTTCGTTGAGCCACAGGATGCCCGCAGCGTGATCCCACGCCAGCGTCCGCTTGAAGCTGGAGACGTCGTTTTCGCCCAGCGCGAGGCGGGGGTATTGTTCGGCGGCGCAACGCGGGATGTCGACCAGCGTGTAGTGCGGCGCCAGCTTGGCATCGACCATCGCCGATTGTTCGGGGGTCAGGAAAATGCGGCTGACGGCAGAGACGGGGCGATCCTGCCCGGTGGTGCGTGCCACAATCCGCTCACCATTGACGAAGGCGCCTTCGTCCGCCCGCGTGTGGCAGAAACGGTCTTTGTTCGGATCATAGATCCACCCCGCGACCGCGTGGCCCGCATCGGCCAGCGCAATGATAATCCCGAACGGCTCCTTGCCTTCCGCGAAGTTCGCCGTGCCATCGAGCGGATCGATGATCCAGCATTGGCCCGAGAGGTGGTCGAGCACGCTCTTGTCCGCGTGCACCGCCTCTTCACCTACCACCGCGACGCCGGGGGCGAGCTTAGTCAGCGCTTCGGTGAGGAAGGCTTCGACTTCGCGGTCGACGATGGTGACGGGATCGTCAGCACCCTTCATCTCGACCTCGTGCGCGGCCAGTTGGCGGAAGCGTGGCAGCATCGAGCGCTGCGCCGCAAACCGCATCAGATCGCGGATTTCAGCGTCGAGGGCAGACAGGCTCACGAACGGTAATCCGCGTTGATGGCGATGTAGCCGTGCGTGAGATCGCAGGTCCACACCGTGGCGCGGCCATCCCCGAGGCCGAGATCGACAGCGATGTCGATGTCCTCGCCCTTCAGATGGGCAGCGACCGGGGCTTCGTCATAGCCTTCGACCGGCAGGCCGTCGCGCGCGGCCCAGACTCCGCCGAAGGCGATCGAGAGCTTGTCACGGTCCGCCGGCTCGCCCGCCTTGCCAACTGCCATGACCACGCGGCCCCAGTTCGCATCCTCGCCCGCAATCGCGGTCTTCACCAGCGGCGAGTTCGCGATGCTCAGGCCCACGCGCCGCGCGCTGTCATCGCTGGCTGCGCCGCTCACCCGAATGGTGATGAACTTCGCTGCGCCTTCCCCGTCTCGCACCACGAGTTGGGCAAGTTGGCGGCACACATCGGCCAGCGCCGCCGCGAAGGCATCCGCGCCGGGGCTGTCCCAGCTTTCGATCCGCGCGTTGCCTGCCTTTGCCGTGGCGAACACCATCACCGTGTCGCTGGTCGAGGTATCGCCATCGACCGTGATGCAGCTGAATGTCGCCGCATTGGCGTGCTCGAGCGCGTCTTGGAGGAAGGCTGGGGCAACGTCTGCATCAGTGAAGATATAGCCGAGCATCGTCGCCATATCCGGCGCGATCATGCCGCTGCCCTTGATGATCCCGGCGAGCTCCACCCTCGTACCGCCCACCATTGCCGAAGCGCCTGCGCCCTTGGCGAAGGTATCGGTGGTGCCGATTGCGTTGGTCGCATCCTCCCAGCCGCAGGGCTCCGCCACCAGCGCAGCTTCGATCCCGGCACGCGCCTTGTCCTTGGGCAACGGCACGCCGATCACCCCGGTCGAGGAGACGAACACCTCGTCCACGCCGCAGCCCAAAGCCTCACCCACCTGCGCTTGAATGGCCTCGACCGCCTCACGCCCACGCCAGCCGGTAAAGGCATTGGAGTTGCCCGCATTGACGATCAGCGCCCGCGCGCGGCCCTGCTTTACCGCTTCGCGTCCCAGTTCAACCTCGGACGAGGCACAGGCGCTCTTGGTGAAGACGCCTGCGACGCTGGTGCCCTCGCCCAGCTCAGCAAAAGTCAGGTCGCAGCGGTCCCACGTCTTGTACTGCGCACGCGCAACGCGCAGCGTGACGCCTGCGATGGCGGGCAGTTCAGGGAAGGGGCGAGCGAGGGGCGAGCGTGCGATATCCATGGCAAGCGCCTCTAGGCGGGGGCGACGGCGGCGTAAATCCGCAAATCAGGTGGACGAAACGCGCGCGATTCCCTATCTATGCTTACGATGACCCGGCGTTTTCTTGCCTTTCTGGCCCTGCTTACAGGCCTTGTCGCTCTTGGCGGCCCGGCGCAGGCGTCTTTGGCTGAAGCGCTGGCTTGTGGTTCCAGCATCGCTGCTGCGGCGGGCGATGAGGCAGTTGGCGGTGAACATGTCGCGGTGCAGCCCGCACCCGCGACGATCAGCGCCACCCGCGCGGTTGAAGCGCCGCGCCGCGCTCCGGCCAAGCCTGAAACGCTGCGTCTGCCGGTCCTGATGGGTATCGAACGCGCCTACGAATAGGCGCGTTTTTCCGTTCCCGCATTGATTCCGGCGCGCCGGGCCTAATGGCCGCGCGCTCTTTCCCCACTATCCGTTTCGGGCCCGCACGCCGGGCTGCCGTCCGCATCAAAGGTTTGCCCCCTATGTTGAATAACATCATCAAGTCGGTCTTCGGTTCGTCGAATGACCGCTACATTGCGTCCGCGCGCAAGGTCATCGCGCAGGTCAACGCGCTCGAGCCGCAGATCCAAGCGCTCACCGATGCCGAGCTTCAGGACCAGACCGTCAAGCTGCGCGCGCTGGTGGACAATGGCGCGAGCCTTGATGAGATCCTGCCCGAAGCCTTTGCCACTGTGCGCGAAGCGTCGGTCCGTGTGTTCGGGATGCGCCACTTCGATGTGCAGCTGATCGGCGGCCTCGTGCTCCACCGCGGCGAGATCGCCGAAATGCGCACCGGTGAAGGCAAGACGCTGATGGCGACGCTCGCGGTCTATCTCAACGCGCTCGAAGGCAAAGGCGTGCACGTTGTCACCGTCAACGATTACCTCGCCCGGCGCGACGCCGCCGAGATGGGCAAGCT
>DLGU01000121.1 GCA_002482865.1 Porphyrobacter sp. UBA7686
CCGGCTGTTGGTCATGTGGGTCTGCACCACGCTGCAGCCGTGAAAGCCCGGGCCGGCGCCCGAGCCACCGGCGATGGTCTCGTAGTATTGGTGGCTGGCATCGCCGAAGGTGAAGTTGTTCATCGTGCAGGGGCTGGCCGCCAGCACACCCAGGGCGCCGTACAGCGCATTGGTGACGCAGGACGAGGTCTCGACATTGCCGGCCACCACCGCCGCGCCGGGCCGGGGGTTCAGCATCGACCCTTCCGGCACGATCAGCGTCACCGGCCGCAGGCAGCCGTCGTTCATCGGGATCGCATCGTCGATCAGCGTGCGCAGCACATAGAGCGCGGCGGCGCGGGTGATGGCGCGGGGGGCGTTGAAATTGTCAGGCAGTTGACCGCTCGTCCCGGTGAAGTCGAACACCGCGGAGCGGGCCGCGCGGTCGATTTCTATGGCGACTTGCACCCTCGCGCCATTGTCCATCTCGTAGGCGAACGCGCCGTCCTCCAACCCGCCCAGCAAGCGGCGCACGCTTTCCTCGGCATTGGCGAGGACGTGGTTCATATAGGCGGCGAGCACATCGGCCCCATGCTCGCGCGCAGCACCCGCCAGCAATTCTGCCCCGCGCGTGCAAGCCGCCAGCTGTGCGCGCAGGTCGGAGAGGTTGCGATCCGGGTTGCGTGCGGGATATTCCGCTGCGGCCAGAATGCGGCGCAGCGCGGCCTCCTGAAAGCGGCCCGCGTCCACCATCAGCAGGTTGTCGATCAGCACGCCCTCTTCGGCAATGGTGCGGCTTTCGGGCGGCATGGAACCGGGCGCGATTCCGCCGATATCGGCGTGGTGTCCGCGTGCGGCGACGAAGGCGTCAGGCTCCGCCCCGTCCTCACCGTAAAACACCGGCACGATCACCGTGATATCGGGCAAGTGGGTGCCGCCGCGATAGGGATCGTTGAGCACATAGGCGTCCCCGCGCCGGAACCCGCGACCATCCCGCGCTGCGCCCCGCGCTTCGATAACCCGCGCGATGGAGTCGCCCATGCTGCCAAGGTGCACCGGGATATGCGGCGCATTGGCGATCAGCGCGCCCGATGCGTCGAACAGCGCGCAGGAAAAATCGAGCCGCTCCTTGATGTTCACCGAGGTCGCGGTGGATTGCAGCACCACGCCCATCTCCTCGGCGATCGCCATGAAGAGGTTGTTGAAGATTTCCAGCCGCACCGGATCGACCGCAGTCCCGGCGGCGCGTTCGCGGGTGAGCGGGACGGTGCGGGTGAGGATCAGGCTACCTTCGTGGGCCAGCCTCGCCTGCCAGCCTTCCTCCACCACAGTGGTCGAGCCGGGGTCGATGATGAGATGCGGCCCGGGGACGGCCTCGCCTGCCGTCAACGCGGTGCGGGCCATGACCGGCCAGTCTCCGGGCAGTAGCGCTGCCGTTGGCGCGGTGGTTTCAGGAATGCCGGAGACAGCGGCCAGCCCGCCCGATACCCCGCGCGCCTCCACACTCAGCGCTTCGACGATGATTGCGCCCTCAGCGTCGGAATAGCCGAAGCGCTGGCGGTGGAGCTGGCGGAAGGCGGCGTCCATCTGCGCAGGCGCCTCGCAAGGGATCGCAAGCAGGCTGTCGCTCCCGGCAAAACGCAGGCGCGCGCGGGGTTCCGTGATGATCGCGTCCTCGGCAATGCCTTGATCCAGCAAAGCTTGCCGCGCCTCTGCCTCAAGCGCGGCCAGCTCCGCCGCGAAACTCTCGCCCAGCGGCCGCATCAGGCTGATCTCGCGGATCGCCTTCACCGGAGCCAGGCCAATGCCATAGGCCGAGAGCATCCCGGCGAGCGGGTGGACGAGCACCGTCTCCATCCCCAGCGCGTCGGCCACGCGGCAAGCGTGCTGTCCGCCCGCCCCGCCGAAGCAGGCGAGCGCATAGGTCGTCACATCATGCCCGCGCGCGACCGAGATCTTGCGGATCGCCCCTGCCATGTTGTGAACCGCGATGGCGAGGAAACCCTCGGCAATAGCCTCCAACGCGGTGGGTTCGGGAAGCGCGGCGGCGACCTCCTCCAGCCGTGCGCGGGAGGCCTCGGGGTCAAGCGGTTGGTCGCCATCGGGACCGAACACCGCGGGGAAGAAGGCCGGGTCGATCCGCCCGAGGAACAGGTTGCAATCGGTCACGGTCAGCGGCCCGCCCTTGCGGTAGCAGGCCGGGCCGGGGTCAGCGCCCGCGCTCTCCGGTCCGACGCGGAAGCGCGATCCATCGAAGCGGCAGATCGAGCCGCCGCCTGCCGCGACCGTATGGATCTGCATCATCGGTGCCGCGACGCGCACGCCTGCCACCACGCTGTCGCCGGTCAGCTCCACCTCGCCCGCGTAGTGCGCAACGTCTGTGCTGGTGCCGCCCATGTCGAAGCCGATCAGCCGTGTGTGGCCAAGCAGCGCGCATGCCGCGACCATGCCGACCACTCCGCCCGCCGGACCAGACAGGATCGCGTCTTTCCCCCGAAAGGCGCCGACTTCGGCCAGCCCCCCGTTCGATTGCATGAACCGAAGCGCCCCGGCGGAAGGCAGGCTCGCCGCAAGCGCATCGGTGTAGCGCCGCAGAACGGGCGAGAGATAGGCGTCGACCACGGTCGTATCCCCGCGCGGGATCAGCCGGATCAGCGGCGCAACCTCGTGGCTGACGCTGACCTGGGCGAAGCCGATGTCGCGCGCGATCTGGGCCAGCCGCGCCTCGTGGTTGCGGTGCTGCCAGCCGTGCATCAGCACAATGGCCAGCGCATCGAAGCCCTCCGCGCGCAACTGCAACAACCCATCGCGCGCGGACTGTTCGTCAAGCGGGCGCAGCACCGTGCCGTCGGCGGCGACGCGCTCGTCGATCTCGATCACTCGCGCCGCGAGTTGTTCGGGCAGCACGATATGGCGCGCAAAGATGTGGGGCCGGGCCTGCGTGCCGATCCTGAGCGCGTCGGCAAAGCCGCGGGTGATCGCCAGTGCCAGCCGCTCGCCCTTACGCTCAAGCAGTGCGTTGGTCGCCACCGTGGTGCCGATCCGGAGCTCGGCGATCGGCGCCTCGCCGTAACGCGCCATCAGCCGCCGCACCGCCTCGCTCGCAGCGTCGGCATAGTGGCCCGGATTTTCCGACAACAGCTTCTCGATCACCAGCCGCCCATCCGGCGTGGTGGCGACGACATCGGTAAAGGTGCCGCCACGATCAACGGCAAAGCGCCACGCTGGGGGTTGTGCCACACTCATGCTTCGCTGTGTTGTCCAGCGCTCACGACAAAGCAACTGCGGCGAAGGATTGAACGGTGCGTCGTCAGCGCCGCTATGTGACCGATCGGCCCGCCGTCTCCGGCAAGACCAGCCAGATCCACGCCGCGAGCAGAAAGCTGACCGAGGCCAACGCCATGACCGGGCCAAGCCCGAACGCCTCGGCCAGCGGGGCGGTGATGAGCGGCGCGGTCATGCTGATCACGCGGCCCCAATTGTAGATCGACGCGGCGGTCGAGCGCAGGTGCGGCGGGTAGAGTTCGGACAGCCACGGCCCCCAGATCGCCGAAGCGCTGAGCATCACGCCGTAGCCAAAGCCCAGTGCCTCCAGCAGGCCGAGCGGCAGCGGCACAAACAGATAGACCGGGATGATCGCGGCGGCACTGATGAATCCCGCCGCGCCAACCCGGCGGCCGAGCCGGTCGCTGATCCAGCCCCATATCAGCCCGCCCAGTGCCGCGCCGATGAACTGCCAGCCCAAAACGTCGCCGATCACGGTGTCGGGGATGCCGCGCTCGGTCTTGAGGTAGGTGCTCGCCCAGCCGGTGAAGGCTTGATAGGCGAAGAAATTGAGGCCCGACATGGTCGCCAGCAGCAACGTCTGGCGCGCGACGCCGGGGCGGAACAGCTCGGCGATAGGGAGCTTCGATGCGGCGGTCGTGCTCGCGCCGACGGGGCCGCCGAAGGGGAGCAACTTGCGGTCGTCCGGTACCACCACAAAGGCGAACAACGCCAAGGCGACCGGCACCGCGCCCGCCCACAGCAGCACCTTCCAGTCAGCACCCGCCCGGAACGCTGCCGCCGAAAGGAAACCGAGCGCCGAGACCGCAACATTATAGGTGCCGAGCACAAAGCCAGCGATCAGCCCGCGCATACTCGCCGGAAACAGGCCCGAATAGATGCCGACCGCAATCGGATACATCGCGCCCATGAAGAAACCCATCAGCACCCGCTGCCCGACCAGCGTGACAAAATCGGCCACGATCAGCCCGGACAGCAGCATCGAGCCATAGCCGATCATGGCGATCACCAGCGCATTGCGCCGGCCGATGACGTCAGCGACCTGCCCCATGACGACCGCACCGATGATCGCGCCGATGGCTTGGACGGTGTAAAGCGATCCCGATTCCGTAAGGGTGAGGCCCAAATCCTCCTTGATATAGGGTCGCAGGATATCGACGGTGTTCCACGACCAGGCGTAGAAGAAATAGCCGATCAGCAGGAACACCAGCGCGGCGATCCGGCGCGATTGGCTGATATCTTCAGCGCGCTGCAGCACTGTCATTGCGCGAAGCCTGCCGCGCGGGCGAGATTCGCTGCACCCTCGCGCAGGAAGCCGTGATCCGACCCCAAGAGGAACAGGCTTGCGCCTTGGGCCTGCCAGTGCGGGACATCGACGGGCCGGGGCGTGAACATTCCGCAGGCGCGCCCGGCTGTGCGGCAGGCGGCAAGAACGCGCTCCACTGCCGCAATCACTTTGGGATCGTCGGGCGAGGTGCAGCCGAGCGCAATCGTCAGGTCGATCCGCCCGATGAACAGCGCGTCGATGCCGGGGACGGCCGCGATGGCGTCAATTTCGTCCAGCGCTTCGAGATCCTCGATCTGGGCGATCACGACATTGGTCGCGGCGCTGGCGGAGAGGTGGTCGGGGATGGCGCGCATGCCATAGCCTGCCGCGCGGCTCGATCCGGCATAGCCGCGACGCGCCGGACCGCCGCCTGGGCCGTAGTGGACGCTGGCCGCCACCGCCTCGGCCTCTCCGGCGGAGCGGACGTGCGGCACCAGCACGCCGTCTGCGCCGCAATCGAGGGCGTTGAGGATTTCGTGCGCCGCTGATGAAGCGGGGCGCACCAGCACCGGCATTCCCCCGGCGCGCGCGGCCATAATGCCCGCGTCGAGATCACGGCGGTCGAACGGCGCGTGTTCGGCATCGAGGCATAGGCAATCGAGGCCGGTCGACGCCAGCACCTCGACCACATGCGGGTGCGGTGTCTTGATGAAGGTGCCGAGCAGAGGCGCGCCGCTCGCCAGACGGGATTTGAAGCTGTCCATCAGCCTAAGCCGCCACCCCGCGCCACAGGCGTTCGCTCGCCAAGGCCGCGCCTTCCGCCAGGGTCTTGAGCTTGGCCCAGACGATGCTGGGATCGACCACGCCGAAGCCCGCGAAGGTGGAGAAGCCGCAGTCAGTCCCCGCAATCACCCGCTCGCGCCCGATGATGTTCGCATAGCGTTCGATCCGTTCGGCGACAACGCGGGGGTGTTCAATGAAGTTGGTGGTGCTGTCGATCACGCCGGGGATCAGGATCTTGTCCTCGGGGATGAGGTGCGCCATTTCGGCGAAATAGGTCCAGTCGGCCTGATGGCGCGGGTTGCTGGTTTCGAACAGCAGCTCGGCGGGTTTGGCCTGCATCAGCGTCGGCAGGATCACGCCCATCTCGACGTCACAGCAATGCGGGCCTTCGTAATTGCCCCAGCACACATGCATCCGCACGCTGTTGGCGGGCACATTGCGCAAGGCGTGGTTCAAGGCCTCCACATGCCCGCCGATCAGCCGCAGATATTCCTCGTCAGAGCGGTCCTTGTACATCATGTGGCGCCCCAGTCCCAAGTCGGGGCTGTCGAGTTGCAGCAGCAGGCCCGCCGCGACAATCGCCTCATACTCCGGCCGCATCGCTTCGGCCAAAGCCTCAAGATAGGCGTCCTGTGTGGGATAGTGCTCATTGGGCTGGAACAGTGCGATCACGCCGGGGGAAGCGCTGTTCATGAAGCCGCCAACCGGGCGGTGCGCGGCCATCGCGGCGGCCATGTGGGCAAGGTCAGCCTCCAGCGGCTCCATGGATTTGACCGCGATCGGCCCCACGCATTTGGGGCGGCGATAGGTCGGGGTGCCGCCGCCCTTGGCCTGCCGTTCGAGGAAACTCGGGAACATCTCCAAGTCCTTCGGCGGCGTGCGCGGACTGTCGCCATCGAAGCCGGTGATGCGGTCCTTGATGTAGGTCGCATAGCTGATCTTCGACATCTCGCCGTCGGAGACAAGGTCGATCCCCGCCGCGACCTGGCGCGCCACCACATCGTCCACCGCCGCACCGATTACCGCGTCGAACTGCGCGGGGTCGACGGCCTCGCCGCGTTCCTGCGCGAAGACGAGATCGGTGACGTCCTTCGATCGCGGGAGCGAGCCGACGTGCGTGGTCAGGATGCGGTCGGACATGGCGCAGTGCGTTCCTCTGTTTGGGCTGCGGTCAGCGTGGCAAGCCACGGCTTGAGCTTGTGGGCGAGCGCCAAGGGCGCTTCGAGCGGGACCATGTGGCCTGCTGGCTCGATATGCAGTTGGGCATCGGGTATCAGCCCTTGCCAGCGGCGATGCCATGCGGGCAGACACAGCGCGTCTTCGCTACCGCCCATCAGGAAAACGGGGCAGGTGATGCGGGTGAACGCTGCGACCCGATCAGCCCGCAGCCGCAACGCCTCGCTTTGGCGGATGAAGACGTCCGGTCCCAGGGTCATCCCCATGTCGTACAGCAGCCGTAGCAAGGTCGTGTCCGTGCGGTTCGCGGGCGCGAGGTAGTTGGGCTTGAGCTCCTCGGTCAGCACCCGCTCAAGTCCGCCGCCGCGCACTTCAGCCTGCTGGACGGGACGATGTTCAGCGCGCTGGGGAAGGTCGGCGGTGGCGTTGTACCCGATCAGCCCAAGGCCCGCGATCCGCTCAGGCGCCTGCACCGCCATCTCGACCGCAACAATCGCACCCATCGAAAAGCCAATGGGGATGAGCGGACCGTCAGTCGCAGCCAGCGCGCGGGCGGCCATGGCGGCGATGGTGTCGTCCTGCGTGGTATCTGCATCCGCCGCCGCGCGCCCCGTCGCCGCTGCAAGCGCTGTGCGGATCGCTCCATCGGCCCCGTCCCACAAGCGCGCATCGCACATATTGCCGGGGATCAGCAGCGGGAGCGGGGCAGCTGTCATCCCAACCGTGCCGAGCGGCCGGGCAGCAATTCTCCGCCGAACAACCGCTGTTCGGGGATCATGCCGGGTTGCTCGATCCGCTCGATGAGCATGTCGACCGCCGCCTGCGCCATGCGCCGCACCGGCTGGCGGATGGTGGTGAGCTGGTATCCGCTCCAGGTCGCCGGGCCCACGCCGTCGAAGCCGACGATCGAGATCTGGTCTGGGATCGCGAGATCATAGGTGCTGCGCGCGCAATCGATCGCGCCCATTGCCATCGCGTCATTGGTAGCAATCACCGCGTCGAGCTTCCCGCCCGCTTGCTCCATCAGCGCCCGCAGACCCTCTTCGCCCGAGCGGTAATCGAACCCGCCACGGTACAGGAACGGCTCGATCCCAGCTGCCGCCAGATGCCGCCGCGCGGATTCGAGGCGTTCCTCGCCGACATAGCTGTCTTCCGGCCCGGCGATGATGCCGAACCGCTGATGCCCGGCGGCGAGCAGTCCCTTAATGAGCTCGCGCGTTCCCGCCGCACTGTCGCAGGCGACGCTGGCGGCAGGCTCGGCCTCGCCGACGCGGTTGTAGAGGATGATGGGTATGCCGCGATCATTGAACTGGCGGATCTGATCGTCCTTGAGCCGCGCGGCGATAATCGCCCCGTCGACCCGGTAGGGCCAGATCAGCCCCAGCATCTCGTCGATTTCAGACTCGGACGCGAGGCTGAACAGCAGGACTCGGTGCCCGACGGCGGACAGCCGCTGGGTCAGTTCGGCCAGCACTTCGGGGTAATAGAGGTTGGTGAGGTTGGAAATCACCACCGCCACCAGATTGGTGCGCCGGGTGATCAACCCACGCGCAAAGGCATTGGGCTGGTAGCCCAACTGTTTGGCCGCGCGCATGATCTTCTCGCGGGTCTTGGGCGCGATCGAGGCGCCCTTGCGGAATGCGCGGCTGACCGCCGATTGCGATACTCCGGCCAGCTCGGCGACATCATAGGATGTCGCGCCCGAGCCGCCCGGCCCACCTCCAGGCACAGCCTCAGACAGCTTCTTCTTTGGCATATCGTCTCACCCGGATGTCGGCCTGTTCCTTGTGCCCGGCAAAACCTTCGATGGCGCACAGGCGCGAACAATATTCCCCCACCATCGCGCTCGCCGCGTCGGTCAGCACGCGCTGATAGGTACACGTCTTGATGAACTTGCCAACCCACAGGCCCCCGGTGAAGCGGGCATTGCCGCGCGTGGGCAGGGTGTGATTGGTGCCGATCACCTTGTCGCCGTAAGACACGTTGGTCCGCTCACCGAGAAACAGCGCCCCGTAATTGGTCATGTGTTCGAGGAAGTAATCGGGATCGCGGGTCATCACCTGCACGTGTTCTGACGCGATCTGGTCCGCGATTTCGACCATTTCCTCATAGCTATCGGCGACGATCACCTGACCGTAATCGGCCCAGGCCTTGGCAGCGATCGGTGCAGTGGGGAGGATCGTCAGCTGACGCTCGATCTCGGCCATGGTTTCGCGGGCGAGCGTTTCGGAATTGGTGAGCAGCACGGCCGGAGAATTGGGCCCGTGTTCGGCCTGCCCCAGCAGGTCGGCGGCGCACAGTTCACCATCGACCGTATCGTCTGCGATCACCAGGGTTTCCGTTGGACCGGCGAGCAGATCGATCCCGATCTTGCCAAACAGCTGACGCTTGGCCTCGGCGACATAGGCATTGCCGGGGCCGACGATCATGTCGACACTGGCGATGGTGTCCGTGCCGAGCGCCATGGCGGCCACCGCCTGCACCCCGCCGACGCAATAGATTTCGTCCGCGCCAGCCATGTGCATGGCGACCACGATCGCGGGGTTGGGCTTGCCCTGATAAGGCGGCGCGACCGAAACGATGCGCTTCACGCCAGCAACCTTGGCGGTGACGACGCTCATGTGCGCCGAGGCGACCAGCGGGTACTTGCCGCCGGGGACATAGCAGCCGACCGAATTCACCGGGATGTTCCGGTGCCCGAGCACGACACCGGGCAGCGTCTCGACCTCGACATCCTTCAAGGCATCACGCTGAATCTGGGCGAAATTGCGCACCTGTGCCTGAGCGAAGCGGATATCTTCGATGGTCTGCGGGGCAAGCTCGCCATAGGCGGCTTCGATATCGGCATCGGACAGGCGGAAGTCGGCAGGGTTCCAATTGTCAAACTTGGCCGACCAGTCGCGCATTGCAGCATCGCCCCGCGCCTTGATGTCAGCAATGATCACCTCGACCGTCGCGCGGACCTGCGTATCGGCTTCGGCCGCGGCATCTTCGGTGATCCCGGTTTTGAGGTAACGTGCCACGTCGCTGTCTCCCATCCACAGGGCACCGAGCCACTGCGATCCGGACGATCGTATAAGGATGTGACTTCGGATGCAATAAGGTCGCCGCGTGGGGATGCGCAATTTTTATCTTTAAAAGCACCGCCTGCATGGCATTTCTGCAACAATTCAAATTTGATGTAGATTAACTTCCGTCGCCGCGTACGATTCATGTTGCATCCGAAGTCAAAACTGGCATCTCTGGCGTCTGCACCGCAATTTCAGGGGAAACCACATGGCCGGTCAGTTCAAATCCGCCTTTGCCGTCAGCGTCAGCATCATCGCGATGGGAGTCGCGTTGCCGGCTCATGCGCAGGATAGCGGCGCTGGCGCGGAACCCGCTGCAGATGCGGGGGGCATCAACGAAAT
Organism: Porphyrobacter sp. UBA7686; assembly: GCA_002482865.1. Taxonomy (GTDB): domain Bacteria; phylum Pseudomonadota; class Alphaproteobacteria; order Sphingomonadales; family Sphingomonadaceae; genus Erythrobacter. Next base: position 9,901 of record DLGU01000121.1, read on the forward strand.
CATCGTCACCTCGCAACGCCGCGAAGAGAACCTGCAGGATGTGCCGATCTCGGTCTCGGCCTTTACCGCGGATCAGGTGCTGGCACGCGGCATCACCGATGTTGGCCGTCTTGAAGGGATCGTCCCCGGCTTCACGTTTGGCCGTTCGGGCCAGGACGCGCGGCCCTCTATCCGCGGGGTCCGCACAGAAAACGTCGGCGTCAACGGCGACACCACGATCGGCTTCTTCATCGATGGGGTGTACCAGTCACGGGCCACGCAGGCGACCGCCGGCTTCGTCGATGTGGAGCGGGTTGAAGTCCAGCGCGGGCCGCAGGGAACGCTGTACGGGCGCAACACCTTCGGCGGCAATATTGCCATCACCACAGCCCAGCCCGTGCTTGGCGAAATGCTCGGCGGGCTGGATGTCACGGTGGGCGAATATGGCCGCTTCCGCACCGATGCCTTCGTCAACCTGCCGGTGAGCGATACGCTCGCCGTCCGCGTCGCAGGCTCGCTGGAAAAGTCCGACGGGTGGGTGAAGAACGTCAATCCGCTTGGCAACAATCTGTTCGACGATGACAGCAAATATCTGCGCGCCACCGTGCTGTGGGAGCCGAACGACCAGTTCTCCGCCGCAATCAAGTTTGATTACTCGACCCGCGGCGGCGCAGGCGGTTCGGCCTTCGGCTACAAGATCATTGGCAGCTACTTCGATGTCGGTTCGCGCCAGCAGCTGTACAACGGCACACCGGTGCTCAATCTCAACACGCGCGGCGGGAACCGTGACGGGGTGAATGATGCGCTGCCGGGCGGACCCGCGACCAGCGACCTCGGCGTGCCGGTGTTCGCGCCGGGTGATGGCTACACGATCGACACGGATCAAAAGACGATCCTCGATCTGGAAAACAAGGCGATCACCGCCAACCTCGCCTATGATTTCGGCGGCATCACGCTGCGGTCAATCACGGGCTACACCGATTTCGGTGCGATCCGGACACAGGATTCCGATTTCTCCGGCAACCAGATCGCAATCGACTATCAGGACACGCGCGCTGAGACCTTCAGCCAGGAAATCCAGCTGCTTTCGAGCGACACGGCCAGCCGGCTCGATTGGGTGGTGGGCGCATACTACTTCCATGACGAGCTGACCGGCGTCTTCATCAACCAGCAGCTTCCGCGCATCATCCGCAATGTGACGCCCAACCTCAATCTGGCGCAGAACGGCGGCGGCTTCTACGACGAACAGCGCGCGACCACGGAAAGCGTCGCCTTCTATGGGCAGGCAACCTACGAGGTGGTCGATAATCTGCGGGTCACGGCCGGCATTCGCTGGACCGAAGACACCAAGGATTTCGCCTTCGCCAACGCCAATGCGGTGCTGCCCACCAGCGGCACCCCGCCGGTGCCGCAGGGCACGGCGATCACGCTCAACACCGGGCCGATTCCCGACAGCGCCTTCGGGGCGCAGGGTGCCGCCACCAATTGCACCTACACCACCTTCCCGCCGCCGCGCCCGGGCTTCCAGTGCCTCGCCGCGAACACTGCCGTGCTGACCGGCGCGACCTATGACACGGCCAAGTTCCGCAAGGCGACCTGGCGGCTCGCGGTCGATTACGACGTGACACCGGACAACCTGCTCTATGCCAGCGTTTCGACCGGCTTCCGGTCGGGCGGGTTCAACTCGGGTCAGGGGCCAGCGGCGTTGCAGCCGACCTTTGATCCGGAAGAGGTGACGGCGTACGAAATCGGCTCGAAGAACCGCTTCTTCGACAACACCGTGCAGCTGAACCTCGCCGCCTTCTACAACCGTTACAACGGCTTGCAGGAGCAGCGCCAAGTGCCACAAGGTGGCACCACGCTGTCGATCATCGAAAACAGCGGCCGTGCCCGCGCCTACGGGGGTGAGGCTGAGCTGCTCTGGCGTCCGGTTACGGGGCTCGAGATCGGGGCTAACGTGGCCTACCTCAACGCAAAGTACACCGAGTATGATCAAGTGCCCGCCCCGTTCGGGACCAGCATTCTGGTCACTGATGCGACGCAAACCACGCCGACCATCGTCAACGGCGTGCAGATCGCAGCCGCGGGACAGCGCCGGGTGTTTGCACCGGGTTATGACTGCGGGCTGATCCCCGGCACCGGCGGCACCGGCCAACCCGCTGCGGCGTTCGGTTGCGATATTAGCGGCAATTCGATCCCTCATTCGCCCGATTGGACCGGAGCGGTGTTCGCAGGGTACGATATCGATCTCGGCTCGCTGGGCACCCTGACGCCGTTTGCGATCATGACCTTCTCGTCCAGCTTCTTCGGCCAGCCGTTCAACTCGGTGCTCGAACAGCAGCCTTCATTCCAGAAGGTTGACCTGCGGCTGACCTGGGCACCGACCGACTACATCTCGGTTCAGGGCTTCGTGAACAACGTCACCGACGAACGGACCATCAATCGCTTCGTGTGGGGCGGCGGTGGGGCGCTGCAGGCGAGCTTTGCGCCGCCGCGCCAGTGGGGCGCGCTGCTCAGCATCCGGTTCTGATCGAAGGCTATCCCTTTCAGGGTCGCAAGAGGGGCGGGGTCACTCCCGCCCCTTTTCATTGCCGGGTGACGATCTCCCGCGAGCGTGGCCAGCAACCTGCCGCAGCACGGCGATATCGTCCCAGATGGTGACTTCCTCGCGGACGCGGTCACCGATCACCCGGAAGTGGCTGACCGCCATGATCAGCAGGGGCGCGTCGGTGGGGGTGCCATGGCGTCCTTCGCCCTCGTGCCAGCCCGCCAGTGACCATCGCACCGCAACATCGCGCGCCTCGCCGAGATAGGGCACTTCGGCGATATGCTCGATCCTGAGCCGCGCGCGGCGGCCAAAGGCGGCGCGGATCGGGGCGGCGAATTCAGCGATCTGATCGGGGCCGTAGAGGAACCGCCCGCCCGGCACCCAGGCGCCCAATCGGAAATCGGACAGCGAGCGCGCCTTGGCATCATCCCCTTCCTGCCAGACAGCGCGCAGCAATCCGACCGCGACCTGCGCCGCCTCGGACTGCGGCGCTGCGTCCGGCGCGACGAGCGTCTCGGCATGATAGGGCGCCAGCACCGCAGTGAGCGAGCGCCCCCGCGCCGCATCCGCCGCCGCCTGTCGCTCCGCCACGGCCTGCGGATCGAAGCCGAGCTGCTCCACCAGCGCCAGATTGTCGCGCACCAGCCATTCCTCGACGATGCGGTTTTCCCGGCACAGGCAATCGGCGATGGTGCGCACCAGCACGCGCTTGCCGGTGGCGGGACCGAAATCGCTGTCCCCGAGATTGGTCATCTTGGAGGTGATGAGGTGCGAGGAAAGAAAGCTGCCGTCGCCCTCGTCCGACCAGATCACGTTATCGCCGTCCAGCCGCCGGTCAGGAAAGGCGGCGAGTGTCGCCCAGGTGTTGTCGACCACAGTCTGCGCCCCAGTGATCGGCCCGGCGAGGGTGTGGATCGCGCAGTCTTCCGAATACCAGTCGAGGCACAGTTCGACCTTGCGGTCGTGCCATATGCGTTCGGTGATGCGGATGATGTAGTGCGGAAAGTCGACGAATTCGTCAGCGAAGCCCGGCAGCGCCATGCGCCGTTCCCGGCCGGGCGCCATCATCGCCTCGATATCGGTCGTGGCCACACGCATGACAGGTTCGGGCATTGTCGGACTCCTGCGGGATCGGGTCTATTGCGCGGTCCAGCCGCCGTCGATCAACAGGCTATGCCCGGTGATCATCGCCGCCGCTGGCGACGCGAGATAGACGACGGCCGCCGCAATGTGATCAGGCGTGGCAAGCTCGCCCATCGGGATCATCCGGTCAACGAAGGCGGCAAAGGCCGGGTCAGCGAAAAAGCTCTCTGTCAGCGGCGTCTTCACGAAGGTCGGCGCGATGCAGTTGACGCGAATGCCGACGGGCGCGAGTTCCACGGCCATCGCCTTGGACAGCCCTTCGAGCGCGTGCTTGGTCATGCAATAGACCGTCCGGCCTGGCGATCCGACATGGCCCATCTGGCTGGTCATGTGGATGATGCTCGCCCCGCGCTCCATCTTTCGCGCCGCCGCGCGGGCGATGCGGAAAGCGCTACGGACATTGAGATCGAGCATCAGGTCGAGCGCCTCATCCGTGACGTCGGCAAAGAACTGCGGGCGATTGGTCCCGGCATTGTTGACGAGCAGATCGAACGCCGGTGCCGCGGCGATGCGGGCGAGCACTTCCTCGCCAGTGACGTCATAGGGCCAGGGATCGAACGCCGCGCCGAGTTCCGCGCTGAGGCTGCCCAGTTCGGTCGAGGGGCGGGCAATGCCGGTGACATGGGCACCGGCTGCCACCAACGCATGACAGATCGCGCGGCCAAGACCCTTGCTCGCCCCGGTCACCAGCGCGCGTTTTCCTGCGAGCAATCCGGTCATGCCTCAGACCAGTTCGGGCACGGGGAGCGTATCGCCGCCACGCACCTGCACCACGCGCGCTTCTGCCGCGCCGCGATTGCTGATGGCCCGCGCCGCGCCTTGCGGTACGGTGATGGTATCGCCCGGGCCGCAGGTGGTCGTCTCGTCGTCGATGGTGACCGCGACATCGCCATCCTGCACAAACCAGACATCAGCCACAGACAGCCGGTGCGGGGCAATCGCGGACTGCGGCGCGATTGCGATTTCGGCGACGGTGAAGCCATGCGGCCAGGCGATCGGAGCGGCGCCGATCAGCAGGCGCTCGGCAATGCCCGGAGTATCAGCGTGCAGTGCTGCCGGGCGAGGCATGGCGGCGGGAATGACGCATTGGGCGAGCGCGGCGGAATCCGCCTGCGCGAGCGCTGCGACCTGCTGCGCCGTGGTCTCGGGCATGGGCCGCGCATTCGGCGGCACGGTCTCACCCTTGGCGGTATCGACCAGCGTGCCGTCTTCCAGCAGCACCAGCCCGTAATCGCGCGCCATATCGAAGACATAGGGCGCCCACATCACATGTCCGGCATCATCGCCGCCCAGCACCGCCCAAAGAAAGCCGGTATCCTCGCCGACATTCTCGAACCCGCGGAACAGTCTCGTGGGGATCGAGATCAGATCACCCGGCCCCATGAACACTTCCCCATCCGTCCCGCGCTCCCCCGTCATGAAGCGCCAGCGGCCCGAATGGACGTAGAACACCTCCACCGTCTCGTGGCTGTGCTGCGAATTGAGGCAACGCGGCGGCTGGCGCGCGCCGCCGATGTTGAAGCCGTGTGGTTCGGAAATATGGACGTGCTGGTTCGGATTTTCGGCCACGCCGGGGCCGATGATGGTGAAGTTTTCCTTCTGGTCCGACCCGGGGGAGCGCGTGTCGATGAAGGCATCGCGGCAGGGCACCAGAGCGCCGTAGCGCACGATCCTGTGTTCGATCGGGGCCAGGCCGGTCATAGCGAAGTCCGCGGGTTGCCGCGCAAGTGGGCAATGCGCCCGAAGACATCGTAGCCCATCTGAAGCAGCAGGTGGGTGATATCGAGCGGCACCCAGTTTTCGGCGATGAGGCCGTTTTCGCAGCGATAGAAGTCCATCACCCGCATCCCCACGCGGCGGCCCGTGGCGGGCATCCCGAGGAAACCATCGCCGGTGTGGGTAGCGGTCACGCTCGGCCAGCCGCCGGTGACAACAAAGTCGCCATCGCCGATCCGCCCGACATGCTGACCCCCGCGCCGGTCCGGAAAGGCGGTAAGGAAGGGGATCTGATGGACGGTGCGAAACCCGTCGAGCCCCAAACTGGTGCCGATCCCGGCCGGGCCATACCAGGCGAAATCAGGTGTCCAGCAGGGCGCAAGATCCATAGATTCGAGCGTGTGTCCGTCAAAAGTGCCCAGCGCTGCATGCATGGCGAGAACGAGGTCGAAGCTGGCACGCCCCGCCTCGGCATCGACGGGGTTCAATGCGCGGGCATTGCCGCCCGGTGCGGGCCACATGCCTTCCGCGCCGAAGCTGGGCGCCAGCGGCCAGATGCCCGCCTGCCGGATCAGATCGAGCATATCGGGCAGCATCCAGCTTTCGGCGATCCGCCCATCCTCGATCCGGTGGATCTCGCCAAAGCGCAGCCACACCGGCTTGTGGCTCGCGGGGATGCCCGCAATGTCTTGCGTGAAAGTGCCGCGGTAATGCCCCATCACCGCCACCATCACCGCGCCTGCGAATTCGCCCGCAGCGACAATCGTATGGGTGCGACTGCAATGCTGGAACGCGTCTTTTACCGGGGCGAAGAAGCTCGCGACCCCGGCATCGAGCCCATCGAGGTCATTGAACGGGTGCGCGATGTGGAAGCGGCAATCAGGCGCGAAAATCTCGGCCGCAACAGCAGCCAGATCAGCCGCGTCGCACGCCGCGAGCCGAGCGAGCCCGGCATCGACCTTGCGCTTGGCCGCGTCACAATCCACGCTCTGAAATGCCACGGAACTCTCTCCTCCAGTCACCGTGATAAAGGGGCATTTTGCATTCGCAGTCAATCAAAAAACCGGCCGCTTGGCGATTTTGCGAGTGACGTGGTGCAGGTCAGACAGGCCCTGAACTTAAGAGGGTAAACGGATAACTTGAGGCTCGCAGACGAAGCGCCTATCTTCAGCCAGCCTCGCCGGTTTCTCGGCCCACTCATGCATTCGCATTCAAAACCGGACCTGCCCCATGCTCTCGATCCTCAACCTGTTCCGTATCGGCATTGGTCCATCAAGCTCCCACACCGTGGGGCCGATGCGGATTGCCCGACGCTTTGTCGTCGCTTTGGCTGAAGCGCGCAAGCTTGACGAAGTGCGCCGCATGGTCATCGAGTTGCAAGGTTCGCTGGCGCTGACCGGGGTCGGGCACGGCTCGGTCGATGCCAGTGTGCTGGGGCTGATGGGGTGGGAGCCAGAGGCGGTCGATCCTGATGCAGTGCCCACTTTGCTGGCATCGGTGGGCACCGGGCAAATCCACCTGCTGGGGCGACACCCCATCGCCTTCGCAATATCGCGCGACATCACGCTCGCTTGTGACATCGTCCCCGAACTCCACCCCAACGGGATGCGCCTGCGCGCCTACGGAGAAGGCGACATCGAAATCGCGGACGAGACCTGGTATTCCACCGGCGGCGGCTTCATCGCTTCGGCCCGCCAATTGTCCGCCCGCAGCGCCGACGATCTCGTAAGCAGCCCGGTCCGCCCCGCCCATCCCTATGCCTCGGGCGCTGAGCTGCTGGCGCTGTGCCAAACCCACGGGCTGGACATCGCGGCTCTGGTGCTCGCCAACGAAAGCGCATGGCGGGAGGAGACCGAGACCCTCGCCGGGATCGACCGGCTGGTGGACGCGATGCTCGCCTGTATCGAACGCGGCCTTGCCCACGACGGCATCCTCCCCGGCGGCCTTCAGGTGCGCCGCCGTGCCCCGGAACTGTGGCGCAAGCTTATCGCCAGCCCCACCAACGAGACCGAGGTGCTGCTCGACCGGCTCAACCTGTTCGCGATGGCGGTGAACGAGGAGAACGCTGCCGGAGGCCGGGTCGTTACCGCCCCCACCAATGGCGCGGCGGGGATCATCCCGGCCGTGCTGCGGCAGTATTGCCACGAGGGGCCGCAAGCACGCGACCACGCACGGCGGTTCCTGCTAACCGCGGGCGGCATCGGCCTGCTGTACAAGCAGCGCGCCTCGATCTCGGGGGCGGAGATGGGCTGTCAGGGCGAGGTCGGGGTGGCCTGCTCGATGGCAGCGGCTGGCCTTGCCGCGGTGTGGGGCGGCACCCCGCAACAGGTCGCCGCCGCGGCGGAGATCGGGATGGAGCACAACCTCGGCCTCACCTGCGATCCGGTTGGCGGACTGGTGCAGATTCCCTGTATCGAGCGCAATGCGATTGGCGCTGTGAAAGCGGTCAACGCCGCGCGCCTCGCGCTGCACAGCCACGAAGTGCCCAAGGTCTCGCTCGATCAAGTGATCGAGACGATGCGCCAGACCGGGATCGACATGTCATCCAAGTACAAGGAGACCAGCCTTGGCGGGCTGGCGGTGAATGTGGCGGCTTGCTGACTTGCCCTCCCCTCGCGTGCGCCGATTGCGTTAGCCACGGCCGTTGCAAGTGCTGAGGCCGCTGGAGTAGGTTAGACAGGAATGACGCGCTCCGCCCTTCTTGCTTGTGCAGCCCTGTCGCTAACCCTGCCGGTTCGCGCCGAAGCGCCGCCGGCGCGTCCCGTGCTAGTGGGCGGGTATGGCGAACTCGACGCCTGCCCAAGCATGGGCGCGATCGTCCCTTTGCGCAAAGGGGGTGACGGCTATGTCGCCGTGCGCGCCGCGCCAAGCCGCAAGGCGCGCGAGCTCGACCGGCTGGCATCGGGCCGCGAGTTGCTGCTGTGCCAAGAGAGTGAGGACGGCGCATGGGTGGGCGTGATCTACCCCGAGCCCTTCGGCGGGGCAGGCCCCGGCGACTGCGGGGTTTCGCAAAGCACCGACGGCCCGCCCCGACCTTATGACGGGGTGTGCCTGTCCGGCTGGGTCGCGCGCCGTTACGTGGTGGTCATCGCGGGCTAGACCGCTGCCTGATCCAATCTCGCGCGGGCTTGGTCTTCACCGATCAGTGGCAGAAGCTCGCCCATATCGGGGCCATGATCCATGCCGGTGAGCGCCTGTCGCAGCGGCAGGAACAATCCTTTGCCCTTGCGTCCGGTGGCCTCCTTGAGCGCCGTGGTGAGCGCGCCCCACGGGTTATCGCCCCACACCAGCAGCCGTCCGGCCTCTACCAGAAACGCCTTGTCCTCGGCGCTGAAATTGGGCTGCTCAATCGGCCCGGTGACCAGCCGCCACCAGTCAGCCGCCTCGCCGATATGGGCAAGGTTCGGGCGGATCGCGTGCCACCCGGCCTCGTCCATCCCGTCCGGCAGGCGAGCGGCGACCGCATCAAACGGCAGCTGGTGGACGATCCCGGCGTTAATCCGCTCAAGATCCTCCTCGTCAAACTTTGCTGGCGCACGCCCGAAAGTGGCGAGATCAAAACTTGCGACCAGTGCGGCGCGGTCAGCAATCGGCTCGACGGGCAGCGACGTGCCCAGCCGCGCGAGCAGCGCAATGATCGCCTCAGGCTCAATCCCGCGTTCCCGGAACGCATCGCAGCCGAGCGATCCGAGGCGCTTCGAAAGCTTGCCCTCACGTCCCACCAGCAGCGCTTCATGCGCAAAGGCGGGGAGCGTTTTTGCTGCACTTTCTCCCGCAGCAAAGCCTGCAGCATAAAGTGCGGTAAAGATCTGAATTTGCACGGCAGTATTGGACACATGATCCTCACCGCGCAGCACTTGCGTGACGCCCATGTCCATGTCGTCGACCGCGCTTGGCATCATGTAGAGCCACGAGCCATCGGCGCGGCGGATCACCGGATCGGAGAGCTGCGCCGCATCGAATTTCTGCGGGCCGCGAATCCCGTCATCCCACTGGATCGGCTCGGCATGGTCGAGCAGGAACCGCCAATGCGCAGGGGTGCCCTCGGCTTCCTTGGCGGCACGCTCAGCATCGTTCAGCTTGAGCGCCGCGCGGTCGTAGATCGGCGGCAGGCCGCGGCCCAAGGCGATCTTGCGCTTGACCTCGAGCTCCTGCGCGCTTTCGTAGCAGGGGTAGATCCGCCCTGCAGCGTGCAGCGCCGCAAAGGCCGTTTCGTAGCGATCGAGCCGCGCAGACTGACGCTCCTCGGCATCCCAGCTGAGGCCCAACCAGGTTAGATCGGCGCGGATTGCATCGACATAGTCCTCACGGCTGCGCTCGGCATCGGTGTCGTCGATCCGCAGGATGAAGCGCCCGCCGCCTTGCCGCGCCAGCATCCAGTTATGCAGCGCGGTGCGGATATTGCCGACATGGAGCCGGCCGGTGGGCGAAGGGGCAAAGCGGGTGGTGATCATGCGGCGTGCGGTAGAACGCGAGCGGCTCGCCCGCAAGCGCTCACACCGCGCGCAGTTCCGCTGCCGCAAGCGCCAGTGCGCCTTCCCACAACCGGTGCGTCCGGTCGGTGCGGATCAGCCCGGTGAGCGCCGCCTCGAACGCCGCCCGCTCGCCATGCGCGGCCGCATCGACAAAGGCACCGATGGTCGCTTCGTCATGGCTGAGCAGCCCGCAGCAGAACCGCGAAACATGGATGTTCTCAGGCCAGCTGGCTGAGATGGTCTGAGCGAGGATCAGTGCGCGTGCCGCCACCTCGACACTGCCCAGCCGGGCCGCAAGTTCCGGCACCGGATCGCGCCCCAGCCGCTCATGCAGCGCGATCAGGCGCAAGGCATGGATGAAGCGCCCGGCAATCGGCCCCAGCGCTTCGAGGCGCGGCGAGGCGGCAAGGGACGCGATGATATTCTGGATCGTGGCGGAGGGGGTGTGGTGCCGGGACATGAAACCTCGCGTGTGCGTGCCGTTGGGACAGACTCACGCCTAGATTAAATGCGATTGATTTGCAATAGCGTCTTGGCGGGTGATGCCGACGCAGTTCCAAAGAAAAGCCCCGCCAGAGCCGAAGCTCGGGCGGGGCGATTTTCTACCGCGAGGGCAGGAGAGGATTACTCCTCGCCAGCGTCATCCGCGTCGGGAGTGGCAGCCGCCGCAGCAGCCATAGCTGCCATGGCCGCCTTCATCTTCTCTTCCGAGCCGACTGCGTCGGGAGCCGGTTCAGCTTCGCGCTGACCAGACGCCGCGAGCGTTTCCTGCTGCTTCTTCCACGCCGCCTTCAGGGCAGCATCGCGGCTGTTGGCGGTGACGCGCAGACGGTTCATGCCCGCACCGGTACCGGCGGGGATGAGACGACCGACGATCACGTTTTCCTTCAGACCGATCAG
>DLGU01000064.1:0-218 GCA_002482865.1 Porphyrobacter sp. UBA7686
GACCCGCCCCATCAGAATGACCGGACGGGACGCGCCCGAAAGCAGCGCTGCGGCTCTGGCCAGCTCGTCCCTGCCCGGCACGGCGGGCGAGGGAACCTGGTAGCGGCTGACGTCCGGCAGCGCCGGGATCGCATCGATGCGCGTTTCCTGCAGCGAGACATCGAAGCACACGTAGGTGGGGCCGGCGGGAGCGCTCAGCGCGATCTGCTTGGCCCGCA
>DLGU01000064.1:319-3449 GCA_002482865.1 Porphyrobacter sp. UBA7686
GCGCCCTGGTCCTGCGCGGTGTGCATCCAGTCGATCCAGGGGCGCCGCTTGGCCGCATCGACCGGGCCCGTCGCGCCCAGGACCAGCACGGGCACGCGGTCCACCCAGGCGTTGAAGATCGCCATGGACGCATGCATCAGGCCCACGTTGCTGTGAACAATGGCAGCCAGCGGCTTCCCTGTGACCTTCGCATAGCCGTGGGCGATCGCGACGGCATGCTCCTCATGGAGCACGACCAGCATCTGCGGATCGATGTTGCCGAGGTGGTTGACGAGGCTGTCGTGCAGACCGCGGAAGCTCGAGCCGGGGTTCAGGAGGACATAGGGGATGTCGAGCGCGCGGATCATCTCCGCGATCGCGTCGCTGGCCCACAGACTGCCGGCGCTGGCGCCGGCGCCCGGTGCGGGGATGTCGCGGCGCAAAGGAATGGCTTGCTTCGAATTCAATGGTTACTCCGCTCAATCGGCCTTGATGCCCGCGCTCTTGATGACACTTGCCCATCGCGCGGTGTCCTTCTCGACCAGCTTGGTCATCTCCCGCGGCGTGCTCGGCCGCGCATCGATGCCTTGCTCGGCGAGCTTTTCCTTCACCGCAGGCTCCACCAGGACCTTGGTGACATCTTCGTTGATCCGCTTGATCACCGCCGCAGGCGTCCCTGCGGGAGCCGCCAAGCCGAGCCAGATCTCGCTGTCGTACTGGGGCAGGCCCGCCTCGGCCATCGTCGGGACATCGGCCAGCAGGGAGGCGCGCCGGGTGCCGCCCACGGCGAGCGCGCGCAGCTTCCCGGTGCGGATGTGTGGCAGCAGCGAGTTGATGGCGCCGAACTGCAGGTCGACCTGGCCGGCCAGCATGTCCGTGATGGCAGGCGCAGCGCCCTTGTAGGGGATGTGGGTGATGTCGGTGCCCGTCATTGCCTTGAAGAGCTCTGCGGACAGATGCTGCGGGCTGCCGGAGCCCGACGAGGCATAGGTCAGCTTGCCCGGAGCGGCCTTCGCGAGATCCACCAGTTCCTTCACGGTCGTCGCCTTCACGTTCGAGTTCACGACCAGCACGACAGGCACCGCGCCGAGCTGCGTGACCTGGGCGAAGTCGCGCGCGACGACGTACGGCGTGTTGGGCAACAGCACCGGATTGATGGACATGGTGTTGTTGTTGGTGATCAGCAGCTTGTAGCCATCCGCAGGGGCCTTGGCCACGTGGTCGGTCCCGATGCTTCCGGCGGCGCCTGCCTTGTTGTCCACGATGACCGGCTGGTTCCAGATCTGGCTGAGCCGCTGGCCAATCACGCGGGCGATGACGTCGTTGCTACCGCCGGGAGTGAAGGGCACGATGAGGGTGACCGGCTTGGTGGGGTAGTTCTCTTGCGCGATCGCCATGTGGCCGAAGCCTGCGGCGAGCATGGTGGCGGCCGCGAGCAGCGAGCGCCGCGTGGGGCTGGATGGATTCTTCATGGTGTCTCCGGTTGCAGGCAACTACACGTGCCCTAAGAAGAACCGAATGCTAGGAACAAGGTTGATGTGCATCAAGCTTGAATGCGCGGTCAACCTATGACGGAAGCAATCTGGCACGGCAGCCGGCATGGCGAGCTAGGGTCCATCCCGATGTTGATCGATGGTTCAACCGGCGCCGCCCGCTGCCCATGCTGTTCGCGTCAATGGGTTCGCTGTCGGCCCGCGTGGCCAATGGGCCCGGCTTCCATCGCACGTCGCGCGCATTGGCGAAGACGCCGTGCTGCCCTGACCACTGGGCCGCGTGTCCGTGCGGCGCTGAGCAGTGCCCACGGTCTCGCGCATCGGCACGGGGCCGGCGATGGCCCGACTAGCGGCGCGTGGAAATTGGAAGCGCACCGCCGGCGGACGCGCCTGCGTGCCCGTGAATGGCGGGCAGAGGTGGGAGCGCGACCGGATCGCTGACCGGGTCGTTCCATCGGCCGGACATGGGCCATGTCCCGTGTCCGATCGTGCATCGCTCCTTGCCGCGGCAATGGGATCTGTACCCGATGGGATGCTGCGCGCTTCGCCGCGAGGCATTGATCAGCCAATCAATCCGGGTTGGTTCCGATGCCATCCTGGATGGTCTCTGTCAGCGTTCCGCGGCCGCTGGCAAGTCGGCTGAAAAAGCGTCGCACGCCTGCCACAAGCGTTCGATTTTTACCTGAGATATTTACTTAGGTGACTATCTAAAAAGTTAGTCGACTATCTATACTTCCCCGAGCCGGAGGAGCCACGATGAATCCGCGAGTCATCGAGCGATGTGGTCTTTGGTGGGCTGCGCGTGGAACTTTCCCATGAGACGCCAGGCGCAATGTGAAGAAGAGGAAGTGGGGCAAAGCCCCAAGTTCAACGAAGGAGACAACTATGAACGGAATGGCCAAGCATGCGGTCGCATGCGCCGTGCTGCTGTCCGTCTGCGGCGCAGCCAACGCGCAGAGCAGCGTGACCATCTATGGGCGAGCGGATGCAGGCGTGGACTCGCCGCGTTCGGGAGGCGGTAGCGTCAATCGGGTGATCTCGGGGGGAAGCGCCGGGAGCAACCTGGGCTTTCGCGGTGTGGAGGACCTTGGGGGAGGGCTTGCTGCTGTCTTCCGCCTCGAGATGGGCATCAACCTCGACGACGGCACGCTCGGCCAAGGCGGTCGCGCGTTCGGACGCGAGGCGTCGGTCGGGCTGAGCGACGCGCGGTTCGGCACGTTGCAGATGGGCCGCATTCCCACTCCCTACTACATGGTCCAGAGCAGTGTGGATGCCTTCGTCTGGGAAGGCGCGGGCGGGCTGCTCGCGCTCACCCGGAACATCAGCCCGACCACGCAGCGCCAGGTGCTGCCGATGGGCGTGTCGGCGCGGCAGGACAACGCGGTCAACTACGTGTCGCCGCGCTGGGGCGGCATCGAGTTCCGTGGCCAGTACTCGTTCGGTGAGAATTCGGCGACGATCGGACGCGGGTACGGCGCATCCGCGCGATACCAAGCCGGCGGCTTCGACCTCAACGCTGGCTTCCAGCGGCAGGAGGGACCGGACGACGCCGCGGGCAAGGTCTCGGCGATGGTGCTCGGTGGCTCGTACGACGCCCGCTTCGCCAAGTTTTTCATGGGCATGACGGTGGAGAAGAATTCCTGCGTGACCTGCACCGG
>DLGU01000218.1:0-2956 GCA_002482865.1 Porphyrobacter sp. UBA7686
GAAGTGCTGCGCGGGCCGCAGGGTACGCTGTTCGGCCGCAATACCTCGGCAGGCGCGCTCAATGTCACCAATGCGCGCCCTGACGTGACCGAGTTCGGCGGCTTCGTGAACGCGGGCTACGGCAATTTCAACGAAGTTAGCGTGCAGGGCGCAGTCAACGTGCCGATCGTGCAGGACACGCTCGCGATGCGCGTCACGGGGGCTTATCGCCAGCGCGACGGCTTCCTTGATGTGGTTGACCGCACCGGCGCCAAGATCGGCGAAACCAATGATGTCGATCAGTGGCTCGTGCGTGGCCAGCTGGGCTGGGACACGGAAAGCGGCCTGCGCGGCCGTATCATCGCCGACTATTCCAAGAGCAAGTCGAGCTGCTGCGGCGCGATTGAACTTTACCAGTCGCCGCTGGTGACGGGCGGAGCCTATGCTGCGGTCGGCCTGGGTGCCAATGGCGGCAATGGCCAGCCTTCGGTCGCCACCAATCGCGACGATCAGGGCGCGTTCGAGCAGGCGATGGACAATCGCACGGTCTCAGCCAATTTTGCCCCGCGCGCCGATGTCGACAACTACGGTGTGACCGGCGAGCTGGAGTTCCCGCTGTCTGACAATGCCGACCTCATCTTCATCGGCTCGTACCGCAAGTATGAGAGCTTCGAGAATTACGATTCCGATTTCACCGCGCTGGACATCTTCAACGTCCCCGCGCTGAACCTCGAAATCGACAACTGGACCGCGGAACTGCGGCTTCAGGGTGAAGGCATGGAAGGCGCTCTCAACTACATGGTTGGCGGTTTCTATTCCGACGAAACCATCGACCAATCGGTCAGCTTTGCGCTCGGTTCCGATTTTGGCGAAAATGTCGGCGCGCTGCTGCGCGTGCCGACGGGTGGTGCGCTGGGGGCCAACCCTCTGACGGTGTTCACTGGCCGCGATCCGGCTGGCACCAGCAACACCAACCGCTTCCAGCAGGACGCCAAAAGCTACGCGGTCTTCACGCACAACTCGCTGGAGATCACCGACGGGCTCGAACTGACGGTGGGTGCGCGTTACTCGTGGGAAGAAAAGTCCGGCGGGTTCACCCAGACGGCGATCAACAACCAGATCTGCCCCTCGGTGCTGGGCGCACTCGGCAACATCCCGGCGCCGCTCCGGCCTACGTTCATTGGTCTGGGTTGCTTCGGCTTCACCGCGCCGGCCGATCTTCCGCAAGCCGCCGCGCTGCCGCTGGTCCGCACCTTCCAGTCGGACTTTGACGACGAGGAACTGATCTACACCGTCAAGCTCGGCTATGAGTTCAGCCCCTATGTGAACAGCTACGCCAGCTTCACCCACGGCTACAAGGCAGGCGGTATCAACCTCGATACCACCGCAGCGGTTGCCGGGGCAGACCCGACCTTCCTTTCGGAAGAGGTCGATGCCTACGAAGTGGGCGTGAAGGCGCGCACGGCCAACGGCGCGCTGACGCTGAACGTGGCGGCGTTCCTTGAGGAGTTCAGCAACTTCCAGGTGCTCGAATTCACCGGGACGGCGTTTGCGACCTTCAACGTGCCCAAGGCTGAAACCAAGGGGATCGAAATCGAAGGTCTGGTGCGTCCCAGTGACGAACTGACCCTGAATTTCGGCGCGACCTTGCTCGAAGCAAGCTACCCGGATGATTGCGCAGGCACGCAGACATCGGTGCAGGTGCTGTCGCTGTGCGGCAACGAACTGACCAATGCGCCGAACTTTGTCGGCCTGATCGGTGCCTTGTGGGAAAAGCCGATCAACGACTCGACCGAGTTCTTCTTCTCCGGTCAGGTTCGCATGGAAAGCGACCAGCGTACGTCGACACAGGCGATCATCCTTCCGGGTGCTGCCGAAATCGCGGCCAATGGCGGGTTGCAGCAGGCGATCGACGCGGCTCCGCCGATCATCGCTGACATTCAGGACGGCAAGGCTTTCGTGAACCTGCGTGCTGGCCTGAAGTTCAATGATGGGGCCTATGCGATCGAAGGCTGGGTCAACAACCTGACCGACGAAGTGGTGCGCGGGGTGACCTTCAACACCACCCTGCGCGGTTCGGGCGCGGCCAACTCGCGTTCGGCCTTCACCCTGCCGCCGCGCCAATACGGCGTGACGCTGCGCGCCAAGTTCTAAGCGCCTGACAAGTTAGCTCCGAAAAGGAGCGGGAGAGGGGGCGGCTTGCTACGGCGAGCCGCCCTTTCGCTTTTGGTTTGCGAGGGCGCCTCCGCGCCTTCGTCCTCGGTGCGTTTCCCTTCGCTTCGCTGCGGGAGCACCTGCGGGCGCGAAAAAGGCGGCCCCTTTCGGGGCCGCCTCTCAGGTTCGATCATAGCGCCTGAACGGTTGCGTTAGCGACCGCAAGGGCGCCCGCCCGCCCGCAGGTGCCCGATCCTGCAAGGATCGGAACGCACCGAGGACGTGCCCGCGGAGGCGGGCACGCTTACATAGATCTTGCGATCAGCATCTTCATGATCTCGTTCGACCCGCCGTAGATGCGGGCGATACGGGTGTCGCGGTACATGCGGGCGATGGCGTAATCATTGATGTAGCCCGCGCCGCCGTGGAACTGGAGGCACTTGTCGACCACTTCCGATTGCAGCTCGGTCACCCAATACTTGGCCATGCTGGCAGTCGACACGTCGAGCTTGCCTTCGAGCAGCTTGGCGATGCAGTCGTTGACGAATACCCGCGCTGCTGTGCCGCGCGCCTTGAGGTCGGCCAGCACGAATTGCGTGTTCTGGAAGTCCCAGATCGTCTTGCCGAACGCCTTGCGGTTCTTGACGTATTCGACCGTCACATCGAGCGCCTTTTCGATGCCCGAAATCGCGTTCATCGCAATCACCAGGCGCTCCTGCGGCAGCTCGCCCATTAGCTGGTAGAACCCGCGCCCTTCGACCCCGCCAAGCAGATTGTCAGCCGGGATGAAGACGTTGTCGAAGAACAGCTCGCTGGTATCCTG
>DLGU01000218.1:2983-3725 GCA_002482865.1 Porphyrobacter sp. UBA7686
TCGGTTTCGAGCAGCAGCAGCGAGATGCCCTTGGCGCCTTCCGCCGGATCGGTCTTGGCGACGACGATGATGAAATCGGCGAGCTGGCCGTTCGAAATCCAGGTCTTCGAGCCGTTCAACCGGTAGCCGTTGCCGTCCTTCAGCGCGGTGGTCTTGATCGACTGGAGGTCAGACCCGGCATCCGGCTCGCTCATCGCAATCGCGCTGACGAGGTCGCCACTGACGAGGCGGGGGAGATACTTGAGCTTCTGCTCTTCGGTGCCGTGGCGCACGAGGTAGGGCAGGATGATGGTGTTGTGGAGCGAGGCTCCGAAGCCGTCGACGCCGTGCTTGCCCTGCTGGTCGATCACCACCATGTCATGCCGGAAATCGCCGCCGTGGCCGCCATATTCGGTCGGCACCGACACGCCGAGCAGGCCCGCTGCACCCGCCTCGCGCCAGAAGTCACGCTCGACCATGCCGTCCTCGCGCCACTTCTCGACCCGCTTTTGCGGCGCGTGCTGGGCGTAGAACTTGCCGACAGCGTCGGCGAAGATGGCGATTTCTTCTTCTTCCATGAAGGCCGGCGGCGGCACATCGATGACGGGCATTTTCTCTCTCCTGTGACTTTTCCGTGAGCCCCCGCGAAGGCGGGGGTCTCAGGCGATCTTTCGCGCTTGCGGCCTGAGGTCCCCGCCTGCGCGGGGACTCACGCGGGTTACTTGCCCGTCCAGTTGGGCTTGCGCTTCTCGGCAAAGGCGGC
>DLGU01000027.1:0-3079 GCA_002482865.1 Porphyrobacter sp. UBA7686
CGACCCCGGCCTGTCGCGCTTCTACCTGTGCCTTGAGGATGACCTGCTGCGCATCTTCGGCCCCGACACGCTGTTCTCCAAGATGATGAAATCGAACCTCGCCGATGGTGAGGCGATCGGTTCCAAGTGGCTGTCGAAGGCGATCGAGACCGCGCAGAAGAAGGTCGAATCCCGTAACTACGACATGCGCAAGCAGGTCGTGGAATACGACGACGTGATGAACGACCAGCGCAAGGTGGTCTACGAACAGCGCTCCGAGATCATGGACAGCGAGGCGGTGGACGACGTGGTGCTCGACATGCGGCACGACACGATCAACGCCATCGTTGGCACCGCGTGCCCCCCGGGCTCCTATCCCGAACAATGGGACGTCACCGGCCTCAAGACCCGCGCCGAGGAGGTGCTGGGCTTCAACCCGCCGATCGACGACTGGCTGGCCGAGGATGAGGTCGAGCCTGAACTGATCGAGGAGCGCCTGCGCGAACTGACCGACGCGATGATGGAAGAGAAGATCGCCGCGTCCGATCCCGCGATCTGGCGGATCGTCGAAAAGGACGTGCTACTGCGCCAGCTTGATCACCACTGGAAGGAACACCTCGCCACGCTGGACGCGCTGCGTCAGGTGATCTGGATGCGCGGCATCGCGCAAAAGCAGCCGATCAACGAATACAAGCAGGAGGCGTTCGCCTTGTTCGAGACGATGCTCGAAACCCTGCGCGAGGAAGTGACTAAGATCCTGTTCCGCTCCGAACTGCGGGTCGAACAGCCGCAGATGCAGGCGCTGCCCGATCTGCCCGATTTCCTCACCGGCCACATCGATCCCTTCACCGGGATGGACAATTCGGCCGACGGTGACGGATCGGAGCTGCGGCCCGAACTGTTCGGCTCGCTCGCTGGAAGCCCGCGCGCGGCAACCGGGCCGGGCGGGGCGAATACTGACAACCCCTTCGCCAATCTCGACATCAGTCGGAATGCGCCGTGCCCCTGCGGATCGGGCAACAAGTACAAGCATTGCCACGGCGCCATCGCTGCGGCGCCGATCGTCTGACCGAGGCGCGCAGGCTTAGGAGGCGGGGGCAGGGGACGAAGGTGGGATGATCGGAGCCGTTCCGGCGCTGCTGGCGCTCGCCTTTCTGGTCACCGCGCTGCTCTATGCCAGCGTCGGCTTCGGCGGTGGGTCGACCTATTCGGCGCTGCTGGCGCTGTCGGGCCTCGATTACCGCTTGCTGCCGCTGGTCTCGCTCGCCTGCAATATCGTGGTGGTGACGGGCGGTTCGATCCGCTTCGCCCGCGCGGGGCTGACCCCGTGGAAGAAGTCGCTGGTGATCGTGGCACTCGGCGCTCCGGCCAGCTTCCTTGGCGGTCTGACCCCGATCAAAGAGACGACCTTCCTGACCCTGCTGGGCGCCAGTCTCGTGCTCACGAGCCTCTTCATGCTGGTGCCGGTGCGTGAGAATGCCGAGGGAGCGCCGACCCGGTTCGCGCGGTGGATGCCGCTCGCCGCCGCGCCGCTCGGCTACTTTGCCGGTTTGGTGGGGATTGGCGGCGGGATTTTCCTCAGCCCCTTGCTGCATCTTGCACGCTGGCACGAAGCGCGCGGCATCGCGGCGACGGCGAGCCTGTTCATCCTCGTCAATTCGTTGTTCGGGCTGGCGGGGCAGATGGTGAAGAACGGCCCCGATCTGTTCGGGCAGGCGGTTGGCGCGGCGCTACCCTTGCTGATTGCGGTGGTGATCGGCGGGCAGGTGGGCAGCCTGATGGCGACCCGCGTGCTCCCGCCGCAGTGGATCCGCTGGCTGACGGCGCTGCTGGTGCTGGTGGTCGGCGTACGGCTGCTGGTGGGCGTTTAGGCGGTAGATGCGGTAGCAGCAGCAACCCATCCCGCATCATCGCCAAGCCGCTAGGCCTGCTCGCCGTCCGATGAGTCCGGCTTGGTGATCTTGGCCTCCAGCGATTCCTGCGCCAGCTTATCCTCTGCGGCCTTGCGCGCCGAATGGGTGCGAGCGCGCTTGTGGGGTGTCGGTTCATCAGTCGCTGGCATGGGCGCCTCCTGACGGCGGGGAGTGGAGCGCAGCAATAAACTGATCTATGTGAAAACCGAAGGGCTAATCCGCACTTCGTCGTGCGAGCGGCCCGGGCGATCTAGCACGCCCAGTCAGTCAGCATCCGATGCCCCATCGCCAGATCGGCGATGCCCCGGGCGGCCCCCACATGGTGCAGGGACCTTCGGGAACAAAGGTGGCGTTCTGAGAAAAGTGAATGGCTCCCCGAGTAGGATTCGAACCTACGGCCAAGTGATTAACAGTCACCTACTCTACCGCTGAGCTATCGGGGAGCAACTCTTCCAAGCGGTCTCAGGAAGAGCGGAAGCGCGCCTATATGGGGCGGTGCGGATGATTGCAAGAGGGTTTTGAACGGCCATCGCTCGTTCGTCCACTTGCGCGCAGGGTGATCGCAAGGCCGCCTCGCCTTGGGAAAAACTAGGCCGTGATGAACTGCTCGGCCACGATCCGTTCTTCCAGGCTCTGGCCCGGATCGAACAAGAGAGTAAGCGCGCTGTCCCGCGCAATCTCGAGCCGGACTTCGGCGATGTCGCGCAGTTCCTTCTGGTCGGCGACTGCGGCCACCGGGCGTTTGGCCGGGTCGAGCACGCGCAAGACGATCTTCATCCGGTCCGGCAGGATCGCCCCCTTCCAGCGCCGCGGGCGGAACGGGCTGATCGGGGTCAGCGCCAGCATCTTGCTGTCCAGCGGCAGGATCGGACCATTGGCCGAAAGATTATAGGCGGTCGATCCTGCCGGCGTCGCCACCAGCACTCCGTCACACACCAGCTCTCGGATACGCACCCGGTCCCCCACGGAGACTTCGATCTTGGCGGTCTGGCGAGTCTCGCGCAGCAGCGATATTTCGTTGATCGCGCTCATCACATGGGTCTCGCCGTCCTGCGTCACTGCCTCGACCCGCAAGGGCGAGATCGTCCAGTGGCGCGCCTTGTTGACCCGCGTGGCAATCGCCGCGCGCCGGTCATAACGGTTCATCAGAAACCCGACCGTACCAAGGTTCATCCCGAAGGCCGGGA
>DLGU01000027.1:3127-3977 GCA_002482865.1 Porphyrobacter sp. UBA7686
ACCCAGTCGCCCTGGCTCAGCAGCGCATCATGGGCTTCCTGCGCGCGTGCCGTGTCCGACGCGAGCAGCGCCAACCGCTGAAAGCTCGTACCATTGCTCGCCATTCATCCCCCTCAGGCAGCGCTCGCCACTTATCCCCGGCGCAACGCTCGGCGTCGTCCCTGATGTGCCAGATTCGGGCGGATTGCAATTGATGCGAGGCAGGCTTGCATTCAAAGGTTAAGGGGGAGCGGGGCATAAGGAATATGATGGAACAGGGTCGGACATCCTTGCGGGGCGCAGTGCGCGGGCGCTTTCCGGGCGTGAGCCCCGGCGTGCTCGAAGCAGATCTGCTGAGCGCGCTCGACCGGCGTGAGATCGAAGTGTTGTTCCAGCCGCAATTCTCGTGCGTTACCGGCGCTGTCGTGGGGGCCGAGGCGCTTGCGCGCTGGCGGCATCCGACGCTGGGCGCCATCGGCGCGCGCGATCTGTTCGCCGTGGCTGAGAAGGCCGCGCTGGTCGCCCCGCTGTCGCGCCACGTGGTTGCCCGCGCGCTGGAGGATGCAGCGACTTGGCCGGACAATCTGACCCTGTCGCTCAACATCACGCCCGAGGAGTTGGGTGACCCGCGCTTCGCTGCCGATTTCGCCGCCTTGATCGGCCGCTCGGAAATCGCGCCGCAGCGGCTGATGCTGGAGATCACCGAGGATCTGCTGCTGCGCAACCTCGCCCAGGCGGCGTCCGCGCTGAAGGCGCTGCGAGGACTGGGCTTCCGCACCGCGCTCGACGATTTCGGCGCGGGGTTCTGCAATTTCCGGTACCTGCGCGAACTGCCGCTGGATGCGCTGAAGCTCGACAAGGCGATGGTCGA
>DLGU01000027.1:4048-5498 GCA_002482865.1 Porphyrobacter sp. UBA7686
TGGCAGGGCTTCCTGCGCGCCCAACCGATGCCGAGCGAGAGCGTGCTGGCACTGGCCCGCACCGCGCGAGGCATGGGGCACGGGTAGGGATTAGAGGCGCGCCCCTCAGGGGTCCGGCTTCTCCACCGGCATGACATTGTATTCGCGCACCTCGGCTTGGCTGAGGCAATAGCGCGTGCTCGGATTGCCGTCGCGCTTAACGGCCTGCTGCTTGTACATGATGTCGGTCAGTAGCTTGCGGCTGATGCCCATCCGGATGAGAAAATCATTATCCTCGCTTGCCAGCATTGCCGAGGATTGTTCGATGCTGGTGATCAGCTCGGTGGTCGCCTTGCTCCCTTCGATCACCACTTCATCGATCAGCGCGCGGTCATTCGTGTGGGTGAACATATGGACCATGAAAACCCCGCCTTCGTCGATGACCCGTCGGTCGCCGCCCATGAAGACGAAGTTACAGGCCGAAAAGCATGTCCATCCCGAAGGCACCCGGGTCAGCATCCCGCGATAGGACCGGATGATCCGCCCCGCTTCGTTTCCTGCGCTGACATCGCCGCCGCGCGAACGAAGCCAGATTTCCTCGATCCGGTCGTCCGCCTCAATTGCCGCCTTCAACCGGGTCGGTAAGGTCGGATCAATCGCTCCCTCGGCCAGCAAGACGCGCTTGCCGCCGCGCTGCGCCGTTTTCAGCGTCATCGGGGTTTTGGGCCCAAAATCAGGCTGCGCGGGGCAGGTAGGATTGTCGGGATCCATCGCCGTCGCGCCCGTCAGCATGACGAGCGCGGCCAGCACTGCCAATGCGCGGGCGCCGGGCATCATGCGATGATCGAGTAGCGCGCCGAACCGGGCGCTCGGCACATCCGCTTGTCCGCACGCGTTTCCTCGCCCTGAACGATCACGACGTCGGTCACGGTAATGCAATCGAGATCGCCCTTGGCGCGCTCACGTCTGGTAACGGTAGAGGTGCCACTCACATCATCGCGCGTGGCCGAGCTCCAGGATGCGCTAGACCCCACTTGCGCCGCACCGTCCTGCGTATCGGCGCGGGTGGCTTGGAGCGTTGCCTCGGCGGCTTGTTTCTGTTCTTCGGGGTCTAACCGGCAGGCTATGCTTTCAGTCAGCTGGTCGGAAAATGCTGGAACCGGGACAAACGAGGGGAGGCGAGCCTTGCGCGCCATATCTCTTACCGCGCCGCCCAGAAGGCCACCAACCACGCCGCGCGCCGCGTCGCCCTTTTTGCCCTCGCCGCAGGTGTCGGCGCGATCCGCTCCGCGCTTGCCTCGGTTAAGCAGGGTGCCGAGTTGCGCCTGCGCTGGCATGGACGTTGCCACCAAGGCCAACGCACCTGTGAGAAGGGTAAGCTTTGCTCCAAAAGCTGGCATCGCGTCCCTCCATCCGATCTTTTAAAACTACGCCTCGGATGCCGTAAGGTCAATCAAGCCTGCCCTCACGC
>DLGU01000178.1 GCA_002482865.1 Porphyrobacter sp. UBA7686
TTCGAGCAGCGGCATGAAGGTCGGGAAGCTGGTGTTGATCGGTGCGGTGTCGTCCACCATCACGCCATCGCGGCTGACCAACCCGGCCACCGCCATGCTCATCGCGATGCGATGATCGAGCATGGTCTTGACCCGCCCGTTGGCGCTGCCCCGCAGCGGTTCGCCGCCGGTGCCGTGGATGGTGAGGCCGTCCTCGTGCTCCTCAACCTGCGCGCCCACGCTGGTGAGCGCGGCGGCCATGGTCGCGAGGCGGTCGCTTTCCTTGACGCGCAGTTCGTCGAGCCCGTTGGTGCGGGTGGTGCCGTTGGCGAGCGCTGCGGCGACGAACAGCACTGGGAATTCGTCGATCATGCTCGGCGCAATCGCCGGATCGACATCCACGCCGGTCAGCGGCGCATGGCGCACGCGCAGGTCCGCCACCGGCTCGCCGCCGACTTCGCGGGGGTGCACCTCTTCGATATCCGCGCCCATCTGACGCAGCACGGCGAGTAACCCCGCGCGGGTCGGGTTGAGGCCGACATTGCGGATGGTGAGATCACTACCCGGCACAATGCTCGCCGCGACCATGAAGAACGCGGCCGAGGACGGATCGCCCGGCACTGTCACATCCATCGGCTTGAGGTCTGCCTCGCCGTGGATGGCGATAATCGTCTCGCCGTTCTCCTCGCCCACTTCCAGCTTCGCGCCGAAGCCGGTCAGCATCCGTTCGGTATGGTCGCGGGTGGGGACAGGCTCGATCACGCGCGTGATGCCGGGGGTGTTGAGGCCCGCGAGCAGCACCGCGCTTTTGACCTGCGCACTCGCCACCGGGAGCCGGTAGGTGATCGGCACAGCGGGGCACGCGCCGCGCAGCATCAGGGGGAGGGTGCCGCCCGCCGAGGCTTCGATGCCCGCGCCCATCATCGCCAGCGGGTCGATCACGCGCTTCATCGGGCGGCCCGAAAGGCTCGCATCGCCCACGAAGGTCGCAGTGATGGCATGGCTGGCGACCAGCCCCATCAGCAGCCGGGTCGAGGTGCCGGAATTGCCCATGTCGAGTGCGGTCTTGGGCTCCAGCAGGCTACCGACGCCGACGCCGTCCACCGTCCAGGTGCCGTCCTCATTGCGGGCAATCTGCGCGCCGAAGGCTCGCATCGCAGCGGCTGTGGCCAGCACATCCTCGCCTTCGAGCAGGCCGGTGATGGTGCTGCGGCCCACCGCGAGCCCGGCAAACATCAGCGATCGGTGGCTGATCGACTTGTCGCCAGGAACGCTGATTGCGCCGGTGAGCGGGCCGAGGGCTGAGAAACGGTGGCTGGTCATGAGGCGGCGGTCTTTGACAGCGCCTCGCGCTTCTGGCAAGGCGCGCCGCGCATCGGGCCCGACCCGTTGATTCAAGGCGCTCGATACCAAGGCCCTTGAATCAAGTCAGGCCGGAACCCACAATTCTCGTGCAATCCCGCGAATTCGCATCCGCGCTTCGCCCGCCCTGCTTCGGGGCGGCCAGTTTGAGGAATACAGATGGCAAAGGCCGAATGGGGTACCAAGCGTACCTGCCCCAAGTGCGGTGAGCGCTTCTACGATCTCGGCAAGGAAGACCCGGTCACCTGCATTGAATGCGGTGAGACCTGGTCGCCGGAGCCGGTGCTCAAGTCGAAGCAGCCGATTCCTTTCGAGGAAGTCGAAAAGAAGAAGGATGTCGATGCTGACGCCGATCTCGGCGGCGATGACGATATCGATGATCTGGAAGACATCGAGGACATCGACGAGGACGGCGATTCGCCCGACAATGATGTCGACCTCGGCGGCGACGACGATCTGGGCGTTGCCACCACAGGTGACGACGAAGATCACGAGAATTGATGGTCCGCACTCCGTCCGGGGTGCGAAATCCTCGCTCATGCGACCTCGCGGTCGCATCGCTGCGGGCGGCCGGTCGGCCTTGCGGTTGCTGCGCAACCGTTTGACGGACCAAACACCGATTTGGCGATTATCGCGCCGGATCATTCAAAATACGCTTGCCAAGGGAAGGCGGCCCCACTAATGGCCGCCTCCCGCAAGCAGGGCACTTTGCCTTGCTCGCATGATGACTGACTTGGGGCCTTAGCTCAGCTGGGAGAGCGCAACACTGGCAGTGTTGAGGTCAGCGGTTCGATCCCGCTAGGCTCCACCAGTCATCCTGATCAAAGTCGAAAGGCTCGCGTCCCTCAGGGAGCACCTTCCGCAACGCTGGCCGACGAGGTTTCGTCCGCCGGCGTTTTTCGCATTTTTCGGGCGCTGCGGTGTCCGGGTGGAGAAGTTGGCGATGTTCGACACGCTGTCCGACCGTCTTGGCGGGGTCTTTGACAAGCTCAAGGGCCGCGGCGCGTTGCGTGAGCAGGACGTGCGCGATGCCATGCGCGAAGTGCGGATCGCGCTGCTCGAAGCCGACGTCGCGCTCCCCGTCGCCCGCCGCTTTATCGACGCCGTCACCGAAAAGGCCGTGGGGCAGGACGTGCTGCGCTCGGTCACGCCGGGCCAACAGGTCATCAAGATCGTCCATGACGAGCTGGTGGAGACGCTGGGCGGGATGGAGGTCGAAGGCCTCCGTCTCGATGCCAAGCCCCCGGTCGTGATCATGATGGTCGGCCTGCAAGGCTCGGGCAAGACGACCACCACTGCCAAGCTCGCCAAGCTGATCCGCGAACGTCACGGCAAGAAGGCGCTGATGGCGTCGCTCGACGTCAACCGCCCGGCCGCGCAGGAACAGCTGGCAGTGCTGGGCACGCAGGTCGACGTCGCGACGCTGCCGATCGTTGCCGGGCAGCAGCCGGTCGACATTGCGCGCCGCGCGATGGAATCGGCGCGGCTCCAGAATTTTGATGTGCTGCTGCTCGACACCGCGGGCCGCCTGCATGTCGACGATGCGCTGATGGCCGAAATGAAGGCCGTCGCCAGCGTGTCGTCGCCCAATGAAGTGCTGCTGGTCGTCGATTCATTGACGGGTCAGGACGCGGTCAACGTCGCGCAGAACTTCACCAATGAAGTGCCGCTGACCGGCGTTGTGCTGACCCGCATGGACGGCGATGCTCGCGGCGGTGCGGCGCTTTCCATGCGTGCGGTGACGGGCAAGCCGATCAAGTTTGCCGGCACCGGCGAGAAGCTCGACGCGATCGAGCCGTTCCGCCCCGGCTCTGTCGCTGACCGTATCCTTGGCATGGGCGATGTCGTCAGCCTGGTTGAGCGGGCGGCGGCGACCATCAAGGAAGAGGACGCCGAAAAGCTCGCGCGCAACCTCGAAAAGGGCAAGTTCGACCTCGACGATCTCGCCATGCAGCTCAAGCAGATGCGCAACATGGGCGGCCTCGGGATGCTCGCAGGCATGATGCCGGGCATGAAGAAGGCCAAGGCGGCGATGGCCAATTCGGGCATGGACGACAAGGTGCTCGTCCACATGGAAGCGATCATCGGATCGATGACGGCCAAGGAACGCGCCAATCCCGATCTGATGAACGCCAAGCGCAAGAAGCGCGTGGCGGCGGGCAGCGGCACCGATGTGCAGACGGTCAACAAGGTGCTGAAGATGCATCAGGAAATGGCCCGCGCCATGAAGCAGATCAAGAAGATGGGCGGTCTCAAGGGTCTGGCCGCGATGTTCGGCGGCGGCGGTGCT
>DLGU01000221.1:0-2801 GCA_002482865.1 Porphyrobacter sp. UBA7686
CCCGCCCAGCCGCGCGAACTCGGCGTTCTCAAGACCCGGGATGGTGCGGAACAAACGCACTTGCTCGGCATGCTTAAGCTTGGTCTGAAAGCCAACCATGTTCCATAGCGTGCCCAGCTTGTTGTCCTGCCGCAGCTGCACCACCGCATAGGGCCAGCGCCCTTGCGGAAATTCAGGCGTGGTATCGAACGGGTTATCCAGCCCCACGCCCTTCATCGGGCCATAGCGCAGCGTTTCCACCCCGCGTTCGGCCATGACTTCGATCGGCATGCAGCCGTCGAAATAGGGCGTGTCCTTTTCCCACTGCTTGAATTCGGTCTTCTCGCCATCGAGCAGCCCTTGCACGAAGGCGCGGTACTGTTCCTCGTTCATGGGGCAATTGATGTAATCGCCGCCTTCGTTCGAGGCATCGGTGCGCTTGTTCCAGCGCGACTGGATCCAGCACTTCGACATGTCGATGCTGTCGCGGTGGATGATCGGTGCGATGGCATCGAAGAAGGCGAGCCGTTCGGCCCCGGTCGCGCGCACGATGCTGCCCGCTAGCGCTTCGGCCGTCAGCGGCCCGGTCGCGACGATGGTGAGGCCCGCTTCGGGCAGGGCATCCACCCGTTCGCGCACAATGGTGACATTTGGGTGGCTCGAGAGCGCCTTTTCGACCTCGTCTGAGAAGACATCGCGGTCCACCGCCATCGCGCTTCCCGCCGGGACCCGCGCGACATGGCCAGCGCGCATTACCAAGCTGTCGAGTTCGCGCATTTCGTGATGGAGCAACCCGACGGCGTTCTTGGTGTCGTCATCCGAGCGAAACGAATTGGAGCACACCAGTTCGGCCAGCCCGTCGGTCTGGTGCGCCGGGGTCATTTCTCCGCTGCCGCGCATCTCCGACAGGCGCACTTTCACACCGCGCTGGGCGAGCTGCCAAGCCGCCTCGCTCCCAGCGAGGCCGCCGCCAATGATGTGCACATCGTGATTTGTCGGGTTTCCGGTCATGGCAGGGCAGGTAATTGCGTGATAGCTCCGCGGCAAGCCCCAAGGGGACGCGGCACATCCGGCAAGGGAAGGGCGGACATGGCAAAGCAGGCGCTGATCGAACAAAGGCCGTGGCTGTTGGCGAGCATCACGGCGGCGACTGCGTTCTATTTTCTGAGCGACAATCCGGTGTTCGAGGGCACTTGGGGCCTGCTCGCCAAGGGTGCTTCGGTGGGGCTATTGGCGCTCTATGTGCTTCTGCGCCTTCCGCATGGCCGCCGAGGGCTGGATGGGGCGCTGGTGGTCATAATGCTGGTGCTGGCGGCGGCGGGCGATGTGGCGATCGAGCTGGATTTTGTCATCGGCGGCGCATTCTTCGCAGCCGCGCATTGTGTCTCGGTGGTGCTTTACGTCCGCAACCTGCACAAGCGCCCTTCGCCAACCCAGAAGATTACGGGCGCAGCCCTGCTGCTCGGTACTCCGCTCATCAGCTATCTGCTCAGCGGGGACGCCCAGATCGCGATATATGCCAGCTTCCTTGGCGCGA
The DNA here is from genome assembly GCA_002482865.1 of Porphyrobacter sp. UBA7686. Lineage (GTDB taxonomy): Bacteria > Pseudomonadota > Alphaproteobacteria > Sphingomonadales > Sphingomonadaceae > Erythrobacter. Next base: position 1,517 of record DLGU01000221.1, read on the forward strand.
TGGCTTCGGCGGCGTGGATGAGCCACTATCCGCGTTACCGCGTCGGCACCGGGGCGGTGCTGTTCGTGCTCAGCGACTGGCTGATCTTCTCGCGCATGGGCACCTTCGATCTGGCGCCGCTGCCCGATCTGCTGATCTGGCCGCTTTACTACGCCGGGCAGGTGATGATCGCGACCGGCATCGTCCAGTGCTTGCGGGGCGAACAACCCGTCAGGTGACGGGCGGCTCGCCCGCATCAGAGGCGGCACTCATTTCGGCGGCAATCGCTTCCTCGGCCGGGTTTTCTGGCTCGGTCGTCTCATCGATCAGCGCGGCACCGACGATGTGTTCGCCCTTGGCAACGTCGAAGATGCGGATGCCCGAAGACCCGCGCCCGGAAATCGAGAAGCCCTTCAGGCTTTCGAACCCGCCTTCGATCATGTGCCGCAGATCGATACCGAGACGGATCAGCTTGGCCTGATCGGTCACCAGCATCAGCTGCGATCCGTGCTTGACCGGGAAGCTGGCAACGACCGGGCCGTTGCGGTCCGGGTTGCTTTCAGGAGTGCCGATATTGGTAATCCCCTGACCGCCGCGCGATGTGGTGCGGTACTCATAAGCCGAGGAGATCTTGCCATAGCCATTGGCGGTGATGGTGAGGATGAACTCTTCACCTTCCGCCATGGCTGCCACTTGTTCGGCGGGCAGGGTGGAGACGGCGTCGTTGTTCTTCCAAGCGGCGGCGCGGAGATAGGCCTCGCGCGTTTCCATGTCTGCGGTGAGCGGATCGAGCACCGCCATGCTGACGACCTTGCCGCCCTTCTTGAGGCTCATGCCGCGCACGCCGATGCCGGTGCGGCTCTTGGTTTCGCGCGCATCTGTGGCCGAGAAACGGATCGCCTTGCCGGTATCGCTGGCAAGGAAGATTTGCTGGTCTTCCGTCAGCAATTGCACGCCGATCAGCCGGTCGCCCGAACCCTCGACGAAGCCCATCGCATATTTGCCCGCGGTGGGGATGTTGGCGAAGGCGTCCATAGAGTTGCGGCGAACCATGCCCTGCTCGGTCGCGAAGACGATGTTGAGGTTATCCCACGAGGCCTCGTCCTCGGGCAGGGGCAGAACGTTGGTGACGCGTTCCTCGTCGCCCAAGGGAAGGAGGTTGACCATCGGGCGGCCCTTGGTCTGCGGGCCGCCTTCGGGCAGCTTCCACACTTTCATCCGGTACACGCGTCCCGTGTTGGTGAAGAACAGCACCGGGTTGTGGGTCGAGGTGACGAAGAGCTCGACCACCGCGTCCTCGTCCTTG
>DLGU01000221.1:2867-4672 GCA_002482865.1 Porphyrobacter sp. UBA7686
ACGACCATCTCCTCGCGCTCGATCAGGTCTTCGTCTTCAAGACCATCCCAGGCGGGGGCGATTTCGGAAAGGCGCGGGGTGGCATAGGTCGCCCGGATTTCGACCAGTTCCTCGCGCATCAATGCGTAGAGCTTCACCCGGTCAGCGAGGATCGAGAGGTATTCCTCGATCGCGACCGATAGCCCCTGCAACTCGCCACCGATTTCGTCGCGGCCCAGCGCGGTCAAACGGTGAAGCCGCAGTTCGAGGATCGCCTTCACCTGCCGTTCGGACAGGCGATAGGTGCCGCCTTCCTGATCTGCGGACGGCTCGATCGCTTCGACCAGCTGGATATACTGCGCAATGTCTCCGATCGGCCATTCCTTGGCGAGCAACCGCCGACGTGCCTCGGCCGGGTTGGGGGCGCTGCGGATCATCGCGACAACTTCGTCGAGGTTGGAGACCGCCACCACCAAGCCGAGCAAGATATGCGCCCGCTCCCGCGCCTTGGCGAGTTCGAACTTGGTCCGCCGCGTGATCACTTCCTCGCGGAAGGTGATGAAGGCGGCGATGAAATCGCGCAGGCGCAATGTTTCCGGGCGTCCGCCGCGGATCGCCAACATGTTCGCCGGGAACGAGGATTGCGCGGGGGTGTGCCGCCAGATCTGGTTGAGCACCACATCGGGCGTGGCATCGCGCTTGAGGTCGATCACCACGCGGACGCCTTCACGCGAGCTTTCGTCGCGGATGTCGGAAATGCCTTCGATCCGCTTTTCCTTGGCGGCATCGGCGATCTTCTCGACCAACGCGTTCTTGCCGACCTGATAGGGGATCGAGGTGAAGACGATGCTTTCGCGGCCTTCGCTTTTGGCACCGCGCGTGCTTTCGATCTCGTGGCGGCAGCGCATCAGGATCGACCCGCGCCCGGTGGTGTAGGCCTGCCGCGCGCCGTGCGTGCCGAGGATCAGGGGGGCGGTGGGGAAGTCGGGGCCGGGGATGTATTCGATCAGCTCTTCCGAAGTGATCGCCGGGTTGTCCATATAGGCAAAACAGGCATCGATCACTTCGCCCAGATTATGCGGCGGCACGTTGGTCGCCATCCCGACCGCGATCCCGCCCGCGCCGTTGACCAGCAGGTTGGGGAAGCGCGCGGGGAGAACCGTCGGCTCCTTGCGGCTGCCGTCATAATTGTCGGTGAAGTCGACTGTATCCTTGTCGAGATCGTCGAGCAGCGAGTTCGCTACCCGCGCCAGCCGCGCTTCGGTGTAACGCATTGAGGCTGGCGGATCGGGGTCCATGGAGCCGAAGTTGCCCTGACCATCGATCAGCGGCACGCGCATCGACCACGGCTGCGTCATACGGGCAAGGGCATCGTAAATCGCGCTGTCGCCGTGGGGGTGGTAGTTACCCATCACATCGCCGACGATCTTGGCGCTCTTGCGGTACGGCTTGCCCGCGACAAAGCCGCCCTCCTGGCTAGCGAACAGAATGCGGCGGTGCACCGGCTTCAACCCATCGCGCACGTCAGGCAGCGCGCGGGCTACGATCACGCTCATCGCGTAGTCGAGATAGCTCGACTTCATCTCATCGACGATGTCGATGCGTTCAAAGCCGCCCATCGGTGCAGGCGCGGGGGAATCGATAATGTCGCTGTCGTCGCTCAAGGTCTGGGCCGTTTCTAATTGTGTTCTGGTGCCGCTGTGGCAGTTCGGGCCTTAGTGGGGCCGAGTATCGCCCTCTATCTAGGCATGTGGCGGGGCTTTCGCCACCTTGTGCCGGGAACACACCAAGAACTTGCCGCATTTTTCCACATTTGCGGGGCTGAT
>DLGU01000221.1:4741-7752 GCA_002482865.1 Porphyrobacter sp. UBA7686
GGAATTGCAAATCCCGTGCGAGCCGTTCAAAGGCTCTCCCGGAATTCGGGCAGCGTCCGGGCCACATCTGGCACGCCGCTGCACTACTTGTGGAGGATGCAGTGACCAATATGTCTTCGCCCCGTCGCCCGGCCAGCTTTGCGCGCCAGCTTGCTCTGGCAGTTGCGCTCGCCACCGGCACCGCGGTGCTCGCCGTTCCGGGCTTCACCGACGCAGCGCACGCTCAGAAGAAGAAAAAGAAGGACGAGCAGGCCCAGGCCGCCGCGCCTGTCTATGCTAAGGAATTTGTGGCCGCTTACACGCCGGTCGAAACCGCGCTGAAGGACCCGGCGGCCAATGTCGCCGCACTCAAGCCGCAGATCGACGCCATCGCGAACATGGCCGCTTCGCCGGACGAGCAGCTTGCGGCTGGCGGTATGCTGTTCAACGCCGGGATCACCGGCAAGGACATGGCGCTGCAATTGCGCGGTGCCGAGCTGATGCTCGGGAGCGGCAAGATCAAACCCGAAGATACCGGCCGCTTCGCCTTCGTCGCGTCGCAGCTTGCCACGGCGCAGAACCAGTTCAGCAAGGCTGAGACCTATCTGCAGAAGGCGATCGACCTCAACTACAGCGCGCCGAACCTCAGCACCTATGATGTGCGGATGAACATGGCGGAGCTTTACTTCTCGCAAGAGCGTTTTGCCGAAGGCGTCGCATACATCAGTGAGCTGATCGCTGCCCGCAAGGCCGAAGGCCAGCCGGTCAATCCCAATTGGTATCGCCGCGGGGTACAGATCGCTTACAACAACGAGCTTGTGCCGCAGATCTATGACTTCGTGCAGGGCTGGGTGATCGACGTTCCGACCCCGGAAAACTGGCGCGATGCGGTGAACCTGACGCGTAATCTCAACGATTATGACGGCCCGGTGCTGCTCGACCTGTTGCGTCTCGGCAAGCGGGTGGGGACGCTCAAGGAGAAGAACGACTACGTCTTCTACATTGAAGCCGCCGATACGCGCCGACTGCCGATGGAAGTGAAGTCGGTGATCGAAGAAGCCAATGCTACTGGCGCGATTCCCAAGGGGAGCGATCCGTGGGTCGACGAGCAGCTCGCCACAGCCAACAGCCTGATCGCCGAGGACCGGGCTGCTCTTCCCGCGCTTGAGCGTGATGCGAACGCGTCGGCTGCCAAGCTGCGCACCGTGCTGGCGGCGGGCGACACCTTCCTCAGCTACGGCCAGTACGCCAAGGCAGCGAGCTTCTACGAGCGCAGCCTGACCATGCCCGAGGTTGATCGCAATCTCGCGCTGACCCGTCTGGGCATCGCCCAGATCGGCGCTGGCAACACCGAAGCGGCGCGCGAGACGCTGTCGAAGGTCGATGGTCCGCGCTCGCCGATTGCGAAGTTGTGGAGCGCCTATGCCTCGCAGTCAGCTGCTCCGGCCGCGCCAGCCGTGGCCGCCGTTGGTAGCTGATCGCACCGCGCGATAGCCGGATTTAAAAGTAGCGCTGGGCGGTCTGACCGTCCGGCGCTCTTTTTTGGCAGGGGCCATGCTGGAAAATGCAACCAGCGCTGCGCTTGCGGGAGCGGCCTTGCACGCCTAAATGGCGTGCCATGAACGACCTTGCCAGCACGCCGCAGCCTGCCACACCCGCCGAGCGGCCCGCCCGCCAGCGCAAGCCTGACTGGATCCGTGTGCGCGCGCCCGTCAGCGAGGGCTACAATGAAACTCGCAAGCTGATGCGCGAACTGAACCTCCACACCGTGTGCGAGGAAGCTGCCTGCCCAAACATTGGCGAATGCTGGACCAAGAAGCACGCCACGGTAATGATTCTTGGCGATGTCTGCACCCGGGCCTGCGCCTTCTGCAACGTCAAGACCGGGATGCCCAAGGCGGTCGACCCGTTCGAGCCTGAGAACACCGCGATTGCCGCGGCCAAGATGGGGCTCGAACACATCGTCATTACCAGCGTCGACCGGGACGATCTTCCGGACGGCGGTGCGTCGCAATTCGTGAAGGTGATCGAGGCGCTGCGCCGCAATACGCCCAACACCACGATCGAGATCCTCACCCCCGATTTCCGCGGCAAGATGCGCCGCGCGGTCGAGATGATTTGCGAGGCGGGGCCCGATGTCTACAACCACAATCTCGAAACCGTTCCGCGGCTCTACCCTACGATCCGCCCCGGGGCGCGCTACTACGCGTCACTCCGGCTGCTGGAAGAGGTGAAGGCGCACAATCCGCTGATCTTTACCAAGTCGGGCATCATGCTTGGGCTGGGTGAGCAACGCCTCGAAGTCCATCAGGTGATGGACGACATGCGCTCGGCTGAGGTCGATTTCATCACCATGGGCCAATATCTCCAGCCCACGCCGAAGCACGCGGCGGTTGAGGAATTCGTCACGCCCAAGGCGTTTTCGGCCTATGGTGCGATTGCCCGGGCGAAGGGCTTCTTGCAGGTCGCGGCCACCCCGCTGACTCGTTCGAGTTATCACGCCGGTGATGATTTCGCGAAGATGCGCGCGGCGCGTGAGGAAAAGCTTGTCCGCGCTGGAGCCAAGGCCAAGGCCTGATGCCCGGCATCCGCGAAACCCGCCGCCTGCCCTATAGCGCCGAGCAGATGTTCGATCTGGTCGCCGATGTCGGCCGCTATGGAGAATTCCTGCCTTGGGTGATCGCGACCCGCGTACGCTCGAATACCGAGACCGAGATGGTCGCCGACATGGTGGTCGGCTTCAAGGCGATCCGTGAAAGCTTCACTTCGCGTGTCAAGAAGGTCCGACCGTTGGAGATCGATGTCCATTATCTCGATGGGCCGCTCAGCGACCTCGACAATGTCTGGACGTTTCGCGCCGTAGACGACCATAGTTGCGAGATCGACTTCCTCGTCGACTTCACCTTCAAAAACCGCCTGTTCGAAAAGATTGCCGGGCAATATTTCGACAAGGCCTTCCGCAAGATGGTCGAGGCCTTCGAAGCGCGTGCGGCGCATCTTTACGGCAGCAGCAATTCGAGCGCGCAGAGCGT
>DLGU01000144.1 GCA_002482865.1 Porphyrobacter sp. UBA7686
TTGTACTGGAAGCCCGAACAGCCCCCGCCTTCCACAGCCAGCCGCAGGATCGCGGGGCGCGATTGCTTGCTGGCGATCAGCGCGACGCGCTTGGCGGCGGACGGGGTGAGGATCAGGGGCGCGGCGGTCATGGCTCTCATTTAGGGCGCGCAGGCGCGTTCCTCAAGCGGTCACACCGCCTGAATGTAATTGCGCAGCGCTTCGGCCTCGTGCTGCACTTCGTCCATCTTGTGTTTCACGAGGTCGCCGATCGAGATGAAGGCGATCAATTGCCCCCCCTCGACCACCGGGAAATGGCGGAAGCGGCGGCGGGTCATCAGGCTCAATGCCTCGTCTACCGTGGTCGCTGGTTCAACCGTGACCGCGGGCGATGTCATGATCTGCTCGACCGGCAGATCGAGGCACGTCCCGCCATGATCGGCGAGGCGGTAGATCACATCACGTTCCGAGACGATGCCGACCACCCGCCCTTCGCGCAGCACGGGCAAGGCGCCGATGCGTTTGCTGGCAAGGATGCCGACGGCGTCGGACACCGGGGTAGCGACGTCGCAGGCGATGATGTCGGATGGGCCGCGCTGGGCGATGATTCGAGCAATGGTCATGGCAGACTCCCTCTCTCAGGCGGAGAAAATGCCATGTCCTTGCGCAAAAAGCGAATCGCCCCGTCGCATCCGGCCCGCTACCCTGCTTGCACCTCACGCAGTGCACCTTGCAGCTTTCGCGCGTTGCCAAGCGGGCAACGGCACGCCATGTCGGGCGCATGACGCGCAAATCCCCGCTCGACGATCCGCACAATGCCGCCCATGCGTGGGCGCGCTACCGCCAGATCATGAAGGTTCTGCTGGCCGCGACCATATTGACCGTGGCCATCGCGATGGGTCTGCTATTTGCCTATAACGGCATGATTTCGGTGCATTTCTACATCGCCGTCGCGCTCGGTATCAGCCTGACGATGCTCCTGGGCGGCGGGCTGATGGGGCTGGTGTTCCTCAGCAACGGCACGGGGCACGACGAATCGGTCGACAATCAGCTGCCGGGCAAGGACGAGTTCTGGTCGCCGAAAGATGATTAGGAGGGCGGGTTGAGGCGGTAATCCTCAACCGGCACGCCGCCCACCAGATGTTCCTGAATGATCCGTTCGAGCACCTTGGGGCTGCACGAATGGTACCAGACCCCATCCGGCCACACGACCGCGACCGGCCCTGCCGCGCAGATTTGCAGGCAATCGGCCTTGGAGCGCTGCACGCCCCCGCCCTCGCCCCGCTTGCTTTCGTCCGTGCGCTGCGGGCCGACCAGCCCCAGCTCCTTCAGGCGTGACTTCAGGAAGCCCCACGCCTCCTCGCCGTCCTTGCGTGAACAGCACTGCTGCTTGTCCGATACCGAACATAGCATGATGTGGCGGGTGATCTGCGTCCCCTTGGCCGGATCGCCATAATGCTTGGCGAGCGCGGTTTGCGCCGAGAGCAGTTCCTGGCGGCTCACTTCGCCGCCTCAGCCTTCAACCAACGATCCAGCCACGCGAAGACGGTGTCGTGCCATTGCAGCGAGTTCTTCGCGCCCAGCACCCAGTGGTTTTCATCCGGGAAGACCAGCAATTGCGCCGGGATGCCGCGTTGGCGCAGGATGGTGAACGCGCCGAGGCCTTGCGTGTAAGGCACGCGGAAGTCCTTCTCGCCCAGCACCACCAGCATCGGGGTCTTCCATTTGTTGACGTGGTTGGCGGGGTTCCACTTCTCGTAGGTCTCCGCCGCCTCTTCATACGAACCGCCGAAATCCCAGTGCGGGAACCACAATTCCTCGGTCGAATGGGCAAAGGCGCGGTTGTCGAACAGGCCATTGTGGTTGACGAGGCACTTGAAGCGGTCGGCCCATTGCCCGGCGATCCAGTTGATCATGTAGCCGCCATAGCTCGCCCCCATGGCGCAGGCGCGGTCCCCGTCGATCTGGGTGTCGAGCTTGAGCGCGGCGTCGAGGCCCTTCTGCAAGTCCTCCAGCGGCCCCCCGCCCCAGTCCTTGTTGATCGCGTCGGTGAAGGCCTGCCCGTACCCGGTGCTGCCGTGGAAATCGATCGAGATGACCGCATAGCCCTGCGAGGCGGTGACGCGCGGGTTCCAGCGGTTCGACCAGCTGTCGTTGTAGCTGCCCTGCGGCCCGCCGTGAATATAGAGCAGCGCCGGGATCGGCCCGGTCTGATCCGCAAGCCGCGTGATCTGGCCCCATACCGTGTCGCCATTGGCGCCTTTGAAGCTGAAGCGGCGGGTGACGATGCTGGCAAGGCCGCCCATCCGGGTGGTCGCCACATCGGTCAACGGGCGGGCCTGACCCATGCCGTCCGACAGATAGAGCTCTGCCGGCTGCCCCAACGAATCGCGGGTGAACAGCGCCCGGCCGCCCGGCAGGGGCACGAGATTGGCGATATGCGCCTCGTTCCCGGCCATCAGATTGAGTTCGGTGACCTTGCCCGTCTTGGGATCGATGTTGAAGGCCGGTGTGTCGAGCACCTTTTGCGCGGTGGCGATCAGGTGCTTGCCATCCGCACTCCAGGCGAGGCTGGCAAAGCTGAGGTCGGTGTCCTTGGTCAGGTTGCGGCTCTCACCAGTGGACAGATCGAGCAGCTGCACGGCGAGCTTGTCCGCCTCGTACGTCGGGCGCGCCATCGCCAGCCATGCGAGATAGCGGCCATCGGGTGAGACGACGGGTGTGGTGTCGGTCGCCTTATTGCTAGCGGTCAGCAGCTTGGGGGCAGCACCTGACAGGTCAGAGGCGTAGATATCGAGATTGGTCGAAGTCGGCTCTGCCGCGTTCGAGAGGCGCGCCGTGAAATAGAGCGCTTTGCCATCGGGGGCGAAGGCGATTTCCTCAGCCCCGCCAAACGGCATGGTCGGGGTGTCGGCAGTGATGCCAGTGGCGGGGTCGGTGCCGTCGACCGGAACACCCTCGCCCTGCGCGACGCCATTCGTCAGCGGGAAAGTGAAGATGCGGTTGGGGGTGCCGGGCGTCGCCCAGCGGTCCCAGTGGCGCACGAAGCCATCCTTGGCGTCATACAGCCGCCCGGTGCCGGGGCCGGGCAAGTGCTGCGGCTTGGCATCGGCGCAGCCGAAGGTCGGGCATGTCCGCGCGACTTCGCCCCACAGGGCGATGGCAGTGCCATTGGGGGCGAGCTTGAATCCGGCAATGGCGGCATGGGGTGCG
>DLGU01000023.1:0-306 GCA_002482865.1 Porphyrobacter sp. UBA7686
CGATCGCCAGCACGCCGAGGATCACATCAGCCGCATGGCCGCTATCGAACAGGATCTCGGTTAGGCCTCCGCCCGCCATGCAGCTCCCTTCCCTGCCCGCGCCTCGTCCACTCAGCCGAACGGAGCGTTAAGCTGCACCACCGCCCAGTTGAGCGCACCGGCGAAGGTTACCCAGCCAAGGTAAGGCACCAGCAGCAGCGCGGCCGTTTTGGAGAAGCGCCCGCAATAGAGAATGATCACAAGGATCGAGAGCCACAACAAGGTGACCTCAAAAAACGCCCAATCGGGCCGCTGGAGGCGGAAGAA
>DLGU01000023.1:405-7884 GCA_002482865.1 Porphyrobacter sp. UBA7686
ATCACCGTCCAGCCCATCGGGAAGACCACATCGGGCGGGTTCCAGTCGGGCTTGGCCAGCGCCTGATACCACGGGCCAAGATCGGTAACAGTCGCGCCAAGGGCGGCGACACACAGCGCCGCGCCCGTCGCAACGGTCACGGGAATGATCATCATTCGGTTCATTGAACAAGCTTAGAGTCGCACCCGCCAACCTGCAACGGAAAGCGCCGCGATACTGTCAGGTCGCTGGACGCAGGCCCAGCAGGTGGGCGGTGTCTTTGAGGAAAATCTTGATGTGCGCCATCGGTTTGGCGCGCACCAGCTTCTTGTGCATGTAGGCCTGCCAGGTCAGTTCCTGCACATCCTTGTCATCGCACATGGTTACGAACCGCTCGCGGCGCTTGTCGGACGAATACCAGAAATACTGCATCATCCCGAGCACCCAGAACACCTTGCCGTGCTCCTTCATGAAGGCCTTGCGCGCAGAGCGCAGGTGCTTGGCCTCGCCGGTCTTGAGGAAGGCCGCAGCCGCTTCACCCACCAGACGCCCGCCGACCATCGCGTAATAGATGCCCTCACCCGACGCAGGCGCAACGACGCCCGCGGCATCACCAGCAACGATCACGTCAGCGCCGTTGTCCCAGCGCTTCAGCGGCTTCAAGGGGATCGGCGCGCCTTCGCGGCGCAGCGTCTCGCAGCGGTCCAGCCCCAGATCATCGCGCATCGTGGCAATCGCGCCGCGCAGGCTGAAGCCCTTGTTGGCGCTGCCCACTCCGATGCTCGCCGTGTCGCCATGCGGGAAAACCCAAGCGTAGAAATCGGGCGAGAGGCGGCCCTGATAATAGACATCGCAGCGCGAGGCATCGAACTGGTCGGTGTTGCGCGGCGGGGACTTGATGATCTCGTGATAGGCGAAAACGCACGGGATGCGCTCGGCACCCGGCAGGCATTGCTTGGCCACGGCCGAGCGCGCACCATCCGCGCCGATCACCACGCGGGCGCGCACGCTTTCGATCGGGGCACCGCGGCTACGACGGAAGGTGACGATGGGATGGGCCTTGTCGTCACGCTCGATCTTCTCGAAGGTGGCGGTCAGGCGCTCGGCGCCCGAATGGCGCGCGCGCTCACGCAGGGCTTCGTCGAATTCCTCACGGTCGACCATGCCGACATAGCCGATCTCGCCCACCGGCATATCGACCGCACGTCCCGACGGCGCGATCATCCGGGCCGAGCGCGCCTTGGCGACCAGCAGGCTTTGCGGAATGTCGAAATCGGCCAGCAGGCGCGGCGGAATCGCGCCGCCGCAGGGCTTGATCCGCCCGCCGCGCTCGATCAGCAGCACCGAATGGCCGGCAAGCGCGAGATCGGTCGCCGCAGTCGAGCCGGACGGACCGCCGCCGATGATGACCGCGTCATAGATTGTCTGGTTCATGCGAAGACCTCCCTCTTCTGCTTGATCATGGCGGCGCGCATTGCGGCCCCGCCCGTGGCCTTCACTGCCAATAGAGCAGCAAGCACGAAGGCTGCCGCTTCCACGGCAAAAACAACTTGAAACGCCGCGCCGTCATTCGCGAGCGTTCGGCGCGCGACATCGAGGCCTAGCGCGCCAATCAGCCCGCCCAGCCCGAAGGCGATCGCTTGGCTTGCGCCCCACACGCCCATGCGCACACCTTCGCGGGTCTTCTCGCCCGCGCCGGCCAGGCCCATCATCGATCCGATTGCGGCAACCGCGAAGACGCCATTGCCGAAGCCCAGCACGAAGAGGTTGATCCCCAAAGGCCACGGCGGCCCGTTGACCGCCGCCAGCCCGAGCGCGCCCAGCCCCAGCCCAGAAGCCAGGCATCCGCCCACCACCCACGGACGCAGACCCTCGGCCCGCTTGCCCGAAAAGGCACTACCGCCAATCCCGGCAATGATCATGCCGATCAGGATGCCGCCCTGGTGGAACTGCCCCACGGTCTTGGTCGATTCCCCCGGCGACAGGCCAAAGATCAGACCTGCGAAGGGTTCGAGGATCAGGTCTTGCATCGAGAACGCAATCATTGAGACGAAGATGAATATGGTAAAGCGCCGCGCCGCGGCTTCGTGCCAGATCTCGGCAAGCGCAGCGCGGAAATCGGGTGCGGGCGCGTCTTCGGCGCTATCCCGGAACTGGCCCGCTTGCCGCTCCAGCCGGAAGGTCGCCAGCACGGTCACGGCAATCGTCACGGCGGCCAGCCCGCCCGCCACTTCGAGCAGTCGTTCCGGCGAATAGGGCTTGAGCAATTCGCCCACTGTTATTGCCGAGGCGACAATGCCGCCCACCATCATGATCCACGTAACGGCGGCGGCGGCCGCCCGCCGTTCCGGCGCGACACCGGAAGCGAGCAGCGCCAGCGCCGAAGTCCCACCTGCACCCACCCCGACACCGATCAGTGCATAGGCAAACACTGCCAGCGCGAAGGCGGCGGGGAAGGTGGTCGCCATCATCAGGGTCGCTTGCGTCGCCAGCAGCGCGCCAGCAGCCAGCACCACTAGCCCGCCAATAATCCACGGCACGCGGCTGCGTCCCTTGTCAGAACCGTGCCCCCACAGCGGTCGGCCCAGCTGCACCGCATAGTGCCAAGCGACAAGTCCGGCGGGGATTGCCGCTGCCAGTTGAAACTCGACAATCATCAGCCGGTTGAGCACCGCCGTGGTCAGCATAACCAGCGCGCCGATCGAAGCCTGCACGAGGCCAATCCGCACGATCCCGAACCAGCCGAACCCGGGTTTGGTTGTCACTGGTGCGGGAAACGGGGCGTGCATCAGATATAGCCTCCGAGGCCTAGCGCCGCTGCCAGCATCCCCAGCACATAGAGCGTCACGCCCACGCCGTTGTACCACGGCGCATATTTCGCCGGATCACGGATCAACTTGGGCATCGCGGCGATCTGCGCGGCAAGCACGCCGGTCACGATCAGCGCGGACAGGTTGTAACTCCACATGGCCAGAAGCGCGATCACCACGATCTGCGCGGCGGCCATGGTGACGCAGGCCAGCTTTGCCGCAGGGCCGACGCCCATCACCACGGGAAGCGAGGTCAGGCCCGTCTGCCGGTCACCCTCGACCGCCTTGAAGTCATTGAGCACCATGATCCCGTGCGCGCCAATCGAATAGAGCACGAGAACGCTGATGACATGGGCCGAGGGCATCGCGCCGAGCATGACGGCAGCGCCGGTGAACCAGCTCAGCCCTTCATAGGTCAGCCCGCACACCAGCGGGCCAAGCCAGCCATTGGCCTTGAAGCGCAGCGGCGGTGCGGAATAGGCCCAGGCAAAGGCGAGACCCACCAGCCCGGCAATGAACACCAAAGGCCCCAGCAGCCAGCCGATGCCGGCCGAAATCAGCGTCGCGATGATCGCAATGTACAGGCCCCAGCGTCCCGGAATGCGTCCCGAGGGGATCGGGCGGTGCGGTTCGTTGATGGCGTCGACGTGGCGGTCGAACCAGTCGTTGACCGCTTGGCTCGTGCCGCACACGAGCGGTCCTGCCAGCAACACGCCGCCAGCCACGAACCACCAGCGGCCCTCCAGCCCGGCACCGGAAGACACCGCGCCGCACATGAAAGCCCACATCGGCGGGAACCAGGTGATGGGTTTGAGCAGTTCGAGCACATCGCGCGGCCGAGGCGCCGATCGCGGGCGCAAGCCTGAACCTGACGCCGGGTTGGGCACTGTGCGAGTCGAAGGTACCGAGTGCTCCATAATCGAAGGCTATGCCTGACAGCCATAGGCGTCAAATTATTTTGACACTTATATCCCGCGATGATCCAATTTTTTCGTTCATTTTGATGAATACGTCCAGCCGATGTCCAATTGGGACGTGTCAGACGGTGTGTCAGGTTGGATGACATGGACGATTTTGGCAGCTCGCACGGCCCTACCCCAGCCCCGGCTTGAGCTGGTCCAGAGTCACGTCGACATGGCGATTGTGCTGGGCATAGTGGCTATGCGTTAAGCCAGCCGGGCCTGCCGTTACTCGCCGTCGCCCGTCAGGTTGCCGAGCCCATAGCGGTGAAGCTTGGAATAGAGGCTCTGGCGCGAAAGGCCGAGAATTTCCGCTGCCGATGCGCGATTGTCCGAGGTGTAGGACAGCGCCGCCTCGATGCACAATCTTTCAATAAGATCAGTGCTTTCGCGCACAATATCCTTCAACGACATCCGCCCGACCAGCTCGGTCAACTGCTCGACGGAGCGCGGCATATCCTGCGCGCCGGGCGGCAGATCGCGCAAACGACGTCCGACCGGGCGGATCACGAAGGCATAATAGCCATCCTCGCCCGAGGTACGAACCGCCGACAATTCAACCGCTTCGCCTTCAATATCATGGCCAACCCGCAGGATGGTCGCGACGTTGCGCGCGGCGCCATGCTGGTCGATCTGGCCTTCGATCAGATCGAGGTCGATCCCGGGCCGACCGATCGATTCCGACAAGTGCCGCCCGCGCAGTTGATCGACGCTAGCAGCTTGCAAAAGCTCGACAAATGCGGCGTTGGCGGTGACGATTTCAAGATTGCTGTCAGCCACAACAAAGGCATCGGGCATCTGGTCGACCAGCGCCAGGACCGGCGAGGATTCCAGTGGCGGACGATCGCTGGCCGGGACCAACCGCACCAGCAGAAACTGGCCGCGATCCTGGGTGAACCCATTGACCGTTGCCATCACTTCGCGCGCCCCACGGGCGATGCGGATCCGGGCCGGGCTGACCGTGTCCGAAACCAGCGCCGCGCCGACCAGTGATTGGACCGCATCATACGAGTTTTTATCGATGAAAGTCAGCAGCTTCTTGCCGGGCAAACCGCCGATGCGCGCGCCGACGAGCATATGTGCCGCCGGATTCGCCTCGCGAATACGCAGCGTGCCGGCCTCGACAATCATCACCGGCTCGGTCGATCGTTCGAACAGCATCCGGTAGCGCGATTCCAGCTGGCGCATCCTGAGGTAATCACGTTCGAGCGATTGCTGGACCTGAAGCAACCGTTGTTGCAACTTGCCCGCTTCACGCAGATCGCGGCCAAAGGCGATGCGGTGCTCGCCGCCATTCACGCTGAGCACAGCATAGCGGATTGGCACATCACCATCGCGCGACGGGTGATTGACCTGCCGCCAGTGCTGCACTTCGCCGCGTCGGNNCGGCGGCCAGCATCTCCATGATTTTCGGGCGACTTTCGTCCGTCACCGTTTCGATCCAATTGGTCCCGACCCATCCAGAAAAAGCCGGAAACTCGCGCGGATCAAACGCCGCATCAAGGATCGTACCCGTATCGTCGAGGACCAGCGTCACGTCACCCGCGACCATCGCCAGCTTCATCGCCGCGTCGGCATCAAGGGTGTTGAACAGCGCGGCAGCCTTCCCGAACGGGTGCTTGCCTTCAATGCTATGTTTGCGGGTGAGCATCGCTGATCGAACCTACAACAGGTTCAGATGGCGGGTAGCAGCGGTCTTCAGCAGCGAATTCGCCAGTTCGAGCGCGGCCAGCGCGTCCGCTCCTGTACCATCGGCACCCACTTCGATCGCAACTCCGGGGTTTTCGTTGATCATTCGTCCGCCGACAAGCACGATGATATGAGGATTGGCCGATACGTTGCGCACCGCCTTGATGAGGTTACCGAGCGCCGCGCTAGGACAATCGCGAGCGAGGGTCAATCCGATGAGATCGAAGGGTTGGCGTGCGAGGCGATCAAGCAATTCGCGCCGCTCAGGCTTGACCAGCGCTTCGCTGCGCCAGCCGCCGCGAGCGAAGACTTCCTCGATCATCAGCGTGCCGAAATTGTGGTTATCTCCCGGCATTGGCGAGAACAGCGCAGTGTAAGGGAGGCTCATCCCGCCCATGACGGCGGGCGAGCGTGCTGCAACTTCGCGCATCACTTCCTGCAACCGCCACAAACCCATTGTAACATCAAGGAAATCGCACTCATCCGATTCCCACATCTCGCCCAGCTTGCGGGCGGCAGGCGCGAGCAGTTCAAGGCAGATCGTCTCAACACTGGCGCCTTTGGAGATGAAGCCATCGACCTCTTCGAGCAGGCTCGCCGCTTCGAGCCGCAACGGCAAAACGGCGAAGCGCGAAGCTTCATCCGCAGAAATGGTTCGGGATCGTTTCGACTTGGCCTGAACGTCGGAACTGGTGTGGGCCATCAACAGGCGGGGAATGATCTCACCCTCGATGATTGCATTGACTGAATCGGGCTGATCGGGGTTGGCGGCAGAACCGCGTCGTCGCACCGCTTCAAGCGGCGCCGAGATGACCCCCCGCAGGACCGCCGATCCCGCACCAAACATGCTCGAAGCCTTGGACTCTCCCATTCGTCAGACCCTCCCAGGTCTTGCGGACGAACCTTCCGCAGGAGGTGTACCGATCCAACATCGATCAGCAGCAGCCCTGATCCCCAAGGGCCAGCGACTCTAAATACGCTTTTTCCCGGCATGGCGCAAATGACCTTACCGGGGAATCTGTAATCGTCAACAAAACTAAACGTCCAATCTAGTTGACACTCAAGTTGGAAAGGGTAATCTCCGAGTCTGAGAGAAAAGGCTAACGCATCACATGACTCGGACGGATCAAGCATCCCCGGTCGAACCCGGAACCACGGTGAAGGGGGCGGGCCACGAGAGGGGCAATACCGGCGCACTTTACACCGCCGAAGAACGGCAGCGCCGCGACCAATCCGTCTGGACCATTGTTCAGGGCGTCTTGGCCCCGGTGCAGTTTTTGGTGTTTCTCGTTAGCCTCGGCCTTGTGATCCGCACGCTCACGACCGGCGACGGCGCCTTCGCTGCCGACGTCTCAATCGTCATCAAGGCACTGGTGCTCTACACCATCATGATCACCGGCTCGATCTGGGAGAAGGTGGTGTTCGGCAAATGGCTGTTCGCCCCCGCGTTCTTCTGGGAAGACGTGTTCTCGATGCTCGTGCTGGCGCTGCACACCCTTTATCTGGTGCTGCTGCTGGGCGAGATCGGAACGCTCGAACAGCGGATGCTGGTCGCGCTGGCTGGTTATGCCGCTTACGTGATCAACGCCGGCCAGTTCATCTGGAAGCTGCGGATGGCGCGCCTTCAGGGCACCCCCTCTAACACGGCGGTGGCAGCATGAGCGCGCTTGATATTCTTGATGGCTGCGCGGCCGAACTCGCCCGCGACACTGGCCCCGCAATCGCTCCTGCGCGCCCCGTTCTGCGTGAACGCGGTCAGCGCGAAGTGTTCTGCGGTCTCACCGGCATTATCTGGCTGCACCGCAAGATGCAGGACGCCTTCTTCCTGGTGGTCGGCTCGCGCACCTGCGCCCACCTGCTGCAATCAGCCGCGGGCGTCATGATCTTTGCCGAGCCCCGCTTTNNCTTTGCGACCGCGATCATGGAAGAACGCGACCTCGCCGGCATGGTCGATGCACAGGACGAGCTTGACCGCGTGGTGAACCGCCTGCTCGAACGCCGCCCGGACATCCGCACGCTGTTCCTGGTCGGATCGTGCCCGT
>DLGU01000042.1 GCA_002482865.1 Porphyrobacter sp. UBA7686
TGCAAGACCTGCGACATCAAGGACCCCAACCAGAACATCAACTGGGTAACGCCGGAAGGCGGCGGCGGGCCGAACTATCCGAATATGTGATCTCGCTAGGTGAGCGGTATCTATAGGATCGGCGCGCTGGATGTTGCGGGACTGATTTCCGATCATATTGGCTCTTATGTCGATATGGACTTCATCCAGTTCGTCGCCGTCGAAGGGGACCTAATTGACCTGTGGTATATGAATAGCGGCGGGGAAGGGCCATCCTTTCACATCCAGCTCCAGAAGATTGAGGAGCGGTGGGAGGTAGAACTGAAGGAGCTGCCGCCGGGAACGGAGCAGAACATTGAGGTGCCCTGATCCCATGGCTTACCTGTGACCACGACCGAAACCGCCTTCGCAAAGATCAACCTCGCACTGCATGTCCGCAGGCGGCGGGAGGACGGGTATCACGAGCTTGAGACCCTGTTCGCCTTCGTCGATGCAGGCGATCTGCTGACGGCGGAGCCGACCGCGCAAGACAGCGTCACCACGCTGGGCGAGTTTGCGGGCGGGCTGGATAATCCCTTCGACAACCTCGTGGCGCGCGCGCTCAACGCTCTTCCGCGCCCGCAGGGGCTTGCAGTGACGCTGGAGAAGAACCTCCCGGTCGCGGCTGGCCTCGGCGGCGGGTCGGCGGATGCGGGGGCGGTGTTTCGGATTGTCGAGGCGCTGCATGGGCTGCCCGACGACTGGCAGGCGCGGGCGGCGAAGTTCGGCGCGGATGTGCCGGCCTGCGTGCTCAGCCGCACCCATATCGGTCTCGGCACCGGCACCGAGCAGCTTAGCGTCGAGGACGACCTCGTCGGAACCCCAGTCCTGCTGGTCAATCCGCGCGTGCCGCTGTCGACCGGCCCGGTGTTCAAGGCATGGGATGGCCGGGATCGCGGCGCGCTGCCCGAAGGCCCGGCGTCCAAGATCGCAAGGGAGGGGCGCAATGACCTTGAAAACCCCGCCATTTCGCTCTGCCCGGTGATCGCCGATGTGTTGGCGGCACTGGCCGAGACCAAGCCTTGGCTCGCCCGGATGTCCGGCTCGGGCGCGACCTGCTTTGCGCTTTACGACACGCCCGAAGCCCGCGATGCGGCGGCGGCAGCGATGCCGTCTGGCTGGTGGACGATGGCGGGGCGACTGCGGTGAGGGCGCCTCCCAACACCCGTTCGTGTCGAGCGAAGTCGAGACACCAGAGCACGGCCTCTCGACTACGCTCGAGGCGAACGGCGGTCGGGGCATGAACGAAGCCTTTCGCCAACTCGGCGCGCCCACCCCCGGCGGGATCGTCTGCACTGCTGACCATGCCTCGAACCACGTGCCTGCCGACATCGACCTCGGCATCCCAGCGCGTCTGCTGAACGAGCACATCGCGGTCGATATCGGCACCGAAGCCATCGCCGAGCTGCTGGCGCGCGACTACGCTATCCCCGCCCACATCGCCGCCGTCAGCCGCCTCGTCTGCGACTTGAACCGTGAGGAGACCGCACCCGGCCTCGTCCCCGAAGACAGTGACGGGCACCCGATCCCCGGCAATGTCGACGCGGACAGGGAAGGGCGGCTCAACCGCTTCCACCGCCCCTATCACACCGCGCTGGAGCAATGGCTGGCCGCTGCCGAGCCCGCGCTGATCCTCTCGCTCCACAGTTTCACCCCACGCCTCGCCAGCCGGGACGAGCCGCGCCCGTGGCAGGTGGGCGTGCTCTACAATCAGGACGACCGTGCCGCCCGCATTGCCATCCCCATGCTCGCAGCCGAGGGGCTGAATGTGGGTGACAACCTTCCCTATTCGGGGCGCGATCTCAATTACACCATGAACCGTCACGCCGAAGCGCAAGGTCGCGCATACCTTGGCGTCGAGCTGCGCCAAGACCTCGTCCAGACCCCTGAAACACACACGCGCTGGGCGGCATTGTTGGCGAATATTGCGCAAAGGGTTGCGTCAGCGCTCGCCTGAAGGCAGGGGACGTTTCACAAATTGCCTTCAACGGGAAATCTTATGTCGCAGAAGTTTGACAAGTCGAAGCTCCCCAGCCGCCATGTCTCGGTCGGCCCGGAGCGCGCGCCGCACCGTTCGTACTACTACGCCATGGGCATGACCGAGGAAGAAATCGCCGCGCCTTTCGTTGGCGTGGTCAGTGCGGGCAACGACTCGGCCCCCTGCAACACCACCCTGAACGCGCAGGCCGATATCTGCCGCGAGGGCGTGATCGCAGGCGGCGGCACTCCGCGCCGGTTCAACACCATCACCGTGACCGATGGCATCGCGATGGGCCACCAGGGCATGAAGTCTTCGCTGATCAGCCGCGAGATCATCGCGGACTCGATCGAGGTGTCGGTCCGAGGCCATTGTTATGATGCGCTTGTCGGCTTTGCCGGGTGCGACAAGAGCTTGCCAGGCATGATGATGGCGATGCTGCGGCTGAACGTGCCGTCGATCTTCGTCTATGGCGGCTCGATCCTGCCTGGCACCCACCGGGGCAACGACGTGACCGTGGTCGACGTGTTCGAGGCGGTTGGGCAATATGCTGCGGGCAACTGCCCCTTGCAGGAGCTCATCGCGCTCGAAAAGGTCGCTTGCCCCGGACACGGCGCCTGCGGGGGCCAGTTCACCGCCAACACCATGGCCTGCGTCGGCGAGGCGATTGGCCTCAGCCTCCCCAACAGCAACATGGCGCCCGCGCCTTATCGCTCGCGTGATGATATCGCAGTGGCTGCTGGGAAGCAGGTCATGGAACTCGTCGCCCGCAATCTGCGGCCGCGCGACATCTGCACGCGTGAGGCCTTCATGAACGCCGCGCGCGTGGTCGCCGCGACCGGGGGCTCGACCAATGCCGCGCTTCACCTGCCCGCAATGGCGAGCGAGGCGGGGATTCATTTTGATCTGTTCGACGTCGCTGAAGTCTTTAAATCAACACCTTACATCGCGGACTTGAAGCCGGGTGGGAAGTATGTCGCCAAGGATATGCACGAGGCGGGCGGGGTCTATATGGCGATGAAGACGCTGCTCGACGGCGGGTTCATCGATCCTAACCCGATCACCGTCACCGGCAAGACCATCGGCGAGAACTTGGAAGAGATCACCTGGAACCCCGATCAGAAGGTGTTCTACGATGTGAAGACCCCGATCACGCCGACTGGCGGTGTCGTTGGCCTCAAGGGTAGCCTCGCGCCTGACGGGGCGATCGTTAAGGTCGCCGGAATGGCGCGCCTGCAATTCTCTGGCCCTGCGCGGGTGTTCGACTGCGAGGAAGATGCCTTCGCCGCGGTCGAGAAGCGCGACATTGCCGAGGGCTGCGTGATCGTGATCCGTTACGAAGGGCCCAAGGGCGGCCCCGGCATGCGCGAGATGCTCTCCACCACCGCTGCGCTTTACGGGCAGGGCATGGGTGAGAAGGTCGCGCTGATCACCGACGGGCGGTTCTCGGGCGCCACACGCGGCTTCTGTATCGGCCATGTATGCCCGGAAGCAGCCGACGGCGGCCCCATCGGCCTGATCGAGGATGGCGATATCATCAGCATCGATGCCGAAGCTGGCACCATCGAACTCGAAGTGTCCGAAGACGTGCTGGCCGAGCGGCGCAAGGCCTGGCAGCCGCGCACCAATGATTACCAGTCGGGCGCCTTGTGGCGTTACAGTCAGGTCGTCGGCCTCGCCCGCTACGGCGCCCTCACCCATCCCGGCGCAAAGGCGGAGACCCATGTGTTTGCGGATATCTAGCACGCTTGCAGCCCTGGCTGTGCTGACCGGCTGCGGCGCGGCGGAAAGCCCGCCGCCACCGGGCGACGAGGTCGAATGCGCGATCGGTGCAGGAGCGGCGCTTTCGCCGGTCTGCACGTTGGAGCTGGCGGGGAATGACGTCATTCTCCACCATCCCGACGGCGGTTTTCGGCGGTTGACCCGCGATCCGGCCACCGGCGCGCTTGCTCCGCGAGACGGGGCCGAGGTGCTTGTGCCCGAACAGGGCGGGGCGGGCGCGGAGGCTTTTGCCATCGGAGCAGATCGCTATCTGATCCCGCGCACGCTCCTCGATCCGCCGCCGAAGTGATCGCCGCACAGGTCCTCACCGGCGCCCAGATGCGCGCTGCCGAACAGGCGCTGTTCGATGCGGGCACCAGCGTTTCAGAATTGATGGAGATCGCCGCAGGAGGCGCAGCCGAGTGGATCCGCCGGATCGCTGCTGGACGCGCGGTGACGGTGCTGTGCGGCCCCGGCAATAATGGCGGAGACGGCTATGTCATCGCCCGCCGCCTGCGCGAGGCAGGCAATGCGGTGGCAGTGATCGCTCCGCTCGACCCGGCAACCGACGCCGCCAAAGAGGCGCGGCGGCGGTGGGACGGGCCGGTCAGCACGGCCGGAGGGGCCGGGGCTGATGTGTTCGTCGATTGCCTGTTCGGCTCCGGCCTTGCGCGGCCGCTGATCGCCGAGCACGCGTTGCTGCTGCGCGATCTGGCGGCGCGGCATCGGTACAAGGTGGCGGTCGATGTGCCCTCGGGCATTGCCAGCGATAGCGGCGCGGTGCTGAACGAGCGGCTGCCCGACTATGACCTGACCCTCGCGCTGGGCGCGTGGAAGTTTGCGCATTGGAGCCTGCCGGGGCGGGCGCTGATGGGGCAGATGCGGCTTGTGCCGATCGGGATTGCGCCGGTGGAGGGTGCAGCGCAGCTGGTCGAACGGCCCCGCCTCAGCGCCCCTGCGGCGGATAGTCACAAATATCGCCGCGGGTTGCTTGGTATCGTCGGTGGCGCCATGCCGGGGGCGAGCCTGCTGTCCGCGTCCGCTGCCCAGCGTTCCGGTGCGGGCTATGTGAAGCTGTTCGCCGATCACGCCGATCCGCGCACGCCGCCCGATGTGGTGACTGACACTGCGCCGCTCGCCGAAGCGCTGGCCGATCCGCGCATAGCTGCGGTGTTGGTCGGGCCGGGGCTGGGGCGTGATGAGGCGGCGCGTCAAAGGCTTGAAGCAGCGCTGGCGCAGGCCCCCGCACTGGTGCTCGATGCCGATGCGCTGATGCTGCTCACCCCCGCTATGCTTGCCCGCGCGGCGCCAATGCTTGCCACCCCACACGACGGCGAACTTGAAGCCTTGTGCCGCAGCTTTGGCGTCATCGCGGAAACACGCCGCGACCGGGCTTTGGCTTTGGCCAGAGTCAGCGGCATGGTTGTGCTGGCCAAGGGGCCGGACAGCATCGTCGCCGCGCCCGATGGGCGACTCGCACTCGGGCAGCCAGCGCCGAGCTGGCTGTCCGTGGCCGGGACGGGCGATGTGCTCGCCGGGATTGCGGCGAGCCGGATGGCGAATGGGGCCGAACCCTTCGCCGCCGCCTGTGAGGCGCTGTGGCTGCACGGCGAGGCCGCACGGCGGGCCGGAGCGGCTTTCACGCCGACGCAGCTTGCCGAAAGGGTGTCCGAGGCGCTAGCGGCCTGCCTGTGACCGATCTCGAACCCATTATCCGCCTCGCCGCCAAGGGCGACGGCGTGACCGTCTCTGGCCGCCATATCGCAGGCGGCGTCACCGGTGACATGGTGGACGAAGCTGGCGCGATCACGCCGGGCCCACACCACATCGCGCCCGCCTGCCGCCATTTCGGCGTGTGCGGCGGGTGTCTGTTGCAGCACGCGGACGACACGGCGCTCACCGAGTTTGTCGAGGGCCGGGTGGTGAATGCCGCGCGGGGGCAAGGGTTGGAACCGGCCGAATTGCTCCCCGTCCACCTCTCCCCGCCCGCCACCCGCCGCCGCGCAGGTCTGCATGGGCTGCGCACGGCCAAGGGCGCGGTGCTGGGTTACCGCGAAGGCGGTTCGCACCGCGTGGTCGATCTGGCCGAATGCCCGGTGCTACACCCAGCGCTCGCCGCGCTGATCGCCCCGCTCCGGCGGTTTGTGGCGGCGCATGGGCCCAAGGGAATGGTCGGGATAGATCTGACCTTGGCGGATCAGGGCGTGGAAGCGTGCCTGACGCACTTCCCCCTCGAAGGTCTCGGCCCGACCGAAGCGGCGCTCGATTTTGCGCGTGATCAAGGCCTTGCGAGGCTTTCCTTTGATCAAGGGTACGGTCCGGAGACGGTGTGGGAGCCTGAACCGGCGACGGTGACACTGTCGGGCATCCCGGTCAGCCTACCGCCTGGCGCCTTCTTGCAAGCGACCCATGATGCGGAGCATGTGATGGCCGCCGATGCTGCTGAATGGCTGGCGGGTTCGCGGGTTGTCGCTGACCTGTTCGCAGGGCTCGGCACTTTCGCCTTTGCGCTGCGAGGGGGAAGCAAGGTGCTGGCGGTTGAGGCGGAGCGCGCGGCACATCTCGCCTGCAAGGCTGCGGGCGCGATGAGTGGGGGCCGGGTGCTGGCGCTTCACCGCGATCTGTTCCGTTCCCCGCTCCAGCCCGAGGAGCTGAACCGCTTCGACGCGATCTTGCTTGATCCACCGCGCGCCGGTGCCCGTGCCCAAGTCGCGGAAATCGCGGCGAGCACGGTTTCGCGGGTGGTCTATGTCAGCTGCAATCCCTCAAGCTGGGCGCGCGACGCGGCGGTGCTGGCAGAGGCAGGTTTCAGGCTTGCGAAGCTGCGCCCGGTTGGCCAGTTTCGCTGGTCCACCCATGTCGAATTGGTAAGTTATTTCGAGCGTTAAGCGCGCAAGCTTTGAAGGACTTGAGCTTCCAGCCACGCACGGTGCTCCGGCTCGACATAGGCGTGGCCCGCGCCTTCGCAGCGGCAGATGCGCGGGTCGTTCCGGTCCCACGCGGCTTCGAACACTTGCGCGGTGCGGTCTGCTGTGGCGACGAGGATGCGCACCGATCCGGTGAAGCCTGCCAGACCGGCGGCCATGTCCTGCGGGAGGCTTGACGGCGGCGGCGGCGGGCGCAGGGCGTGGACGATACCGCGCGCCAACTTGCCAAGGTTCACACCTCCGCCCAGCAACCGCATGACCTCGCGCGGGTTTTTCAGCTTTTCAAGATAGCGCGCGCGGATCGCGGCCGGGGGCGGCGTATCGTCCGCCGCACCGTGGCTTTCGTCCTGCTCGATCGTCCAGGGGTTCGAGAGCACCAGCCCATCGCAACCTGCACCGCCCGCCAGCATCAGCGCCGAGGCTGCATCGCAATTGCCGAAAGCGACCACCCGCGCGATCTGCGGCGTCATCGCGCGGAAGGCATCAACGGCGCAGGCAATGTCCTTGGCAGAATTGCGGAACCCGCGGTTCTCGCCTTCGCTGTCGCCGATCCCGCGGCGGTCGAACCGGAACACCGGGAAGCCGACACGGGCGATCCGGGCGGCCATGTCGGCCTGTCCGCCAAATGCGCCCGAGCGGATCTCGTTGCCGCCGCTGACGATCAGCAATCCCGTGGTCCCCGGCGCTGTGTCGAGCGTGCCGGCCAGCGTCAGGCTGCCGCAACCAAAGGTGTGAGAAAGCCGCGTCATGCCGCTGAATTTCCGATGCTTTCGGCGATGAGAGCGGCGAGGCGATCGGCCTGCCCCGCGTCCTCATCAGGTTCGGCGCGCAGCCATAGGCCGGGGCCGCCGACCATGCTTTGGGCAATGTCGGTCTGGCCCGGGGCGAGCGCCGGTTCGGCGGTTTCGAGTTCGCGGAACATCGCCGCGCCAATTGGCCAGCCGCCGAGCACCAGACCGCTCTCGCGCCCTTGCGCCATCAGCCCATCAGACGTCTCGGCCATTCCGGCCTCGCGGGCGGAGATGGTTCTGGCGCGGATCATGCCGCGCAGCAGCTTGGGGCCGGTTTGGGCGGCATAGTGCCAGCCGGGCAGCATCGCCGGAGCGACCAGCGCCCCCGCGCGGATCGCCAGCACATGGGTCGCACCCAGCGCTTCACCCGCTGCGGCCATACTCGCGCGCCAGCTTGCCAGTGTCTCATTTTCAAGCGGAGCAAGGCTCTCGTTGCACCCCGGAAGATCGGGCAACAGGCTGTCGATCCCGGCGGCATCCAGTCGCCGCATCACCTCCAGCGTGAACCGCCGCAGCTTGTTCGCCTCGTCAAACCATGCCGGGCACACCAGCACCCGCGCTGTGCGGCCGCGATCGAAGGCGACCAGCAATTCCTCAGACGGCGGTCCGCCATCGGGGGCCGGATGGTTCCACGTGAAAATCACCCGAGAGGTACCCTGGAGGGGGTCAAGACCGACCTAGCGGGGGTTGAGCTTTGCCCGCGCAAACGCCAGCAGGCCACCATAGGTCTCAAGCATCTCGCCATCGACATCGTCATCCTCGATCACGATGCCGAGCCGGTCTTCCATTTCGGTCAGCAATCCGGCGACCGCCATCGAGTCCAGCTCGGGCAGGTGGCCGAACAACCCCGATTCCGGACCGAAGGCAGCGGCCTGCGCCGGGTCGAGACCCAGCACATCGGCGATCAACGCCTTGAGTTCGCTATCGAGCGCGGCTTCGCCTGCTGCGCTATCGATGTTCGGAATGGTGGTCATTAGTGCCCAAATCCCTGTATTCGGCTTGGCGTGTTTGGCCGTGGCGGCGGGGCTTAGCCATGCGCGGGGCCGGGTGCAAGCACTGCGGGACCGCAGGTGAGCGCCTCAGGCTCCGCCACGGCGCAGCAGGCGCTTGGCGAGCGGGGGCCAGCTTTTCAGCTGTGCCGGGTCGAGACAATCGACGCGGAAACGTGGACGCACGTCCTCCATCCAGTCGGCTTTGTAGCCCTGATCGCCAGTACCGAAGTCGACGAGGTCGACGTGGTCCACATCAATCACATGCTGGAACAGGGCAGCCGTCAGCGTTGTGCCAGCGGACAGTGGCTTGTGGCTCTCAAGATGCGCGAGCTTATGGATATAGGCAATTGAATTTTCTACAGTCCAGCATTGCGCCGCGACCGCGATACCTTCGGCCCGGGCCACCCCTAACCGCAGCCGCCCCGCTGCGCCTTCGGCTTCAGCGAAGGCACGCAGCATGGCGGGCTGATCCTCGGCGGGTTTCCAGCTTGCGGCATAGATCGCCTCGTAATCGGCCCAGACTCCCGCATCGAAGTGGGTGAGCACATCCACCTCGACCTTCTTCGCCTTGCGCTTTAGCGTCGTGCGAAGCTGGCCGGGGCGGCTTTCCCAATATTCGGCAAAGCTGCGGTCGCGCACGGGCAGGATGTGATTAATATCACAGGGTTCCACCGCGACCTTCCAGCCAGCGTGGCGGAATGCGCGCGTGAGCCGGTCCGCAGAGCCATCCTCGCCCGGCACGGGTTCGAGCGTCACCCGGTAGCCACGTGTCTTCAACTGCCGTGCGATCGCTTCGAGCAGCCGATCGCCCGCCGCACCCGCCGGGGCAAGCTCGCGCCAGGTGAAGCTGTACCAGTTGCGCAAGGGAGTGATTCGCCCGCCATCTTCCGTTAGGGCCAAGGCAGCGGCGCTATCGGCGTCGCTGGCCATGGCGATCAGCGGCGCGAGCCCGGTCTCAGCGAGCAGCGCGAACCACTCGGCACGGTCGAACGGCGCGGGGGTGCCGCTGCCTGCTCCTTTGGCGCTCAACGCTTGCAAGACGTTAACGCTATCGTGATACCGCGCTTCGATCACTGTAGAAGAATGCTCCTGACTATGCCGCACCAGCCCGATCCCGCCTTGCGTCCGCTTGACCACCTTGCCGAACTGGCAGGGGCGGCGGGGCGTGGCGACAGGCCTGCGCTGGTGCTGCGCGAGGGCACGCTTAACCACAATCAGTTAAGACAGCGTGTCGCGCGGCTCGCCGGATGGCTGGCCGAGATGGTGCCGGACAAGGGCGCGCGGGTGGCAAGCTGGGCGGCCAAGGGCGAAATCACCTGCCTGCTGCCGCTCGCTGCCGCGCGGGCAGGGCTGGTGCATGTGCCGATCAACCCGCTGCTGAAACGCGGGCAGGCCGCGCATATCCTCGCCGATAGCGGGGCAAAGCTGCTGATCGGGACAGGCTCGCGGCTTGCCTCGCTGGAGCCGGGCGATTTGCCTGCGGGTTGCGCTGCGCTGGGCGAGGCCGAGGCGCTGGCGGCGGCTGAGGCTGCTGGGCGAGAATTGGGGCCCTCCGAGGCTGATCCGGCGGAGCTGGCGGCAATCCTCTACACTTCCGGCTCGACCGGGCGGCCCAAGGGCGTGATGCTCAGCCACGCCAATATGTGGCTCGGCGCGGTGAGCGTGGCGCATTATCTCGGGCTGGCCGAGGATGATGTGACGCTGGCGGTGCTGCCGCTGTCGTTCGATTACGGGCAGAACCAGTTGTTATCGACGTGGTATGCGGGCGGGTGTGTGGTGCCGCTCGATTTCCTGTTCCCGAAGGATGTCGCCAAGGCTTGCGCCAAGCATGGCGTGACGACGCTCGCCGCAGTGCCGCCCCTATGGGTGCAACTGACCGAGATCGACTGGCCCGAGGAGGCGCGCGCGCCTTTGCGGCGGCTGACCAATAGCGGGGGGGCGTTGACGGTGGATCTGGTTCGCGCGCTTCGGGGTCTGTTTCCGGACGCGCGGCTGTTCCCGATGTATGGTCTGACCGAGGCGTTTCGTTCGACATTCCTTGACCCTGATCTGACAGATTCACATCCAACCTCAATGGGTAAGGCGATTCCCTTCGCAGAGATTCTCGTCATCAATGATGCCGGCGAGGTCGCTGCGGATGACGAGGAGGGCGAGCTGGTGCATTGCGGCCCGCTGGTCGCGCAAGGCTATTGGCAGGACTCTGAGCGCACGGCAGAACGCTTCAAGCCCGCACCGGCCGCCTCGACCTATGGCGGGATGGCCGTGTGGTCGGGCGACCGGGTGCGGCGTTCTGCGGAGGGGCTGCTCTATTTCGCCGGACGGCGCGATGCGATGATCAAGAGCGCGGGCAACCGCATCAGCCCGCAGGAGATCGAGGAGGCGGCACTGGCCTCAGGCCTGGCTGCCGAAGCGGTCGCGCTAGGCGTGGCCCATCCGCGCTTGGGGCAAGCGGTGCATCTGGTGGTGCGCGGCGCCGCAGACGAAGCGGCGCGCGCGGAATTGCCCAAGCTGCTCCAGCGCGACCTGCCCAATTTCATGCAGCCCCAGCACATCCATTGGCGCGAGACGATGCCCTTGAACCCCAACGGCAAGATCGACCGCACCGCCTTGCAGGCCCAGCTCAATCAGGAATTTGCCCCATGAAGCCCGTCGGCCCGATCCCCGCTGGTTACGAGACGATCGCAGGCGAACTCGCCATTGGCGGCAAGCGCGCGAGCGAATTGGTCGCCGAGGCGGGGCGCACCCCGCTGTTCGTCTATTCTCGCGCGCATCTTGATGCGCGTGTGGCGGAACTGCGCGCGGCGCTGCCGCCGCGGGTGGGGTTGAACTATGCGGTGAAGGCGAACCCGCATCTCGCGGTGATCGGCCATATGGCGCCGCTGGTGGACGGTTTCGACATTGCCTCCTCTGGCGAGCTCGCGCTGTGCGTGGCCGTGGGGATCGATCCCCGGCGCATCAGCTTTGCCGGACCTGGGAAGCGCGACGATGAACTGGAGGCCGCGATTGCCGCAGGTGTAACGCTCAATTGCGAAAGCGAGGGTGAGGGCGCGCGGGCGATCGCCATCGGCCAGCGGCTCGGCAAGGCGCCGCGCATCGCGATCCGGGTGAATCCCTCCTTCGAAATGAAGGGTTCGGGGATGAAGATGGGCGGCGGGGCCAAGCAATTCGGCGTTGATGCCGAACGTGTGCCCGATCTCGCCCGCCAGCTGATCGGCGAAGGGGCCGAGTGGCGCGGCCTCCACATTTTCACCGGCAGCCAGACGCTGAGCGCTGACGCGATCATTGAAGCTCAGGGCAATGTGCTCGAGCTGGCTGCCGAACTTGCCGACGCGATTGGCCACGGCCTGCCCAAGCTGAACATGGGCGGGGGCTTGGGCATTCCCTATTTCCCGGGTGACACGCCGGTCGATCTGGTGCGTGTGGGTGCGGCTTTGGCCGAACGTGTGGCCGATTTGCCGCTGGTGCTCGCGGATACCGAGCTCTGCATCGAGCTTGGCCGCTACCTCGTCGGCGAGGCGGGCGTGTATCTGACCCGCATCATTGACCGCAAGGTTAGCCACGGCGTGACTTACCTTGTGACAGACGGCGGGTTGCATCATCAGCTCGCCGCCTCCGGCAATTTTGGTACCGTGGTGCGGCGCAACTATCCGTCAGCGATTGCAACACGGTACGGGGCTGAAGCGACCGAGGAAGTCAACATCGTCGGTTGCCTGTGCACCCCGCTGGATCGGCTCGCCGACAATGCCGCGATGCCTCGCGCCGAGGTGGGCGATCTGGTCGCCGTGTTTTGCGCCGGGGCCTATGGCGCGACCGCCTCGCCCAGTGCTTTCCTCGGTCATGGCCCGGCGGCTGAACTGCTGGTCTGACGCGCCACAACAACCTGCGTTAATCCCCGCAAACCCGCTGTCCCATCGCGGGATGGGGCCGGATTTGGCGCTGTATAACTAACCAGATGTTCACCATTTCCAGCGACAAGAACCCCCATAACCGGGTGGTCCGTGTTGCAGGTCGCTCCTGCGCTGATACGCGCCGCCCGGCAAGAACTGGCCAAGGATCTTCGACCGATGTTGTACCGTCTGCCCCCGATGCGTCTCGCAGCTCTTGGCGTCAGCGCTGCCCTGTTGGCGGCCTGCACCACTGGAGGCACGGAACTGCCGTCGGCCAGCTATGGTGACGGCAGCGTCGCTCCCTCGGAAGAATACACCATCGGCCCGCTCGACGAGATCACCATCCACGTCTGGCGTAACCCCGAACTCAGCGCCGACAAGGTGCGCGTGCGCCCCGATGGGCGGCTGACGATCCCGCTGGTGCAGGACATCCCGGCGGTGGGCAAGACCGCGACCCAATTGCAGGATTACATCGCGGGCGAGCTGGCGAAGTATATCGAACAGCCGATTGTCTCGGTGATCGTCAACACGCCTGAGGGCAATTTCACCCAGCAGGTGCGCGTCATCGGCGCGACGGGGCAGCCGGCGTCCTTGCCGTATCGCGCCAATATGACCGTGCTCGATGCGATGATCGCGGTGGGCGGGCTCAATGAGTTTGCCGCTGGCAACCGCGCCAAGCTGATCCGGCTCGATCATGAGACCGGCACCCAGGTCGAATACCGGCTGCGGTTGTCGGACCTGATCCGCAAGGGCGATTCGACGGCGAACGTGATGCTCAAGCCGGGTGACACGATCATCATCCCCGAGAGCCGGTTCTAAGGGGCGCGCTGGGGGATGAGCGAGATCTTCGACGAACTGCGCGCGGCCCTGTGGTCGGTATGGCACCGGCGCTGGGTCGCGATTGCGACCGCCTGGGGCGTGTGCGTGCTGGGGTGGCTGGTGGTCAGCATGATCCCCAACAGCTACGAATCCAAGGCGCGCGTCTATGTCGATGTGCAGGATGTGCTCTCCAAGCAGCTCGGCATTGCCGGGGACGGCAAGGAAGAGATCATGCGCGTGCGGCAAACGCTGTCGAGCGCCAAGAACCTCGAAAAGGTGATCACCTCGACCCGGTTGGGCGAAGGCATCACCGAACGCGGCGCGCTGGATTCGATGATTGGCGAGCTGGAGAAGAAGGTCACCGTCACCAGCGAGCAGGATAACCTGTTCGAAATCACCGCTGCCATTGGCCGGGGCGATCTTTCCGATGCCGAAAACGCCGTGCTGGCGCGCGATGTGGTGCAGAAGCTGCTCGACATCCTGCGCGAAGAGCACGTGATCGGCAACCGCACCGGGATCAGCACCGCGATTGGCGATCTCGACCGCCAGCTCGATGAGCGCAAGCTCGAACTCGAGCAGGCCGAACAGCGCCGTCTGGCGTTCGAGGCGCAATATCCCGATCTGGTCGGCGGCTCGGATAGCCTGTCCACCAAGGTCCAGCAGGCCCGCACTGAAGTGCGCAATGTCGACGCCGATCTGGCAGCGGCGGAGAGCGGCCTTGCCGCGATCTCGTCGCAGCTGGCCGCCACGCCGCGCTCGATTGCGGGCGGGCCGCAGGCAACCGGCCCGCGTGCCGCGCTGCAACAGGCGCAGACCCAGCTGGCCGAATTGCGCTCGCGCGGACTGACCGACAGTCACCCCGATGTCGTCTCGACCACCAAGCAGGTCGCTATCCTCGCGCGGCAAGCCGCCGCTGCGGGCGACGATGCGGGCGGCACGCCGAACCCCGCCTATGCCTCGCTGATCGCGATCAAGAGCGAGCGTCAGGCCACCGTCGAAGCCCTCCAGGCCCGCCGCGCGGCGCTGCAAAGCAACTTTGCCGCACTGATGGCGAGCCAGGCGAGCGAGCCGGCGGTCGCCGCCGAAGCCAATCGCATCAGCCGCGATTACGACGTCCTGCGCCAGAATTACGAAAAGCTGCTGCAAGACCGCGAGGCGTTGCGCACGCGCGGCAAGGTCGAGGACAAGGCCAGCCAGTTCCGGTTCGACATCATCCAGCAGCCCGGCGTGCCGCAAAAGCCTGCCGCGCCCAATCGTCCGCTGCTGTTGTTCGGCGTGCTGATTGTCGGGATCGGGGCAGGGGTCGCTGCGGCCTATGCGCTGGCGCAGCTGAAATCCAGCTTCGCCACGCCGCAGAAGCTGGAGCGCACCTTCGATCTGCCGGTCATCGGCTCAATCTCGCTGACAGTGTCAGACGCCGCACGCGTAATCGAACGCCGCCGGTTGATGCAGTTCGCCGGAGCCTGCGCAGGGCTCGGCATGATGTTTGTGATCCTTCTCGCCATCGAGGTCATCTCGATCGGGTCGATAGCGTGAGGACGGGGGCCGAAGCATGACCGATCAGGGGAAGATCAACCGCGAAGGTGCACGGCCAGCATCGCTGTTCGAGCGCGCTGACGCTACGTTCGGGCTTGGCCCGGTGCGCACGCCGCCTGTGCCGCCGGTTCCGCCGGTGCCAGAAGCACTGCGCCGCGC
This sequence comes from Porphyrobacter sp. UBA7686, assembly GCA_002482865.1. Taxonomy (GTDB): domain Bacteria; phylum Pseudomonadota; class Alphaproteobacteria; order Sphingomonadales; family Sphingomonadaceae; genus Erythrobacter. The sequence goes on from DLGU01000042.1 coordinate 14,869, forward strand.
GGCTGCTCCGCAGCCTGTCTCGGAAGCGCCCGCCGCGCCGCAGCCGATGGCGTTCGCCAAGCCCGAGCCCTCCTCAACGCCCGTTGCGCCTCAGCCCGAAGCGCCGCGCGCTGTCGCCTTTGGCGGGCCGCTTGTTCACATCGACCGCGAGCATCTGCGCGATGGTGGCCTGATTGTGCCGGAAGACCCAGTGACCGGCCTTCTCGAAGAGTTCCGCATCGTCAAGCGCGAGCTGCTCGCCGATGCCCGTGCGGGCGCCAGTCCGCTCGCCCGCCGGATTCTCGTGTGTTCGCCCCATCCGGGCGAGGGCAAGACTTATTGCGCCACCAACCTCGCCATCGCGCTCGCCGCAGAGCGCGGGCTTGAGGTCCTGCTGGTCGATGCCGATGTGGTCAAGCCCTCGGTGGCGCTGCGCCTCGGGATCGATGTCGAGCAAGGCCTGATGGATGCGCTCGCCGATCCGTCGATCCGGCCGGAAAGCCTGGTCATCCGCACCGATATCGAAGGCCTGTTCGTCCTGCCCGCTGGCACCGCCACGTCGCTCGATGCCGAATATCTCGCCAGTGCGCGCACCGGTGAAGTGCTCGACCGGCTGACGCAGGGTGCGCCTGACCGGATCGTGATTTTCGACACGCCGCCTGCGCTTGCCGCCTCGCCCGCTGCCGAGCTTGCCCAGCATGTCGGGCAAGCGCTGCTGGTCGTGCGCGCAGACGAAACCAGCCGTGCCGCTCTGGAAGACGCGCAGCAGCTGTTGTCGGCCTGCGGCGATATCAAACTGCTTCTGAATGCCGCGCGCTACAGCCCTTCGGGTCGGCGCTTCGGCACGTACGGCACCAAGGGGAAATGAAGATGCGTGCCCGCTCTTTTGCAGCCGCATTGCTGGCCGCTGGCTTGATCGCTGCGGCTGCCAATCCGGCTTACGCACAGGCCCAAAGTCAGGGATCCGGCCAAGGTCAAGGTCAGGGGGGCGACACCCCCGGCCAGCGCGGCAACCGCGTGGTCCAGCCCTATATCGAGGTCGGGCAGATCGTCTCGGCCGAACTGAGCCCCGGCAATGATGTCGTCACCTTCACGCAGGTTGCAGTGGGCGTGGATATCAACGTGCAGGGCCGCAACAGCGGCGCAGCGGTCTCGGTCCGTTATGAACGCAATATCGGCTACGGCGATGACAGCGTCGACACCAACACCATCAGCGGGGTCGCACGCGGCACGCTGGCGCTGGTGCCGAACACGCTGAGCCTTGAAGCGGGCGCGCTTGCCTCGCGCAGCCGGATCGACGCGGGCGGCGGCACCACCGCCAACCCGCTGGTGCGTGAAGATGCCGAAAGCCGGATCTACAGCTTCTACGCCGGGCCTAGCCTCAACACCCGCGTCGGCGATGTCGACGTGCAGGGCGTGGCGCGCGTCGGGTACAACCGCTTCGAGGCCGATGATGCGCTGGTCACGCAAGCGGGCAACACCATCGATGTGTTCGATGACAGCGTGACCTATCTCGGACAGCTGCGTGCTGGGGTTAGTCCGGGCGAGGTGCTGCCGGTCGGCCTTGCGGTGACAGCAGGCGGCTTTCAGGAAGATATCGGCAATCTCGATCAGCGGGTCCGCGATCTGTTTGTGCGCGGTGATGTGACCTTGCCGGTGTCGCGCACGCTCGCTCTGGTGGCGGGTGCGGGTTACGAGGACGTCGAGATTTCGAGCCGCGATGCCGTGCGCGATGCCAATGGCGTGCCGGTGATTGGCTCCGATGGCCGCTTTGTCACCGATCCCAACGCCCCGCGCCGGATCGCCTTTGATGTCGACGGCCTGCTGTGGGATGTCGGCGTGCTGTGGCGGCCGTCCTCGCGCACCAGCCTTCAGGCTTCGGTCGGGCGGCGCTACGACTCCACCACCTATTACGGCACCTTCACCTATGTCCCCAGCCAGCGCAGCGCTTTTGCTGTGGCGGCCTATGACGGGGTGAGCGGCGTCGGCGGCACACTCAACAACGCGCTGGCGGGTCTTTCGAGCGATTTCGAAGCGATCCGTAACCCGGTGACGGGTGATTTCGGCGGGCTGGTGAGCGGCACCGAAGGTCAGGCGTTGATCGGCGGCGTCGGCTCGACCCGTTCGGCAGCGTTCCGCGGGCGCGGGGTGCGTGCGTCGTACCAGCGCACAATGGGCCGCACCGTGGCGGCGCTGGGCGCGGGCTACGACCGGCGCACCTTCATCGCTGCGGCCGGGACGGTGCTCGCTCCGGTGAACGGGCTGACCGATGAAAGCTACTATGTCATCGGCGGTCTCACCCGCCAGATCGGGCAGGATGCGAACATCACCACCAATGCCTACGTCAACTGGTTCAACGCGGCCGGTAACAACAACGACGTGACGGCGATGGGCGCTTCGGCGGCCTATAATCAGTCAATCACCCAGCGGCTTGTCGGCCGGGCAGCGATTGCGGTCGATTACTTCGACAGCGAATTCACCGCCCAGGACTTCGCCTTTGCCACCGCGCTGGTTGGCCTGCGCTACAATTTCTGACGGGATAAGCGGCTCATGTACGAACAATTCTACGGCTTCAGCGGGCGACCCTTCCAGCTCACCCCCGACCCGCAGTTCTATTTCGAGAGCACCAGCCACAAGAAGGCGATGAGCTATCTTGGCTATGGCCTGGCGCAGGGTGAAGGCTTCATCGTCATCACCGGCGAGGTTGGCGCAGGCAAATCGACGCTGGTCGCCCATCTGATGGAGCGGATCGATCCGGCGGCGTTGACCGTGGCGCAGGTCGTCACCTCCGCGCTCGACGGGGCCGAGGTTGTGCATGTCGTGGCGCAGGCGTTTGGTCTGCATGTCGAAGGGCAGGACAAGGCCGGGGCGCTGGGCGCGATTGAGCGCTTCCTGCAGGACGAAGCGCGCGCGGGCCGCCGCTGCCTGCTGGTGGTCGACGAGTGCCAGAACCTTGAGCTGACCGCGCTGGAAGAGCTGCGGATGCTCTCAAACTTCCAGCTCGGCGCGCATCCTTTGCTGCAAAGCCTGCTGCTCGGCCAGCCCGAGTTCCGCCGTATGGTCGCGCATCATCCGGGGCTGGAGCAGCTGCGCCAGCGGATCATCGCCTCGCACCATCTCGAAGCGCTGGATGCCGGCGAGGTCGAACATTACGTGCGCCACCGGCTTCGCCATGTCGGGTGGGACAATCGGCCGATGTTCGATGCCGGGTTGCTCGAGAGCCTCTATCGCCACACCGGCGGAATTCCGCGCCGGGTCAATCAGGTGATGAACCGCCTGTTGCTGCTGGGCGCGATTGAGGAGTGTGATACCCTCAGCCTCGTCATGCTCGACGATGTGATTGCGGAAATGGCGGCGGATCAAAGCCGCGGCGCACGCGGTGCGAGCGATCTGCGCTCCGCACCCGCCGCTGCGCCTCAGCCTGCCGCTCCGGTGGCGCAGGGCAGCCTGCCCGCAACCGAAGTCGCCGCGCTGCTGGCCGAACGCGATGCCCGCACCGCCGAGCTTGAAGCCGCGATCAGCGAATTGCAGGCCGCCGGAATGGGGCAGGGTGCAGACGGCGAAGCGCTTTCGCCCGAGGAAGCCCGCATCGCCGAAGCCCGCTTTGCCACGGCGCTCGAACGGATCGAAGCACGGCTCGAAGAGCAGGAGCAATCCTTCCGCCATGTGCTCACCATGCTGATCGAGTGGCTTGAGGAAGACCCGTCGCGCGAGGCGGCGTAACGCCATGAACGCCCCCTTCCAGCCACTTTCTGAACGACTTGCAACCGGAGCCAGTCTTGGCGCTGCGCAGGGTATCGTCAACGGCCTGTCGGTCGATGTGGAAGACTGGTTCCAGGTCGGCGCTTTCGAGAACGTCATCGCGCGCGGTGAGTGGGACAGCATCAAGACGCGCGTGGAGGACAATGTCTACCGCGTGATCGATCTGTTCGCCGAAGCCGATGTCAGCGCGACCTTCTTCACGCTGGGCTGGGTGGCCAAACGCCACCCCAACATGATCCGCCGCATTGCCGACGCAGGCCATGAACTCGCCAGCCACGGCTATGACCATGCGCGGGTGTTTACCATGGATCGTGTGGGCTTTGCCGAAGACATCCGCAAGGCGCGCGCCATCATTGAGGATTGTTCGGGCGTGGCAGTCACCGGCTATCGCGCGCCGAGCTTCTCGATCGAC
>DLGU01000217.1 GCA_002482865.1 Porphyrobacter sp. UBA7686
CATGCCCAGGGCCACGACGTGACCCTGATCGAGGTCATGCCCTTGGGCGATGTCGAGGAGGAGCGGCTTGACCAATATCTCCCGCTCGATGATGTCCGCGCTTCTCTGGAGCAGCGCTGGACGCTGAAGGACATGGCATTTTCGACCGGCGGCCCGGCCCGCTATGTCGAGGTGGCCGAGACCGGCGGCAGGCTGGGCCTCATCACCCCGCACACCAACAATTTCTGCTCCGGCTGCAACCGGCTGCGGGTGACAGCCACCGGCCAGCTCTATCCCTGCCTTGGCGGGGGCGAGCGGGTCGATCTGCGCGCCGCGCTGCGGTCTGACGCGCCGGAGGAGAACCTCGCCGCTGCCTTGAACGAGGCGCTGCGGATCAAGCCCGAAAAGCATCACTTCCGGATGGATGCGCGCGGCGCCGACCCGGCGACCGCGCGGCATATGTCGATGACGGGGGGCTGAGTTGGCCACCATCGTGATGCTCGGCAAGCTAGCCGATCTGGCACAGGCGGCGACTATCGACCTGCCGCTGCCGATGTCCAAGCCGCTCGATTGGGAGGGGCTCAAGGCCGCGCTGCCGTCTGCTTTGGCCGAGGCGCTCGACGATCCGCGTATCCGCGTGGCGATCAATGGCGCGCTGCTGCCCAACAAAACGAAATTGCAGGCCGGCGCGGGTGACGAGATTGCGCTGCTTCCGCCGGTATCGGGGGGCTGATGCGCGACATCCGCCTGCTCGACCAGATGTTCCTGCCCGGAATGCTGATCGGCCCGTTCACGCAGGCCAATCCGGGGCTGGGCGGGGTGTGCACCTTTGTGGGCGAGGTGCGTTACGATGAAGGCGTTGAGGCGCTGGAACTCACCCATTACGAGCCGCTGACCCTGCCGGGGATGCACGCCTTGGCCGACCGCGCGTTTGAACGCTTCACTCTGATGGGTCTGCTGATGGTCCACCGCGTCGGCCAGATGCGCCCTGGAGAGCCGATCGTCTGCGTCTCCGCCGCCGCGCTCCACCGCCGCGATGCGATCGACGCGGTCGATTTCTGCATGGATCATCTCAAGAGCGCCGCATGGTTCTGGAAGCGCGAGAAGCGTGGCGGAGAATGGCACTGGATCGAGCCTCGCGAGCAGGACCACAGCGATCTCGCGCGCTGGCAAAGCTGATTTGATCCGGGTCAAAGCAAGGCCCCGCGCCCCCCGCTAATCATGCCTCCAACATCAAGGAGGATCACCATGAGCCACATCGTCCACGACCTGATCGCCCGCGGCGATGCCCGCGTGGTTGCCGCGCCCGACGAAGCGCCCGTCCGCCATCAGGTCGAAAGCGACCGTAATTTCGGCCTCCCCACCGCGCTCTATGGCGCGACCGTTGGCTGCTATCTCGGCTTTCTGGTGATCGTCGGCTCGGCCTTTGCCAACCCGGTGCTGGCGATCCCGATGGCGATCATCGTGCTGCTTATCGTGGCGGCTTTCGCGGTCCCGGCCGTCTGGACCCGGCTGCGCGACAATGCCTCCGAACCCCAGACGCTCGGCGAATTCGAGACACGCGGGATCATGACCAACACCGGGCGGCTGGCGCCGAAGGATGCGACCATTCAGGTGCTGATCCTGCCGGTCCTGCTGGTGGTTTGGGGCCTCGCCGTGGCGCTGATCGCCGCGATTGTGACCTGACAAGCTCCCCTCGGGGCGGCAACCCTCTCCCAAGGTGCCGCCCCGAATTCCCTATCGTCCTGAAATATCCTGCAACATCGTTGCATCCAGCAGTGCGATACCGCGCTTACCTTCGCGCCGGATCGCGCCCATGTCTTCCAGTTCGCCGAGCTTGCGGCTCACCGTCTCGATGGTGAGGCCGAGCATGTTGGCGATCTCGCCGCGGGTCAGCGGCAGCTCGAAAAACTTCGCGAGATGGCAGGAGCTTTCACTCGCCGCTCCGGCAAAATCGTGGAGCAGCGCCGCGAGCCGCGCTTCGGCGCTGGCGTGGCCCGTGAGTTCGAGCAGATTGCGGGTCGCCAGCAGATCGGCCTGACTGCGGCGGAGCAGCGCGCGGGCCAGCGCGGGGTAATCCTCGATCGCGCGTTCAATATCGCGCTTGGCGAAGGTGCACAGGCGGCTTTCGGTCAGCGCCACCACATCGTGATGCGCAAAGGGCGCGAAAAGCTCGCCGATGAAGCCCGCCGGGTGGACGAGGGCGAGGATCTGCTCGTTACCGTCCTGATCGATGGCTGAAACCTTGAGCGCACCCGATTGCAACGTCGCGCAGGCGGCCTCTTCATCGCCCGCCGCAAACAGCATCTCACCGCGCTTTAGCGTGCGGGTGCGTCCAGCGGCGGCCATCGCGTCGCGTTCTTCCGGGGTCAGCACCGCGCAGGCAGCGGTCTCGTTCACGGGGCAGGTGCTGCACGCGAGGTTCATGATCCCATAGCCTTCCATAGCCGCGCGATCCCTTCGTCCTGACGGGCGAGCAGAGCGGCGATTTCGGTTTGCGTCTGGCTGAGCGCCGGATCGGGGCTGAGCGCGGCGGCGGCTTCGGCGGCGAGCGTGTCGAGCGCGGCCAACGTACCAGCGGTCGCACCACGCTTCGAGTCCAGATCGGCGAGCGCTACCAGCGCGGCGGCGCGCGATGCGCTTTCGAATGGCTGACCCGCGGCGCTGCGTACGAGTCGCCCGGCGTCATCCTCGCGGGCCAGAAAGGCCGCGTGCGAAGCCGTGGCAGCACCGCGCAATTCAGCAAGGCGTGCCGCGGGCGTGGCCGGGCGAATCACTTGGGGCGGGGCAGGGGTTTCGGGTGCGGGCCCGCTCTCGAACGGGCGCATCGCCAGCGAGGGATAGCGTCCCGCATCCGCGGCGCACCCCGTCAGCGCCGCGACAAGCAGCACCAGACCCAGCGTATTTTTCGATTTTGCCTGCATAAAAATCCCATGTCCTGTTAGCATGACACCTAGGGATGGCAAATAGACCTCACACCGCCGAGCATGATCCTTTTCGAGCGGCTTTCCCATCAAGCGGGCGTTGACTTGGCTCAGCCTTTCCCCTAACGGCACGCATCTTTCCGGGGCTGCATCCGCGCACGCCTCGCATTGCCGTTCGGTTGGCTTGGCGTTTCCTGGCTGTTCCCGATTGGCTCAGACACGAGAGTATAAAGCCATGTTCGCTGTAGTGCGCACTGGCGGCAAACAGTACCGCGTTGCCGCCGGAGACAAGATTGCCGTTGAAAAGCTCGCTGGCGAAGCCGGTGACACCATCACGCTGGGCGACATCCTGCTCGCCGGCGAAGGCGATGATCTCGCCGACGCGAGCAAGGTGACCGTTTCGGCGGAAATCATCGCTCAGGCCAAGAGCGAGAAGGTGATCGTTTTCAAGAAGCGTCGCCGTCACAACTATCGCCGCAAGAACGGCCATCGCCAGCAGATGACCCTGCTGCGCATCACTGCCGTTGGTGCTGCTGAAACCAAGCCCGCCAAGAAGGCGGCTGCCAAGAAGACCAAGACCGAAGCGCCGGCTGAAGCCGCGGCATCGGCCGAATAAGGAGCGACTGAACCATGGCACATAAGAAAGCAGGCGGTTCGTCGCGTAACGGTCGTGATTCGGCCGGTCGTCGCCTCGGCGTGAAGAAGTTCGGCGGTCAGGAAGTGATCGGCGGCAACATTATCATCCGTCAGCGCGGCACCCGCGTCTATCCCGGCGTCAATGTCGGCATGGGCAAGGATCACACGCTCTATTCGCTCGCCGAAGGCGTGGTGCGATTCCACTCGGGCAAGCTCGGCCGCAAATACGTCAGCGTAGATGCGATGGCTGAAGCCGCCGAATAAGCCGACGATTCGATAAAGGGATCGTCCGGCAAGGATGGTCCCGGTGGGTGCAAGACCTGCCACAAGAGGGAGATGGGACCATCCTCGTACGAGGGGGTCCGTCTCCCTTTTTGCATTCTCCCTCGAAAGTCTGCGGAATCATAAGGTTTCGCGGCCTTAAAATTGTCATGCGTAGCCCGTAGTGGCGGCGCGGGGCGAGGGAGAGAGAACGTGTTCCATCGCAGTGAAAGACTGTTCCTGAGACCCGCATTCCCTGAGGATTGCGAGGCTATTCTGGCGGGCATCAATGACGAGGCGGTCGTGCTCAATCTGGCGCGCGCGCCCTGGCCCTATGGCATCGACGATGCGCGCGCCTTCGCCGCGCTGCCGCAGGATATGCGCCTGCCGCACTTCCTTGTGACCCTTCCCGGCGTTGGCGTGATCGGTTCGGCCGGGA
>DLGU01000005.1:0-5468 GCA_002482865.1 Porphyrobacter sp. UBA7686
CGGCCCGGGCCGATCCAGGGCGACATGGTGCACCCCTACCTCAAGCGCCGCCGGGGAGCGGAACCGGTGCAGATCCCCGCGCCGGCGCCCGAGCACGGCCCGCCGGATGAGCTCACCAGCATCCTTGGGCGAACGCTGGGCGTGCCGATCTTTCAGGAACAGGCGATGAAGATCGCGCTGGATGCGGCGAAGTTCTCCAGCCTTGAAGCCAACCGCTTGCGCAAGGCGATGGCGACCTTTCGCAGTCGGGGCATGGTGGATGAGCTTCAGGACATGATGGTCGAACGCATGGTCGCGCGCGGATATGATCGCGACTTCGCGCAGCGCTGTTTCAATCAGATCCGGGGCTTCGGCGAATATGGCTTCCCTGAAAGCCACGCCGCGAGCTTTGCGCAGCTGGTCTATGTGTCGAGCTGGCTCAAGTGCCACTACCCGGCGGCCTTTGCCTGCGGGCTGCTGAATTCGCAGCCGATGGGCTTCTACGCCCCGGCGCAGATCGTGCGCGATGCGGCCGAGCATGGAGTGCGGGTGTTGCCGGTGGATGTGAACCACTCGGCCTGGGATTGCACGCTAGAGGGTGAGGGTGAGCCATTCGCCCTGCGCCTCGGCCTCAGGCAGATAGACGGGCTGCCCGAACACGTCGCGGCTACCCTGCTGGCGGAGCGTGAGGAGCGCGGGCCGTTCCGCGATATCGCCGATCTGCGCGCCCGCGCGGGTCTCTCGCCTGCGCATATCGAGCGGCTTGCCAGCGCCGATGCCTTCACTTCGCTTGGCATCTCGCGCAGGCAGGCCTTGTGGGATGCGAGGAGCCTTATCGCTGCCCCCGATCTGCCGTTGTTCCGCGCGGCGGGGGTGCGTGAGGAGGGGAGCGAGCGTGCCGCGATCCGCCTGCCCGCCATGCCTTTGTCGGAGGAGGTGGTGGCCGATTACCAGACCACCCGCCTCAGCCTGAAGGCGCACCCGATGGCCTTCCTGCGCGCCGATCTCGCTGCGCGCGGATTTGTGCGCGCGTCAGACCTGCGGATGCGCAAGTTCCGCTCGATGGTGCAAGTCGCCGGCGTGGTGCTCATCCGCCAGCGGCCGGGCAGCGCCAAGGGCGTCACTTTCATCACCCTCGAAGACGAGACCGGGGTCATCAACCTCGTCGTCTGGCCCGATCTTAAGGAGAAGAACCGCAAGGTGGTGATGGGCGCGCGGCTGATGGAAGTGCGCGGCCGCGTGGAATATGATGACGAGGTGATCCATGTGATTGCCCAGGCTATGACCGATGCGACACAGCGGCTGCATGCGCTGTCCGATGATCTGCTCGATGCCCCGCTCGCCCGTGCGGACGAAGTCAACCGCCCCATGCCCGAGCGTGGTCCGCCGGTTCCCCGCGACATGATCGACGAATTGGCGCCAAAACCTAACGTGACCGGACATCCGCGCGATCATCGGATTTTGCCAAAGTCGCGCGATTTCCATTAGAGACAGGCCATGCCCCGTTCCCGAACAAACAGACACTTGGCCGCCGCGCGCCGGGCGGTGGTCGCACTGGTGCTGCTGGTGGCGGCGATTGCCGGATGGCAGTGGCTCCAGTCACACCCGCAGCACAACCCCTGGGCGCCGCTTGATCTGCGCGATCCGCCGGGCTGGGCGACGCGCACGAAGCTTATTGCCCTGCGCAGCGATGTCGCCGAGTGCCGCGCGGTACTGGAGCGTAGCGAAATTGCTTTCACTGCGCTGCCGGAAACAGGGGAGGGGGAATGCGCGCGGCCGGATCGTACCCGGCTCGGCGATTATCCGCTCGCGCCGGATACGCCTGCGGTGACCTGCCCGGTGGCAGCGGCGCTCGAATTGTGGCGGCGCGAGAGCGTGGCTCCCGCTGCGCGCAACATCCTCGGCAGCGATCTGGCGCGGATCGAACATCTCGGCGCCTTCTCCTGCCGCCGGATGTATGGCGGTGCCGACGGCCCGTGGAGCGAGCACGCCACCGCCAATGCAATCGATATCGCCGCCTTCGTGCTGGAAGACGGGCGGCGCATCAGCGTGCTGGGCGACTGGGATGGGGAAGGGGACAAAGCCGCGTTCCTGCGCGCTGTGCGAGACGGCGCGTGCGGCAGCTTTGCGACTGTCCTGTCACCCGATTACAACGCTGCCCACGCCGATCACTTCCACCTCGATCAGGATGATCGCTGGGCCGGGGTCTGTCGTTAGCTCGCTTCGAGTGCGTAACCCGCTGACCGCACCGTGCGGATCGGGTCTTTCGCTCCGTCGATCCCGATCGCCTTGCGCAGGCGGCGGATGTGCACATCGACCGTGCGCAATTCGATGTCCGAGCCCGTGCCCCACACGCCGTCGAGCAGCTGGCCCCGGCTGAACACCCGGCCCGGGCTTTCCATGAAGAACTTGAGCAAGCGATATTCGGTCGGCCCCAGCTGGAGCGCACGGCCACGGCGCTGGACCTTGTGTGCCACTGGATCGAGACGCAGGTCGCCCACTTCGATGGTTTCGCCTGCCAGCGCCGGGCGGATGCGGCGCATTACGGCGGCGACGCGGGCGAGCAGTTCGCGCGGGGAGAAAGGCTTGGTCAGGTAATCATCCGCACCCGTTTCAAGCCCGCGCACCCGGTCATCCTCAGCCTCGCGCGCGGTGAGCATAATAATGGGGACGTGAGCGGTCTCCTTGTCGCGGCGCAATCGGCGGCAGACTTCGATGCCGCTGGTGCCTTCGATCATCCAGTCGAGAATGATCAGATCGGGCACTTCCTCGGCGGCCAGCATCAGCGCTTCATCGCCATCGCCGGTGCAACGCACGGCATAGCCTTCGTTCTGGAAACGATATTCGAGCAGTTCGGACAGGGCCGGATCGTCTTCGACCAGCAAAAGTTTGGCAGCGGACATGCGCAGGATGCCTCCTCAAGCCCGCGCAGGCGGGCGATGCCATGCGCTATGTGTCACTTGAGCGACAATTTGATGAAACTGTACATCGCAAATTTTCAACAGGCACATGACATTGCACCTGCCCCAGCTTCGCCTCAGCGGTCACCTTCGGGCGGATAGGCCCCAGTTGCCGCAAAGTGCACCATTTCCGCCACGTTGGTCGCATGGTCGCCGATCCGCTCGATGTTGCGGGCGACAAACAACAATTGCGCTGCGCTCGAAATGGTCGAGGGATTCTCGACCATATAGCTGACGAGATTACGGAAAATGCTGTTGTAGAAGCCGTCAACCTTGGCGTCGGTGGCGATCACCTCGCGCGCCAGATCAGGATCACGCGCGGCATAGGCGGTCAGCACGTCATGCACCATTTCGCCCGCAAGCTCGCCCATGGTGGGGAGCAGCGTAAGCGGTTCGAACCGGGCGCGGCCTTCGATCATGCCGGTACGCTTGGCGATGTTCTTGGAATAATCGCCGATCCGTTCGAGCACGCCGCCGATTTTCAATGCAGCGATCACTTCGCGTAGGTCGTCCGCCATCGGAGCGCGCAGCGCGATGATCCGAACGGCGAGCTTGTCGACCTCGATTTCCAGCGCATCAATCCGCTTATCACGCGCCACCACTTGCTCGGCCAGCGCCTCGTCCCCGCGCACCAGCGCATCGAGCGATTCGGCGATCGCGACCTCGGCCAGACCGCCCATCTCGGCGATCAGGCCGCGCAGCCGGGTGATGTCTTCGTCGAATGCCTTGACGGTATGTTCAGCCATCAGCCGTAACGTCCTGTAATATAATCCTTGGTGCGTTCTTCGATCGGATTGGTGAAGATTTCCGAGGTCGGGCCATATTCCACCATTTTTCCAAGGTGGAAGAATGCGGTACGCTGACTGACGCGGGCGGCCTGCTGCATCGAGTGAGTGACGATCACGATGGCGTAGCGCCCGGAGAGTTCATCGATCAGTTCCTCGATCTTGGCGGTGGCGATGGGATCGAGCGCGCTGGCCGGTTCGTCCATCAGAATGACCTCGGGGTCTACCGCGATGGCGCGGGCAATGCAAAGCCGCTGCTGCTGGCCACCGGACAGGGCCGTGCCAGAATCCTCCAAGCGGTCCTTCACCTCGTCCCACAAGCCCGCGCGGGTCAGCGAGCGTTCGACCACGATATCCAGATCGGCCTTCTTCTCCGCGAGGCCATGGATTTTGGGGCCATAGGCGATGTTTTCATAGATCGACTTCGGGAACGGGTTGGGTTTCTGGAACACCATGCCGACACGGGCGCGCAGTTGCACCACGTCCATCCGGCTACCGTGAATGTCCTCGCCGTCCAGCTCGATGAGGCCAGTCACCTTGGCCGTTCCGATCGTGTCATTCATGCGGTTGAAGCACCGCAGGAAGGTCGATTTCCCGCAGCCCGACGGGCCGATGAAGGCAGTGACGTAATTGGGCGAGATGTCGATCGACACTTCGTCGATCGCCTTCTTGTCGCCGTAGAAGACGCAGACGTCCCGCGCGCGGATTTTCGCGCTTTCGTCGGCCATATTGGGATGGATTACAGTCACCAGCGTTTCTCGAACTTGTTGCGGAGGTAAATGGCGAGGCCGTTCATCGTGAGCAGGAACACCAGTAGCACGATGATAGCCGCGCTAGTGCGTTCCACAAAGCCGCGGTCGATTTCATCGGACCACAGGAATATCTGCATCGGCAGAACGGTGGCGGGAGAAGAAAAGCCTTCAGGCGGGGTGGCAACGAAGATGCGCATCCCGATCAGCAGCAGCGGCGCCGTTTCACCCAGCGCGCGGGCCATGCCGATGATGGTCCCGGTGAGCATCCCCGGCAGCGCCAGCGGCAGCACGTGGTGGAACACCACTTGCACCGGCGATGCGCCAATGGCGAGCGCGCCGTCACGGATCGAAGGCGGCACCGCCTTGATCGCATTGCGTCCGGAAATCACGATCACCGGCATTGTCATCAGCGCCAGCGTCATCCCGCCGATGAGCGGCGCGGATCGGAGGTTCGGGAACAGAGCGAGAAACACCGCCAGTCCCAACAGACCGAAGATGATCGAGGGCACCGCGGCCAGGTTGCTGATCGACACCTCGATGATGTCGGTCCAGCGGTTCTTGGGGGCGTACTCCTCCAGATAAAGCGCCGAGAGCACCCCGATCGGGAAGGCCAGCACCAGCGTCACCAGCATGGTCAGCATCGAGCCCTTGAGCGCGCCCCAGATGCCAACCGCCTGGGGGCTGGTCGCGTCCGAACGACTGAGGAAGCCCAGATCCCAGTTGCGCGACAGCTTGCCCTCCGTGTCGAGCCGCTTCGCCAGCGCTTGCATCTCGGGCGGTCCTTCGCCCTGAAGTCCGGCCGCCAGCGCCGAGGAAGTCGGCAGGTTGAAGCTCTGGCTGCGGGTGATGAGATCGGGGTCTTCGGCCAGCGCGGTTGCGATATCGCGCCATGCCTCAGGCGAGATCTCTGCTGCCGCATCCTTGCCCAATTGTTCTTCGGCAAAGAAGGTCACGATATCCGGCAGGCCCTGCATTTCGAGCGTCTGCATCGC
>DLGU01000005.1:5518-9789 GCA_002482865.1 Porphyrobacter sp. UBA7686
GACTTCAACTTCAGCGCGTTGGAACCCCGCAACGCCGTTGATCAGCATATTGCCGAGCAGGAACACCAACACCGCAACCGAAAACACCACGGCGCCAAGACCGACGCGGCGGAAATTGCGCTCGGCCCGGTAGCGCTTGGCAAGGCGCTGTTCGAACGCGGGCGTGCGGGTTGGGCGCATTGTTTGCGCTTCTGCAACATCGTCTTGGGGAAGGGCGGAACTGCTCATTCGTAGGCCTCGCGGAAACGCTTGACGACGCGCAGGGCGATGAAGTTGAGCGCCAGCGTCACCATGAACAGCACAAAGCCCAGCGCATAGGCGCTAAGCGTGGCGGGGTGATCGGTGCTCTGCTCGCCGGTCAGCAGCTTGACGATCTGCACCGTGACGGTGGACATCGGCTCAAGCGGGTTGGCGGTGAGATTGGCCGCGGGCGAAGCGGCCATGACCACGATCATGGTCTCCCCAATCGCGCGGCTGACCGCGAGCATGATCCCGGCGACGATGCCCGGCAGTGCGGCGGGGAACAGCACCTTGCGGATCGTTTCGGACTTGGTCGCGCCCATCGCTAGGCTCCCATCGCGCATTGCGCCCGGGACAGCCGCCATCGAATCGTCCGCCATCGAAGAAACGAAGGGAATGATCATCACCCCCATCACGATCCCGGCGGCGAGCGCGCTCTCGGTCGAAGCGCTGGTGATGCCGATGGCCACGGCTGCATCCCGGATCATCGGGGCCAGCGTCAGCGCGGCGAAATAGCCGTAAACGACCGTCGGTACGCCCGCGAGCAGCTCCAGGAGCGGCTTGATCCAGGTGCGCACCTTGGGATCGGCATATTGGGTGAGGTAGATCGCACTCATCAGGCCTAGCGGGATCGCCACGATCATGGCAATTATGGCGCCAATAAAGATCGTCCCCCAGAACAGCGGAATCGCGCCATAGCGCGACGGATCGACCGCATCAGGGCTGCCCATCGTGTCCGGCCCCCACTTGGTGCCGAACAGGAAATCAATCGGCGAGACCATGCCGAAGAATCGCACGGTCTCGAATACCAAGCTGACGAAAATGCCGAGTGTCGTGAGGATCGCCACCAGCGAGGCCAGCAGCAGGATCATCATCACCGTCCGCTCAACCCGCGTGCGCGCACCGAATTGCGGGCGCAGCCGCAGGAAGGCGAGGGCGCCGCCGGCCACCGCGATAAGCATGGTCACCAGAATGCCGATGGTGTTGTAATAGGAAAAGGCATCGCGGAACGGGACGATCAGCGGTTCCGCCTCATCATTGAACACCCCAGGCGCCTGTCCCAATGCCACGGCGCGGGCTTCGCCAAGGAAGGCGTCACGCTCAAAACCGAAAACGGGCAGGCCATCGGCGGCGGGAGAAGCCAGCACCGTTTGCAGCACCAGCTGCGGCGCGATCACCGACCAGGCCACCACAAACACCAACACCGGGATCACAACCCAGAGCGCGACGTACCAGGCATGATAGATCGGACGCGAGGCCGGGCGCAGCGCTGGTTCGCTCGACGCAAAGCTCCACGCCTTCGCACGGCCAGCCAGCCAGCCCAGCAGGCCCAGGCCCAAAGCAATCAGGATCAGCGTGATCGGCGACATGAAAGAGACCTGTGTTCCCTGCAGGAGATGCGCTTTGGCGTTCAGGCCTCCGAATCTCGGATTCGAGATCGGCGGGCGGTCCAGCCCCTATGCCATGACGGGCGCATGTTGAAGAAATAAGACACTACTATGACAGTTGTTGTGTTTCCGTCTGAGGCTCGGTGGTTTCTTCGGGTTCGAGCGGGGCAATATCGGGACGAGGATCGGGCTCGGCGAGGGGGATTCGCACAACCACGCGCGTGCCTTTTCCAAGCTCGCTGGTGATGTCGAGCCGGCCGCGATGACGCTCGACGATGTGCTTGACGATGGCGAGCCCGAGCCCCGTTCCGCCCGATGCACGGCTGCGGCCCGGATCGGTGCGATAAAACCGGCGGGTGAGGTGCGGTATCTGTTCGGGCGCAATGCCTTCTCCCTGATCGGCCACAGCAATCCGCGCCAGATCGCCCTGCGCCAGATCGAGCACGACGTTGACCGGCGTGTCCGGCGCGCCATATTTCAGCGCATTATCAACCAGGTTGCGCACCACCTGCTCAACCTGTTGCAGGTCGCCCAGCACCACTGGTTCAGCCGTGATGTCGAGCATCAGCCGATCCAGCCGCGAAGGCCCCGCCGCATCGCGCGCCGCGCGTTCGACCAGTGAGGCAAGGTCGATGCGTTCGGTCGGCAGGTCGTGCTTTTCGGCTTCGACGCGGGAAAGGCTCATCAAGTCACTCACCAATGCGTGCAGCCGTTGGGCTTCGCGTTCGATGATCCCGAGGAACTTGCGCGCGGTTGGGGTGTCGAGCCCTTCGTCGCCTTCCTGCAAAGTTTCGACATAGCCAAGAATAGCTGCGAGCGGGGTGCGCAATTCGTGGCTCGCATTGGCGACAAAATCGGTGTGGGCGCGGCTGATGTCGGCCTCGGCGGTCTGATTGATGAATTCGAGCATCGCCAGCCGGTCATCGAGCCGCTGGCGGTTGATCTGCCAGATATCGCCGCGCCGCACGAGCCCGCGCACAATCGCTTCGCCTTGGCGATTCTCGTTGAGGAGCGAAATCGCCTCGGGTTGGCGCAGCGCCACGCGGGCATCCTGCCCGATCACATGCGGCCCCAGCATCTTGCGTGCCGCCCGGTTGGCAATCGCGATGGTGCTGCGTTCAGTGATGACCAACGGGGTGGAGGAATTCTCGATCAAGTCACGGATCGAATCGAGCGATAGGCGCTGCTTCACCTTGGTCTGAGGCGGTTCGGGCGGTCGACCGGCGGCGACCAGCAATGATCCGACCCACACCGTCAGCACCGCAATCGCGATGACCACCTCAGTCCCAAGCAGCAACAGCGCCACGAAGGTCACCGCCGCAAGGCTGATGCCGGCGATGGGAATGTTCTGGCCGTTGCCCATGGCTCTGGCTCTTACAGCCAAGCACCGGGTGTGGAAAGGGTGGCCGCTCGGCACGGGGCATGAAAAAGGGCGGCAAGACCGAAGCCTGCCGCCCTGTTTTGTCGCATCCGAAGATGGTGACCCCTACGGGAATCGAACCCGTGTTTCAGCCGTGAAAGGGCCGCGTCCTAACCGCTAGACGAAGGGGCCGTCGCGATTGCGAGAGCGCGCAACTAGGGGCGTGAATCGGATCGGTCAAGCCCCGTTTGCGCAGCGCGCGGGAAATTTACCCCGCCGCTGGATCAATCGGCGAAAGCGGCGTCTTCAAGATGCAATTCGGCCGCCGGGCGGTTGCCCCAGTCGTCAAGCTTGACCCTCCCGGCGAGATAAAACCGGCGGCCCTGGTGGCGATGCAACAGGGTCTGGCCCATTTCGCTTTCGCCGGCGCGGAAGGCGATGGCCTTGAAGCTCTTCCCGTCATTGCCGCTCGCGATCAGACGCAGATGATCCTTGCCGACGATGTCCGCCTTGATGATCCGCACCGGTCCAACGGCGATGCGCGGGGCGGGCCAGCCGACCCCGTAAGGGCCGGCAGCTTCCAGCGTTTCGACCAATTCAGGCGTGAGTCCGCCCGGCGCCAGCGCGAGATCGAGCAGCATTGCAGCGCCCGCCCGCGCGCGGTCGACATCGTGGGCGAGACGTTCATCGAGGAACCCGGCGAAATCGGCCAACCGCGCTGGATCAATAGTCAGCCCCGCTGCCATCGCATGCCCACCGCCTGCCACCAGCAACCCAGCCTCACGCGCGGCAATGATAGCTGCGCCAAGGTCGACGCCGCTGATCGAACGGCCCGAACCTTTGCCCTGCGTCTCGTCCAGCGCGATCACGACGGCAGGCTTGCCGGTCTTTTCCTTAATCCGCCCAGCGACGATTCCAATTACGCCAGGGTGCCAGCCGTGTCCGGCAATGACCTGCACGGCCATATTGTGCTGCCCGGCAATCAATGCCTCGGCCGCTTCCTGAACCTCGCCCTCGATCGCGCGGCGTTCCTCGTTCAATTGCGAGAGCTGCGCGGCGATCACGCGGGCTTCTTCGGGGTCTGTGGTGGTGAGCAGCCGCACGCCCAAAGTCGATTCGCCGATCCGCCCGCCCGCATTGATCCGCGGGCCGAGCGCAAAGCCGAGATCGCTCGCTTGCGGCGCGCGCGTGAGGCGGCTTGCATCCATCAGCGCCGCCATTCCGATGCGTTCGCGCCGGGCGAGCACCTTCAACCCCTGCGCCACAAACGCGCGGTTGAGCCC
>DLGU01000167.1:0-292 GCA_002482865.1 Porphyrobacter sp. UBA7686
CTGAGCCTGTTCTGATGCGCCGCATCTCGCTTCCGTTGATCGGAACGGTGGCGGCATGGCGCGACCAGGTGCGGCACTTGGCAGCCGCAGGAGTGCCCGCCGAGGCCGTGCTGTGGCAGGTGGGGGACGGCGGGCCGGATCTGTTCGCCCAAGACGCGGCGCAGGAGGGGGCAATGGGCGATCCGCGACAAGCTGCGCCGCTGACGCTGTCGCGCGCGGCTATTGCTGTGATCGAGACAGCGCTGTGCCATTCCGACCCGCAGCGTTTTGCCCGTGCCTATGCGCTGGTGCT
>DLGU01000167.1:385-3396 GCA_002482865.1 Porphyrobacter sp. UBA7686
ATGCATGCCTTTGTGCGCTTTCGGGACGTGGCATCCCCAGACGCCCCGCGACGCGCGTTTGCCGCATGGTTTGAGCCGGAGCACGCCATCGTCGAGGCGGCGGCACCGTTCTTTGCAAAGCGGTTTGGTGACATGGACTGGGTGATCGCCACCCCCTCTTTGACCGCCCGCTTTGAAGATCGAAAGCTGACGTTTGAGGTGACCACCGACCGCAGACCACCGCCGGAGGATGCGACAGAGGCGCTTTGGTGCACGTATTTTGCCAATATTTTCAACCCGGCGCGGTTGATGGTGTCTGCCATGACGTCTGAGATGCCCAAGAAATACTGGAAGAACCTGCCCGAGGCCGATCTCATCCCGCAGCTGATCGCGGGCGCTCAGGCGCGTGAGGCGGCGATGGTCAGGGCCGGCGAGCGCGAGGAACGGACGCGTCCCGCAACGCTCGCCGAGGTCGCCAAGGGAGCGGCGAATTGCCGTGATTGCGCCATTGCCGATTGCGGTACCCGTGCGGTGACGGGTGAGGGGCCGCAAGGCGCGCTTCTGATGATCGTCGGCGAACAGCCGGGTGATCAGGAGGACATCACAGGCCGCGTGTTCGTCGGTCCGGCGGGGCAGTTGCTCGATCAGCACCTCACCCGCGCGGGGATCGACCGCAGCGCGGCTTACGTCACCAATGCGGTCAAGCATTTCAAGTTCACATGGAAGGGCAAGCACCGGTTGCACCAGTCGCCGGGCGCGAAGGAGATCGACACCTGCCGCTGGTGGCTCGAGGCCGAGCGCGCGATCGTGCAGCCCCGGATCGTGCTGGCGCTGGGGGCTAGCGCGGCGCGCGGGATTCTGGGCCGCACGGTCAGCGTCTCGAAAGCGCGGGGCGCGCCGATCACGCTCGATGACGGGGCGGAACTGTGGGTGACCGTGCACCCCTCCTATCTGCTCAGGCTTGATGGAGCGGCGCGCGAGGAACAGGCGGCGCTGTTCGCCGCCGATCTGGCGCGGGCGCGGGTGCGGGAGCGGGAGCGGTTGGGGGCGGACTGATGCCCGACGCCCCGCTGACCCCTGACAAACGCACCTTGCAGGTCGATCCCGAAGGGATTACGCGCCCGCCGCGTGCGCCTTTCGTGGAACTGGGGGTGGCGAGCTGCTTCAGCTTCCTGCGCGGCGCGTCGGACGCGGTCGATCTGGTGCTGGCCGCCCATGCCCATGGCTATGATGCGCTCGGCATTGCCGATGTGAACTCGATGGCGGGCGTGGTGCGGCTGCATACCGAGGCCAAGACGCTCAAGATGCGACCCTTGATCGGCTGCCGGATCGAGACGGTCGAAGGGCTGGCCTTCCTCGCCTACCCCGAGGATCGCGCCGCCTATGGCCGGTTGTGCCGGTTGATCAGTGCGGGCCGGATGCAGACGCTTTCGGGCGAGTGGCAGGACAAAGGGGTGTGCGATATCGATCTCGGCCTGCTGGCGGAGCACAGCGAAGGCGTACAGTTGATCCTGCTGCCGCCTGATGATCTTGAGGCAGTGTTCACGATCCGGGTGCCGAGCAACGTCATCCCTTTCCGGAAGAGGAAAACCAACCAAGCTCGTCATGCTGAACTTGTTTCAGCATCCATCCCTCCTCTTCAACCGGCGGTGCAGGAGGAAGAATGGACCCTGAAACAAGTTCAGGGTGACGGTAAAATGCAGCGCACAGGGAGCTTCCCCGACCTTCTCCCTTACATCGCCGAGCAACTCCCCACCCTCAAGCACATCGCCGCCGCCTACCTCTATCGCGGCGATGATATCGCCCGGATCGAGCGGCTCGACAGCCTCGCCCGCACCCACGGCCTCACCCTCCTCGCCACCAACGATGTCCACTACCACGCGCCCGAGCGCCGCGCGTTGCAGGATGTGATGACCGCGATCCGCCACAAGACCACCGTGGCGGCGGCCGGGCACCTGCTCCACCCCAATGCCGAGCGGCATCTGAAGTCCCCGGCGCAGATGCAGCGCCTCTTCGCCCGCTGGCCCCACGCAATCCGCGCCGCACGCGAGGTGGCCGACCGCTGCCAGTTCAGCCTCGATGAATTACGCTACGAATACCCGGAGGAAATCTACCCGGACGGGCAGACCCCGCAGGCTTTCCTCGAAACCGAAGTCTGGGCCGGGGCAGGGCGGCGCTACCCCGAGGGCCTGCCCGAAACCGTCCGCGCCACGCTGGAACGCGAGTTGGCGCTGATCGCCAAGCTCGATCTCGCGCGCTACTTCCTCACCATCAAGGACATCGTTGATTTCGCGCGCGGGCAGGAGCCGCCGATCCTGTGCCAAGGGCGGGGGAGCGCAGCAAACTCCGCCGTCTGCTACGTCCTCGGCATCACCTCAGTCGATCCGGCCAAGCACCAGCTTCTGTTCGACCGCTTCATCTCCGAGGAGCGGAAGGAGCCGCCCGATATCGACGTCGACTTCGAGCACGAGCGGCGCGAAGAGGTGATCCAGTACATCTATAAGAAGTATGGCCGCCACCGCGCGGGCCTGTGCGCGACCGTGATCCACTACCGCCCGCGCATGGCGATCCGCGAAGTGGGGAAGGCGATGGGGCTGTCGGAGGACGTTACCAGCGCGCTCGCTCGCACCGTATGGGGCGGATGGGGCCGCGAGATCAGCGAAAAGCACGCGGCGGAAACCGGGCTGGACATCACCGATCCGCATCTCAGGCGCGTCCTCAAAATGACCGAGCAGATGATTGGAATGCCACGCCATTTGGGCCAGCATGTCGGCGGCTTCATCCTCACTGAAAGCGCGCTGACCGAGACCGTGCCGGTCGGCAATGGCGCGATGCCTGAACGCAGCTTCATCGAGTGGGACAAGGACGATATCGACGCGCTCGGCATCCTCAAGGTCGATGTGCTGGCGCTGGGGATGCTGACCTGCATCCGCAAATGCCTCGATCTGCTGGAGGCGCATCATGGCCGCGCGCTGACGCTGGCGAGTGTCCCCCGCGAAGACCCCGAGACTTACGCGATGCTGCGCAAGGGC
>DLGU01000103.1:0-6085 GCA_002482865.1 Porphyrobacter sp. UBA7686
TTGAAGCTGTCGAGATCGATCATCGCCAGCGCGACTTCCTCGTTCCCGTTAGATATGTGCAGAATGTCTTCATGCAGCGCGTGCCGGTTGGGCAGGCCGGTCAGCACGTCGGTGTTTGCGCGCAGTTCCAATCCGCGGACGCTTGCCATGCCGCTGCGGCCAAGGAAGAACAGCGTGGCGGTGTAGATCAGGATCGCGGCAATCATCAGGCCGCTATGCGATCCGATGGCCCATTGATCGCTGAAGCTCACCGCCAGCACCAGTGCGCCGGTCATGACGCTCGCCACTCCGATGGGAATGAGCACCAGTCCGACCGAGGTCAGATGCAAGGGTTGCTTCGCCGTGAACACGATCAGGTTTCCCGATAGGCACGCCGTTTGGCGCGCTGTTATTCGATCATGCTAAACAGAAGCGGCTAAGGAAGGGTAAAGCCCGCGCCTGCGTCAGCGCCAGGTTTACGCGATTTTCTGAAGTGCAGCGGGCTGGGTGGCGGGCTCGAAGAAGCTCGCGCGCCGGGCGCTGGGGACAAAGCGGTCGGTTTGGCCAACCGCAGTCTCGCCCGCGCCGAGCATCAGGAACCCGTCTGGCATTACCGCGCTCGAGAGGCGGGCGAAGGCCTGCGTGCGAACCTGTCGGTCGAAATAGAGCAGCACGTTGCGGCACAGCACCAGATCAAAGGGCATCCGTCCGGGGAAGGGGCCGAGGATATTGTGCTGATGGAACCGCACCTTGCAGCGCACATCCTCACGCACCTGCCACCCGCGCGGGGTCTCGTCGAAGTGGCGCAGCATCTGGGTGACGCCGAGCCCGCGCTGCACTTCGAATTGGCTGTAGCACCCGCTGCGCGCCGCGTTGATCGCACGGTGCGACACGTCGGTGCCGAGGATATCGATCGTCCAACCCTGCCACCGTTCCGCCTGTTCGTTGAACAGCATTGCGAGCGAATAGACCTCTTGCCCCGTCGAACAGCCCGCTGACCAGATCGAAAGGCGCCGCATATCCCGCCGGCGGTGGGCGATTTCGGGGAGGATTTCGCCCGGCAGCTGATCGAAGGTCGGCTTGTCGCGGAAGAAATAGGTCTCGTTGTTGAGCAGCGCCTCGACCACTTCCTGCGACAAATCGGGGGTCTCCGGCCCACCCGGAGGCGCGGCGAGCAGGCACACGAGCTGGTCGACATTGCTGATCCCGTGCGCGCGGAAAATCCCCGCGAGCGCCGAATTGACCCGCCAGCGGCGGCTTTCGGTCAGGTGCTGCCCGGTCCGTGCTTCGAGCAGATCGGCGATGATCTGGTGGGAGGCTTCGCTGACTTCTATCACGCGCGCGGCCTACCGCAGCGCCGGGGCGGCGGGAGCGCCGGCCCGGGCCATCACAGCATCGCCGAGCCGGTCGGGCGGTGCGATCATGCTGGCAAGGCCAGCGCGGGCGACGGCACCCGGCATGCCCCACACCGCGCTCGAATCGGCATCCTGCGCGAAAATCGTCCCGCCGGCATCGACGAGGTCCTTGGCCCCTAGTGCCCCGTCGCGGCCCATGCCCGACAGGATCACCCCCAGCGCGCGGCCTTCGCAGGCTTCGGCGAGGCTGGTCAGCATCGGATCGACTGAGGGCATGCAGCCGCTCGCCGCAGGTTCAGTGCTGACCTGAACGGTGAGGGTGGAGGCGCCCTTGCGGCGCACCACCATGTGGCCATGGCCGGGCGCGATCAGAATCCGCCCTGGGCTCAGGATCAGGCCATCGGCGGCAATATCGGCAGCACGCCCGCAAGCAGCCTCAATCTGGCGCGCGAAGACCGGCATGAAAGATCCGGGCAAGTGCTGGGTGATCAGAATCGGCAGATCGAAATCCGGGCCGAGCCGCCGCAGCATCAGGCCCAAGGCGTGGATCCCGCCGGTTGAAGCGCCAATCGCGATTGCCTCGGGCCGCAAGCTGCGCCGGGAATAGCCGGGTCGCGCAAAGCTGGGTTCGACAAGGCGGGCGGGCAGTCGGTCACTATCGTCGAGGCGGCTGCCCAGCGCGCGGATCTTGCCGAGCAATTGCGCACGGTATTCATCAGTAAAGCCGCCGGGCCGCGGTTTGAGCAGAGTGTCGGCCGCGCCCATCTGCAAGGCGGAGAGCGTGTGTTCGGCCCCGTCCATCGTCAGCGACGATACGACCAGCACCTGCGGGCGGCCGGGCGTGGCGAGGATTGCGGGCAGGGCGTCCAATCCGCCGATGCCGGGCATTTCGAGATCGAGCAGCACCACATCGGCAGGCTCGGCGGCAAGCTGGGCGATGGCGCGTTCGGCGCTGCTGGCGGTGCCGACAATCATCAGCGCGGGATCGCTGTCTACCATCCGCTTGAAGATTGTGCGGACTGTCAGCGAATCATCGACGATCATCACCCGGATCGCGGCGGCGGCACCGGCGCGGGCGAAGGGGCGGCGATCGCTCCCGTCACCGGGGGCTGGTGGTGGCGTCCGGGGAATGAATGAGGAGCGGTTCACGCAAACCCGACAAGCTGCAACTTGATCTGGAGCGTCTCGTGATCAAACGGTTTCATGACATATTCGTCTGCACCAGCCTGAATCGCTTCGCGGATATGGGCCACGTCGTTTTCCGTGGTGCAGAACACCACCTTCGGCCGCTCGCCGCCGGGGCGTTGGCGCAGGTGGACGAGGAATTCGATCCCCGTCATGACCGGCATGTTCCAGTCCAGCAGAACCACATCGGGCATCGACGCATCGCAGGCGTCCAATGCCAGCTTGCCGTTCTCGGCTTCTTCCACGGCAAAGCCGAGGGTCTCGAGGATATGCCTCGAAACCTTGCGGATGACCCGGGAATCATCGACGATGAGGCATGTTTTCATGGGCGTTCCTGCGGTTTGAACCCTGAAACTAGGCGCACTTGGTAAGCATAGGATTAAACTGCGGCTTCGATTTCGTGTCTTGCAGCTTCCGGCCCGGCCAGAAGGGCCGCCAGATCGAGCATCAAGGCGGGCCCCGCCATGGTCTCGACCATGCCTGTGGCAACGCGCGACCATTCCGGCCCGAACCCGCCCGGCACCTGCCCCGCTTCGTCCGCGGCCGTGGTGATGTCTTCAATCGAATCGACCATCAGCGCATAGGAGTGGCCCCCATCCGCTACGACGGCGGCGCGGTGGTCGGTCGGCCAGTCATTGCCATCAGACCCCCCGCCAAAGCCAAGCGCGCGGCGACAATCGATCACGGTCAGCGCCTGACTGCGCAGGGCGGTGATGCCCGCAATCCAGACGGGCGCGCGCGGGATCGGGGTGATGGTGCCGATCTCGATCACAGATTTCACGTCGAGCGCGGAGAGCGCGCAGCGGCGACCGGCGATCTGAGCGATGACGAGCAGGTCTCCGGTCATGCGGCTTCTCCCTCGGCACGGGCGGCGCGATTGACTTCGGCCAGCGCGGCGAGCAGCCCTTCGCGGTCATAGCGGTAGATTGTCTCGCAGCCCGGCGGCGCGTCGGGCTGATCGCGCAGGCGAATCACGCGGGCGGGCAGTGCGCGGCCCAGCGCCTCGGCGACTTCGAACACATCATCAAACACGATCCCGATCGCGGCGGGGTCGGCGGTGCCTTCGGGCAGGATGTCATACCCGGCGCTGGCGACCAGCGGGGCGAGAATGGTGCGCGCCCACTCGCCATCTGGCAGCACGCAGCGCGGGCGGGCGGCGGCCAGCGGCGGCTCGCCATGCAACGCGAACAGCGCGTGGGCATCAATCAGCGTGACCGGTTGGCCGCCAATCAACGTCATGGCTTCGGCCAGCGCGTCTTCCGGCACCGGGTGCAGCGTGTCCTTGAGCTCGACCGCGTCTTCGACTTCGCGCACCGCATAAAGCAATTCGCACGCTCCGTCCGACAGGCGCAGCAGGCGCATGCGAGGGAGGGCCAAGGCGTCTTCAGGCAGGCCGATCAACGGCAGGATCAACCCGTCGATCACCACCCGCGGGCGGGCGGCGGACCGATCGATGGCAGAGGCCGGGGCAGTCTCAATCCGCTGCACCAGTTCCAGCCGCACCGCCGATCGGCGTCCGGCAAAGTCGGTGAACAGCATCGCGCGCGGCAATTCGGCGGTGACGACGGCCTCGCTTTCCAGCGGCCCAATCGCCCGCACACGGGTATCGGACATCAGGTTGTGCTGGCTGGCGATATTGGCGACATCGAGCAACAGCACGGGTTGACCATCATCAAGCAGGGTCGATCCGGCATAAAGGCCCGAGCGCATCACCGCAGGCGCAAGCGGCTTGACCACCAGATCGCCGTGATTGTGGATGCCCTCGACCGCGAGCGCGAACAGATCGCCGCTGGCGAGCCGCAGCATCACCAAGGTCGGTTCCCGCGCAGCAATCTCGCAAGTGTTGAGGCCCAGCACCTCGCCCAGCATCAGGCACGGCACCCGGTTGCCGCGGAAGGTGACCAGCGCGGTCTCGCCCATCCGGGTGAAATCGAGCGCGCGGGCCGATGCCTGGACGATTTCCTCGACATAGCTTTGCGGGATAGCGAAGCGATGCCCGCCGACGTCGACCGTCAGTCCGGCGATGATGCTGAGCGTGAGCGGGATTTGCAGGCTGAACAGGGTCCCCTGGCCCGGAACACTGGTGACCTTGATGCTGCCGCCGACCTTTTCGAGGTTCTGGCGCACCACATCAAGGCCCACGCCGCGGCCTGAGACATTGCTGACGGTCTCGGCGGTGGAGAAGCCGGGTTCGAAGATCAGGTTGAGGATCTTGTCCCGGCTCATCGTCTGCCGCTCTGACGCGGTGATGAGGCCGGTGGCGATCGCCTTGGCGGCGATGCGGTCCTCGTCCAGCCCGCGCCCGTCATCGGAAATGGCGATGCTAATGGTATTGCCCGATTGCCGTGCGGCGATGGCGAGCAGGCCAATCTCGCGCTTGCCATGGGCGAGACGGGCAGATGGCTGCTCGATCCCGTGGTCGACCGCGTTACGGATCAGGTGGGTGAGCGGATCGCGGATGGTCTCGATCATTTCGCGGTCGAGTTCGACATCGCCGCCGTCGAGATCAACCATGACCTGCTTGCCGAGTTCGGCGGACAGGTCACGTACGAGCCGGGGCAGCGCGCCGAACAGCGTCTCGATCCGCTGCATCCGCATCCGGGTGATCGCATCGCGCACATCGGAGAGGATCGTGGTGAGACGCTCGAACGGGCCGTCGATGGTCGGCTGGTTGCCTGCTTGTCGCAGCCGGTGCGCCAGATCATTGCGCGCCAGCACCATATCGCTGACGCCGCTCATCACGCGGTCGAGCAGTTCGACGGGCAGGCGGATGGTGCGCTGGGCGGCGGCGGCATCTGCGCGGCGATAGGGTGCCGCTTGCTCCTCTCCGGTGCCGAGCAGGGCGTCAGCCGGTGCGTGCAGAGGTGGGTTGGACCCCTCCTTGCTCTCTGTCAGGCTCGCGCTGGGGACTGTTTCATGGGAAGCATCGACCGCAGCGATCAGGCTTTCATCGCCGCCTTCGGGGAACTCGTCACCCGCTTCGATCGCGTCGATCATCAGGGCGATACGATCAATGATGGCGAGGACAGCGGTGACCAGCTGCTGGTCAGGCTCACGCCGTCCGGCGCGGCAATCGGCCAGCGCGTCCTCGGCTGCATGGCTGAGGCTGGCGAGGCGCGGGAAATCGAAGAAGCCGCAATTGCCCTTCACAGTATGGACGAAGCGGAAGATCGTATCGAGCCGCGCGCGGTCAGCCGGATCCGCCTCCCACGCGACGAGTTCGCCGCCGGAAGCTTCCAACATCTCGCGGGTCTCGGCGATAAAATCCGCCAGCAGATCGTCCATCAGGTGCGCAACCTCTTAGCCCTTACAGGCAGGGCTATGCGGCAAGGTTGGTTAACAAGCGCCTAGCGCGGCACCCAAGCTGGGGCGTGTCTGACAAAGATATGCCGCACCAGCACCACGGCAGACACCGCGCCGAACAGATTGGCGGCGAGCTCTGCGGTGTAGATCGCTGCGCTGCCCATCGAGGGCTGCAAAACCAGCGCCACCGGTAGCATCACCAGAAACACCCGCGCGACCGATTGCACCAGCGCATAGCCCGCCTTGTCGACCGCGTTCATGAT
>DLGU01000103.1:6131-17399 GCA_002482865.1 Porphyrobacter sp. UBA7686
TTGAGGTAGAGCGCGAACTCGGCGATCACGGCGGGATCATCGGTGAAGACCTTGGCGAAGCTCTCGCCCGCCGCCATCATCCCCAGCGCGATCAGCAGCCCCCACACGACGCAGAAGCCCGCGGCATAGAGCGCGGCCTCGCGCGCCCGGTCATGGCGGCCCGCGCCCCAGTTCTGTCCGACAATCGCGCCAATCGCGCCCGACAGGCCGAGCAGCGGGACGATCACGAAGCTCTGCAAGCGCCCCGCCGCGCCAAAGCCCGCTACGGCGGCTTCGCTTTCCAGCGCTACCAGTGATGTCAGAATGGCGAGGCCCAGCGGGTTGATCGCATTGGAGAACGCCGCCGGAAGCCCGACGCGGATGATCGCCTTCGCCGGATCAATCAGGCTGCAATCGCGCAGCAAGGCGAGGTTCAAGGGCAAGGGCGTCCCGCGCAGCAGCACCAGGGCGGTCAGCACGCCGATCCCCCAGCCGATTACGGTCGCATAGGCCGAGCCTGCAATCCCGAACCCCTCGAACCCGAACCCGCCCATGATCAGGATCGGGTTGAGCACCCAGTTGGCCGCCGCATAGGTGATGCTGACGGTGCTCGTCCGCTTGGCCTCCCCCTGTCCGCGCAGCACGCCATTGAAGCCCATGATCGCGAGGCTCAGCGGGAAGCCGCAGGCATAGGGCGTCATATAGGCGCGGATCAGCGGCATCAGCGCGGGCGGCGCATTCATCGCGGTGAAGATCGGGTCGATCAGCAGCCAAAGGGCTAGGCCCATCACCAGCCCGCACAGGACGGCGAATACGATTCCGAAATTGGCTCGCCGCGCGGCGCGCTCAAAATCACCTTCGCCCAGCGCACGGGCGACGACCGAATTGATCCCGACCATCACGCCGACACCCAGCGAGGTGCTAGCCACAGCCACCGGGAAGATGAAGCTGATCGCGGCCAGCGGGGCGCTGCCCAATTGGCCGATGAAATAGGCATCGACGATCCCGATCGACATGATCGCAGCCACGCCGATGACGGCTGGCAAGGTCTGGCTGAACAGATGTCCGGGAATGCTGCCGCTAACGAGTTTCGCAGAAGATAGGGCGGGCGCATTCATCGTCGCCAAGGCCTAGCGGCAGCCCTCGCGGCTTGCAAAGCATTCCCTCAGCGTGCGATAGCTTGTGCCAAGGATAGACGGAGAGGAACGGCCCATGGCAACCCAGCTCAAACCGACAATTGAATGCAGCAAGGAAGAGTGGCAGGCGCGGCTTGACCTCGCGGCATGTTATCGCATCTTCGATCACCTCGGCTGGTCGGAATCGATCTACAACCACATCTCGCTGAAGGTGCCGGGAGAGGCTGATACCTTCCTCATCAATCCGTTCGGCCTGCTGTACAGCGAAGTGACGGCGAGCAACCTCGTCAAGATCGATGTCGAGGGCAATAATGTCGGTGGTTCGCCCTATATGGTGAACAAGGCGGGCTTCACCCAGCACGGCTATTTCCACAAGCATCTGGGCGCGCGCGCCGACGCGATCTGCCATGTTCACACCACCGCGACGATGGCCGTGGCCAGCCACAAGGACGGGCTGCTGCCAACCAATTTCTACGCCTGCAATTTCCAGGGTCAGATCGGCTATCACGATTTCGAAGGCATCACCGTGCGCGCCGAAGAGGGCGAACGGCTGGTGCAGAACCTCGGCAACCACTCCATCCTGATGCTGCGCAATCACGGCCCGGTGGTGATGGACCGCACGATCCAGGGCATGTTCGTCAAGATGTGGGCGCTCCAGCGCGCCTGCGAGATTCAGGTCGCGACGCTCAGCATGGGCAACCCTGTGCTCGTCCCGCAAGAGGTGGTCGATGTCCACCAGCGCGATCTGTCCGTGATGAGCGGGCAAGGCGGCGCGGGCATGTTCGATTTCGAGGCGTGGAAGCGCCGGGTCGACAAGATCGACGATAGCTGGCGGCAGTAAGCCCGCTTTAGGCCCACCCCCATGTCCCGCATGACCGTCAACGAGCGGCCGGTCGAGTTCGACCTCGATCCCCGTATGCCGCTGCTTTACGCGCTGCGTGAGGCGATGAACCTTACCGGCACAAAGGCGTGTGGGGGCGGAGCGGAGTGTTCGGGCGCGTGCATGGTGCTGGTCGATGGGGTGGCGCTGCGGTCCTGCGCGATCACTTTGGCCGAGGCTGAGGGACGTTTGATCACGACCATCGAGGGGTTGTCGCGCGATCGTTCGCACCCCGTGCAGCAGGCGATGGTGGCGCAGCAGGCGATCCAGTGCGGGTATTGCACCCCCGGCATCGTCATCGCCGTCGCCGCGCTGCTCCAGCGCAACCCGGCGCCGACCCGCGAGGATATCGACGCCGCGATCCCCAATATCTGCCGCTGCGGGGTCTATCCGCGGCTGATCAAGGTGGTCGAGCAGGCGGGCCGGGTGGCGCAGCGGCAGGAGCGCATCAGCGCCGCGCCCGCCCCCGGTATCAGCCCCGAAGACGCCGCCAAGGCCGTCCCGGCGCTGCGGGTGCCCGCGCCGGAATAGCCGCTCAGAACTGTGCTGACACCGTCAGCCGCGCGTTGATCGGCGGGGCGACGGTCAGCTCGTCAGCCGAGTGGGCATTGGGGAAATAGAGCTCGTCCAGCAGGTTCTCGACGTTGAGTTGCACCCGCAGGTTCGGGTTCACGTCGTAGAACACCGCCATATCGACCCGCGCATAGGCGGGCAGGGTAGCAGTATTGCCATTATCGGCGAAAGTTTCGTCCTGCGCGGTCAGGCCCAGTCCGAAGCCGAGCTGATCGGTTGCCTGCACATTGTTCCAGATCGAGAACATATGCTCGGGCAATTCGCGCACGCGG
The DNA here is from genome assembly GCA_002482865.1 of Porphyrobacter sp. UBA7686. GTDB lineage: Bacteria > Pseudomonadota > Alphaproteobacteria > Sphingomonadales > Sphingomonadaceae > Erythrobacter. The sequence continues at coordinate 8,972 of DLGU01000103.1, forward strand.
CGCCCGGTCGGGCCCGTGCGGCTCTGCTGTTCGCCATCGAGATAGGAATAGCCTGCGGTCAGGAACCAGCCCGGGGTCAGCTGCCCCTGGAACTGCGCCTCGAACCCGCGAATCCGGGAATCGATCACGTCGAGCGTATCGGGATTGCTATCCGCCACCTGCGGCGAGGATTGCTCGATCTGGAACACCGCTGCCGTCAGCGACAGGCCCGCGCGGATATCCCACTTCACGCCCGCTTCAAGGTTGGAGAAGGTATCGGGATCGAGCGCATCGTTGGGCGGATTGATATCGGCAAACTGATCGCCCGAGCGTGGCAGGAAGGTTTCCGAATAGCTCCCGTAAAGCGAGAGGTTCTCTTGCGGCTTGAGGATCAACCCAACCCGCGGGGTCACTTCCTCGTCCTTGCGGGTGCGCACCGCGCCGGTGCGGTTGTCGAGCACGGTGATTTCAAAGCTGTCGAACCGCGCGCCCAGCACCACCCGCAGCCACTCGGCAATCTTCACCTCGTCCTGAATATAGGCCGAGAAGACGGTCAGATCGGCTTCGGTATCATCATTGAGGGAGGTGAACCCGGCCCGCGTCGTGCGCCCGCTCGCCAGCGTGCCGACCCCGCCGCGCAGGGGGAAGGGCCGCACCGCCGAGAAGAACTCGACATCGGGGCGGCGGCCATCGGCGACCGCTGTGTCGAACACCGCGTTGAAGCGATCGTTGTTGTTGCTGGTGTCGATATATTCGCCGCCCACGATCAGCGTGTGGCCGATGCCGCCCGTGGCAAACTCGCCGATCAGATTGCCCGACAGCACAAGGTTCTGGCGCTGGTTGGTGTCGATATAGCCGTCCATCGCGACGATGTTGGTCGCAGGCGTGTAGCCGATCGGGAAGTAGTTGGCGTAAACCTTGGAATAGTCACCCCACGAAGCGGTGAAGTTGCCCTTGAGATTGTCCGAGAAGCTGTGCTGCACCGCGCCGCGCAGCACGTGCGCCTTGAAGGTCGCATAGTTGTTGTCGGGATCGCCAAAAGTGATGCGCTTCAATGCGCGCACCGGGTCGCCATTGTCGTCTGTCGGGATGCCGCGATCAATGAAGCGCTCGTGATCGAGATATTCGTAGCTGAGATCGATCGTCGTCGCGCTGCCGAGTTCGGCGCGGAAGGTCGGATTGATGCTGATCTGCTCGCCGTCATACAGGTCGCGGTGATTGTCGAGATGCTCGTAGGCGGCGTTGATCCGCAGCGCCGAGGTGTCGCTGGTCGCCAAGTTGAGATCGGCCCAAATGTCATAGGCGCCGAAGGAGTCGACCGACGCGCGCACACCGCCGAAGGTCTCCCCCACCACACCCTTCTTGGTCACGCGATTGAGGATGCCGCCGGTTCCGCCTCGGCCGAACAGCAGGGCATTGGGGCCGCGCAGGATTTCGACCTGCTCGAGATTATAGAGCCCGCGGTAGTATTCGACGTCATCGCGCACCCCGTCGACGAAGAAATCGGCGGTGGAACGGACGCCGCGGAACACCACGGAATCGCGGTGGCCTTCGCCCTGCGAATTGGTGACGCCGGGGGTGTAGTTGACGATATCGCCGATGCTGTCGAAGCCCTGCCGCACGATCTGGTCAGCGGTGGTGATCGAAAGCGATTGCGGCACGTCGATGATAGGCGTCGGCGTACGCAAGGCGTTGATCTGGTCGGCATAGAGCACGGTGCCGGTGACGATAATATTGGGCCCGCGCTCGCCTGTGTCATCGGCCTCCGCGCTGTCCGCCGCAGCGGCTTCGCTGCCGGCCGGAGCCGTATCGGCGAGCGCCGGGAAGGCAATGCTGGCGCAGCCGAGGAACAGGGCACAGCGCGCGGCGCGGAGAATCATGGGTTACCTTTCAGACGATCTGGAAGGCCAGCTATTGCAACTTACTCGCATCTGCAAGGGCTCGCAGTTTGCAAGAGTGATTATCAACAAGCTGTGGCATTCGTGTCGCGGCTCGCTTAGGAATGGGGGAGGTTCAATCGCAGGGGTGGCGGCAATGAAGGCGACAATCTGGCACAATCCGGCTTGCGGCACGTCGAGGAAGACCTTGGCGATCCTCGAAAACCTCAGCCGGGTCGATGTGACGGTGGTGGAATATCTGAAGACTCCGCCCTCAGTCGAAAAGCTCGCTCAGCTCTATCGCGACGCCGGGATCACGCCACAGCAAGGCCTCCGCCTTCGCGGCACTAACGCGGCCGAGCGCGGGTTGCCCGAAGCCAATGACGCTGCGGTGCTGGCCGCGATGGTCGCCGACCCGATCCTGATCGAACGGCCCTTGGTCGAGACCGACAAGGGCGTGCGCCTGTGTCGTCCTCAAGACATTGTGCTCGAAATTCTCTAGCTGCGTTCCTTGGTCAATTCCCGGTCCGCCTGAAGCGCGAACCATCCATGTGCCAGCACGATCAGGCACAGCGCCACGATCAACCCGAAGCCGAGCCAGTCGGAATGGCCATAGAGCCACACGCCAAGCGCCGGCGCATAGATGTAGCTCGCCCCCGCCAGTGACGCGACAATGCCGCTCGCTTGCCCCTGCTCGGCGCGGGTGACCGCGAGCGAGGTGCCCGCCGTGGTGCCGGGACGGAACAGGCCGAAGCCGAGCGAGGCGATGGCATAGCCCAGCGCGATCAGGTGGAGGTCGCCCGCAATTGCCAGAATGACCGTGCCCATGGCAGCCGTCGCGATCCCCCATAAGGTCGCCGCGCGCGGGCCGAGATCGAAGCGTGGGATCAGGCCCCATTGCGCCAGCAGTGTGGCAATCGCTCCGCTCATCAGCACCAGCCCCACCGGCCCCGCGCCCTCGGTTGGCGTATCGCGCAGGCCCAACCGGTCGAGCACCAGAAAGCCCGAGATCCCTAGTACCATCGCCTGCGCGTGCCCGCCAATCAGCCCAGCGAAGACCCACGGCCTGAGGCGCGGATCGCGCCAGCTGAGACGCGGCGGCTCAGCAGAGGCGGTGTCTTCCTGCTCGGTCGTCTCCTGCGGATCGACCGGCGCGCCCGATCCGCTCGAATAGGCCACCGCTTGCCCGCGCGCGGCATATTGCGGCTCGTCATTGGGCAGCCGCAGCCGCAGCAGCACCAGCGCAACGACGCCAATCGCAGCAAAGGCGAGGAACGGCCCGGTCAGCCCGAGGCCGAGGAACGGCACCACCATCAGCGGCGCCAGCGCCGGACCGATCACGGTGCCAAGGCCAAAGCTTGATGCGATCAGGGACAGTGCTTGCGTGCGTTCCGCGCGCGGGGTGCGCGAGGCGACATAGGCTTGCACCGCCGGCGGCGCAGCGCTGCCGAACCCGCCATACAGGCTCCGCGCCGCAGCAAAGGCGATCAGGGTCCAGACCGCCGATAACACGCCCGAAAGCCCAGCCCACAAGGCCGCGCCGCACAGCACAAAGGACACGATAAAGCCGGTCAGTCCCAGCGCCATCATCGCCTTGCGCCCGCGCTGGTCCGACCGCCGCGCCCAGAACGGCGCACACACGACCCATAGCAGCGCCGACCAGCTATAGGCCAGGCTGATCCACACGTCGTCGACCTGCAATGCCGTGCCGATCGAGGGCATCACCGATTGCATCGCGGTGTTGCCCGCCGCTGTCACCAGCATGACCATGAACAACAACGCCATGCGCGAAGGCGGGATCGCGCCAGTCGGGGCAGCGGAAGTCGCGGCCGGGTCCCTGGTCAGCTTGGGGTCGGTGTCGGCCATGGGCTTGGCAGAGCGCCGCTATTCGAAGATATCGGCGGCGCGCTGGGGCAAATCGTCGCTCAGTTGGCGGTAGATCGCCACCGTCACCACCACGAACAGCGCAGTCAGCAGCGCATTGACCAACGCATTCACCGCGGCCCCGCCAATGGTCGCGACTCCGCCACCTAGCGCCGAGAGGATCAGAGTGATGATCCCGGAAACCAGCGTCGAAATGATCCCGATCACCACCACAAGCAGCGCAATGAAGACGGCAATCCGCACGCTGTTGCCCTTGGTCAGCTGCCACGACCGCACCAAGGCGGTGAAAGGATTGCGCTGGCCTTCGATCGCGATCACGGGGGCCGCCAGCGAAACCTTCACCATGATATAGATGACCGCCACCAGCGCGACAAACACCGCCAGCACCGCCACCGCCTCACCGCCCAGCGCCGACACCAGGCCGAGCGGGAGGCCGATAGCCAGCGACGCGCCGATCATCGTGACCAATTGCGCCGCGATATAGCTTGGCAGACCCTTGATCCCGGTCGCCAGCGCTTCGCCCACGGTCGGATTGCCGCGGTCGGTCAGCAGGGCAAACAGGCTCATCGATCCAATGAACTGCATGGCAAATACAGCGAGCAGGATCGGCCAGTTATCGGCGTAGAGTGCCGTCATCTGATCGACCGCGGCCTGCATCACGACAGCCGGATCCTCGCTACCGCTCGAACCTGCCGGAGGAGCCGTCGTGATCGCGGTGACAGGGACGAACAGCGCGCTGGCCATCGCGGGCAGGAAGAAAAACAGCCCCGCAATCGCGCCGATGGTATCACGGTTAAGGCCCATCAGCGCCGTCGCCTGCGTCCAGGCCATCCCCATGTCGAGCTTGCCGTGTGCCATCTGCGCTGTTCCGATCCCAAGAAGTTCCAAGGCCCGCGCAAGCGCAATCGCCTCTTGATCTCGCCGCTCAATGCCCCCACCGATGCGCCATGGCAAGCACTGCTCCTGTCCCCGGCGTTGCATATCCGATTGAATGGCGGCGTGAGAGCGCGCCGGTGGGGTACGCGGCTGCGCTGGCGGCGATGGAAGCGCGCAATGCAGCGGTGTTCGCGGGTGAGGCGGCGGAGCTGGTGTGGCTGCTCGAACATCCCCCGGTCTACACCGCCGGCACCAGCGCTGATCCAGCGGAGCTGGTCGATCCGCGCTTCGAAGTGGTCGAGGCTGGGCGAGGCGGGCGCTATACCTACCACGGGCCGGGTCAACGGGTGGGCTATCTCGTGCTGGACCTCGCCAAGCGCGGCAAGGACGTGCGCTGCTTCGTCCATGCGATCGAAGGTTGGGTCATCGCGACCTTGGCAAGCTTTGGCGTGGAAAGCTGGCGTGCCGAAGGCCGGGTCGGCATCTGGACCAAGGACATTGACGGGCGCGAGGCCAAGATCGGCGCGATCGGCGTGCGGGTGCGGCGCTGGGTCACGATGCACGGCTTTTCGGTTAACCTCGATCCTGACCTGTCGCACTTCGGCGGGATCGTGCCTTGCGGGATCGCCGAATATGGCGTGACCAGTCTGGCGCGGCTGGGCCTCAGCGTTTCGTCCGACGCGTGGGACGCCGCTCTGATCGCCAGCAGCGATGATTTCCTTGACGCATTGGACGCCGCGGCGAAAAGAGCGTGCCAATGACCCGCGCCGTGATCCTTGTCCTTGCTCTCCTCGCTTCGGCCTGCACCGAAGACGCGACCACGTCTGCCCAGCAGCGCGGAGAGGCTTCGGGCGAAGTGCTCGCCGGATCGATCAGCGATGCGATGATCCCGTTGGAGCAGCTCGAATCGCAGGCCCCGCTCGCGCCGCAACAGGCCATTCCGACCGGCGATATTGACGCCGAACAGCCCGACGTGACCCCAGTGCCGGGGATCGACGGTGCTCCGGCAAGCGAAGGGGCCGAAGCAGCCCCTGCTGCTCCGGCCCCTGAACCTTCCGGATAGGTCGGGTTACTCGGCGGCTTCGGCCTGCTCTTCTTCCAGCGTCGGGTAATCGACGTAGCCTTCGGGAATCGGGAAGTACCAGCTCTTGGGCACGTCCTTGTTCGGGTTCCAGTGCGCGCCGACCGCGATCCGCTTTTCGAGATCGGGGTTGGAGATGTACGGGCGGCCAAAGCTCACCGCATCGCACTTGCCGCTGGTCACGTCGGCGACGGCTTCTTCCGCCGTGTAATCCGAATTGAGGATCAGCGCGCCGGTGTAGATCTGGCGGATCAGCGGGCTTTGCTTGGGCACATCGGTCTGGCCGAAGGTGCCGTCCGGGCCGGGCTCGCGCAGTTCGACAAAGGCAAGGCCCAGCTCTTCGCACACCTTGGCCGCCGCGCCAAAGGTCGCTGCCGGGTTGCTGTCATCGGTGCCCTGCGAATCGCCATTGGGCGAAAGGCGGATGCCGACGCGGTCCGCGCCCCACACGTCGATCAGGGCTTCGAGCACTTCACGCATGAAGCGGGTGCGGTTTTCCGGCGACCCGCCATATTCGTCGGTGCGAAGGTTGGTGCCATCGCGCAGGAACTGGTCAACAAGATAGCCATTGGCGCTGTGCAGCTGCACCCCGTCAAAGCCCGCCTTCTTGGCGTTTTCGGCGGCGCGGCGGTAATCGCCAATCGTGCGCTTGATGTCCTCATGCGTCATTTCGCGCGCCTGCGCATAAGGCTGCTTGCCGGTCGGCGTGTGCGCCTCACCGGGTGCGGTCGTGGCGCTGGCCGAGAAGGGCGGCTGGCCATCGAGGAACACCGGGTGGACGATCCGCCCCATGTGCCACAGCTGCATGACGATGAGGCCGCCTTCTTCGTGGACGGCCTTGGTGGTGGCCTTCCATGCTTCGGTCTGCTCGTCGCTCCAGATGCCCGGCGCGCTCGGCCAGCCGAGGCCTTCGCGGCTGATGCCGGTCGCTTCGGTCAGGATCATGCCTGCGCCCGCGCGCTGGCGGTAATAGGTCGCCATCAGTGCGTTGGGCGTGAACATCGGCTCGGCCGCGCGCCCGCGGGTGAGGGGGGCCATGTGGATGCGGTTCTTGGCATGGAGCGCGCCCATCTGGAGCGGCTGAAACAGTGCGTCGTGCATATGTGGGTAATCCTTGTGAGCCAGTTTTGATTGGCTATCCAATTGGGGGGCGCAGGGCTAGGGCGCAAGCATGGAAAATGAGGGTGCTGCCCAAGAAGAAATTGCGCGTGAGCCTGCCCGCCCGGCAGCGTGGCTGCTGCTGTTCGCGCTGTTTGGCGGGAACGTGGCGCTGGCGATCGGGCCGTGGTTCGTGCGCTTGGCGGATACAGGGCCAGTGGCCGCGGGGTTCTGGCGGCTGTTTCTGGCGCTGCCGTTTCTGGTGCTGCTGGCGCGGGCAAACGGTCAGCGGCTGACGGGGATGCCTGCGACAACGCTGGCGCTGGTGGCGCTGGGGGCGGTGACTTTCGCGCTGGATCTGGCGAGCTGGCATATCGGCATCGGCATGACACGGCTCGGCAATGCGACGCTGTTCGGCAATGCGGGGTCGATTGTCCTGCTGTTCTGGGGCTTCCTTGTCGCGCGCACGCTGCCCGGTCGGCTGGAGTGGCTGGCGATTGTTTTTGCCTTGGCGGGCGCGGCGATCCTGATGGGGCGTAGCCTAGAGATTTCGAACGAAACCCTGATCGGCGACTTGTTCAGCGTCGCCGCCGGGCTGCTTTACGCGGTGTACCTGCTGACATTGCAAGGCGCGCGCGGGCAGTTCGGATCGTGGAGCCTGCTGGTGTGGGTGAGCCTGTTCGGCGCGCCAGTGCTTTTGGCGATTGCCGTGGCGCTGGGCGAGCCGGTGTGGCCGCAGGCGTGGGGGCCGATAGTGGGCCTGTTCGTCCTCAGCCAGCTGGTCGGGCAGGGGCTGATGGTGTTTGCACTGAAATACTTCCCGCCGCTGGTGGTGGGTCTCGCGCTGCTGACCCAGCCTGCGGTGGCCTCGATCTACGGCTGGCTGGTGTTCGGCGAGGTACTCTCACCGCTGGATATTGCCGGGATGGTGCTGGTGGGGGCCGCGCTTGCGGTGAGCAGGGCGAGGGCCACCTAGCCTCCCTCGTCACCCCAGCGAAAGCTGGCACCTAGGGCGTCAGTCGTTCATCGGGAACCAAGTGAAGCCGGAGCCCGGTGCAGTCGCGGGCAGCTTCTGAAGCTCGCTTATTCGGTCGAGAGACATCAAGGGATTGACCTCGCCAACCTGCTGCTCGCCCAGAAGAGGCTTGAGTTCTCGCTTGATCAGTTCGACCGCTGCTAATTCGGCAGCGTGCTCATCGACAGCTTCAACGAAGCGCGTCGTGTAGAATCCCATCGGGCCATCGGCGACATCAAAAACGCGAGCAGGGAAATGCGCACCCTCAATGACAACCGAATAGAATGGCACCCCTCAATCCCCGCTGAAATGCACCTTGCCCAAGTCGCCCATGCCGACAGTCCCGCTCGCCATGTCCAGCATCCGGTCGAGGCTGCGCTTCGCCTTCAGCCTGATGCCTTCCTCGATCTCGATCTGTGGGCTCAGGTCGCGCAGGGCGACGTACAGCTTCTCCATCGTGTTCAGCGCCATGTAGGGGCAGATGTTGCACGAGCAGTTTCCGTCCGCACCGGGCGCACCGATGAAGTGCTTGTTCGGCAGCGCCTTTTCCATCTGGTGGATGATGTGCGGCTCTGTCGCGACGATCAGGGTGTCGCCGGGGAAGGTCTTGGCGAAGCT
>DLGU01000090.1:0-3642 GCA_002482865.1 Porphyrobacter sp. UBA7686
GATCGCGACCACCTACAAGGGCGGGCCGGTGGGGATCGAGACGCTGGCAGCGGGCCTCGCCGAGCCGCGCGACACGGTGGAAGAGGTGGTCGAACCCTACCTCATCCAACTCGGCCTGATTGCCCGCACCGCCCGCGGGCGGGTGCTGAATGATGGCGGCTGGGCGCATCTGGAGCTGACCCCGCCCAGAGAATCACCCCCCAGCCAGTCAGGCCTGTTCGAGGACTGATCCCCGCCCACCGGTTAACCAATCGGCTAACCGGACCCCTGTTTTCGGTGCCAGTTCGGGACAGCGCGCCCGAAATCCCGCGATTTCCGGCCGATTCGCGCCGCTCCCGGTGCTCCGGCGTGGTTAAGCGGATTGCCCGCCAGCGCCTTCTGACATCAAAAGAACGCTGGATTTGGGGGAAGTGCGGACAGTCCGCATCCAACCCGCAGGCAAACAGGGTTACCGACTATGTCGCTCAAACTGGCCATCGCGAAGCTTTCCGCCGCTGCTGCGGGTGTCGCATTGTTGCAAGGCGGCGCCGTGCGCATGGCCGAGCCGATGAACACCGCCGCGCCGGATTACTCGACCAACATCGACGGCAAGCTCGTCGCGGTCGATCCGGTGACGGGCGCGCGCTACATCAAGACGCGTGAGCGCGACATTCCGATGCCGGAACAGCGCCGCCGCCGGATTGTCGAGCGCACGATCGAATGTCAGCCCGTTGGTCCGGCTGGCACAGTCGCAGCGGCAAGCGCGCCTGCCGGGGCCACTCAGGCCTATTTCGACGCCAATGAATGTCCGCCGATCACGCAGATGGCCTATATGCCTGCGCCGCTCCCGCCGCTTCCGCCGATTTCGGGCGGCGGCGGAGTTGGTGGCGGCTGGGGCGGCGGCTTCGGCGGTGGCTTTGGTGGCGGTTTCGGCGGCGGCTTCTTCGGTGGCTTCTTCGGCGGCGGCGGTTCGTCTTCGGGCGATGTGTCAGTTTCGACCACCACCTCGACTTCGGGCGGCAGCAGCAGCAGCGGATCGAGCGGCGTCGTCGTCGATATCGACATCGACAACTCCACCTCGACCACCTCGTCTTCGGGCCAGATCAGTTCGTCCACGACCTCGTCGTCGGGCCAGATCAGTTCTTCGACCGGGCAGGTTTCGACCTCGACTTCGACCGGTCAGGTTTCTTCCAGCACCGGCGCGGTGTCGAGCACCAGCACCTCTGGCAACGTCAGTTCCTCGACCGGTGCAGTCTCTTCCAGCACAGGCGCTGTCTCGTCGAGCACCGGCGCCGTGTCCTCGAGCACGGGCGCGGTGTCGAGCTCCTCGGGTAATGTGTCCAGTTCTTCGGGTAATGTCAGCTCCTCGACCGGCGCGGTGACCTCGTCGGGCTCGTCGTCCTCATCTTCTTCGTCGAGCTCGTCTTCGTCGTCCTCTTCGTCCTCGTCCTCTTCGGGCGGTGGCAGCAGCGGCAAGCCGGGCAGCAGCTCGGGCCATCCGGGCAGCACGTCTTCGGGCGGTTCGGGTTCGTCAGGCTCGTCGTCCGGTTCGTCGGGCTCGAGCTCCTCGGGCAGCAGCGGCGGCAGCAGCTCGTCCTCATCGTCAGGTAGCAGCTCGTCCTCGTCGTCGGGCAGCAGCAGCTCCTCGTCTTCGGGCGGCGCGACCAGCGGTGGAAGCACTTCGGGTGACATGACCAGCAGCACCAGCGGCAGCTCGTCGTCCTCGTCCTCGTCTTCGTCTTCGAGCAGCTCCAGCGGTTCTTCGGGCAGCAGCGGTTCTTCGGGGTCGAGCTCGTCGTCGGGCAGCAGCAGTTCCTCGTCGTCTTCGTCTTCTTCGAGCAGCAGCAGTGGCAGCAGCTCCTCCTCGTCGGGCGGTCACGATGTGCCGGCGCCGCCGATGACGATCCTGTTCGGCCTTGCCGCCGCCGCCATCCTCGGACGCCGCAAGTTCCTCGGCTAAGCCGGGACGGTCAGACACAACAATAAGGGCGGCCTGATCGGGCCGCCCTTTTCATTTGCGCTTCAGATTATTGGCTTAAGGCTTGTCGACCGGCTGCTGCGCGGCTTCCCAGGCCAGCATCCCGCCTTCGAGATGCTCGACCGGCTCACCCGTCACCGCCGCCAGTTTTTCACCCGCCATCGCCGAGCGGCGGCCCGAGCGGCAATAGAGCACGACCTCGCGCCCATCCGACAGGTCGAGCGCGGTGGGATCGAACTGGTCGAGTGGGATATGTTCGGCGCTCGGGATCACACCCTCGGCCACTTCGGCAGTGGTGCGCACGTCGATCAGGCGGATATGGCCCTTTGCAAGCCGCGCGGCCAGTTGTTCCGGCGTAAGCGCGATCAGCGGAGCGGGGGCTGCCGGAGCAGGCACCGCCGAATCGGCCGCCGCGCCTTCGCTTACTCCGGCCATCGCCAGCTCAAAGCCCAGCGGCGCAGACGGCCCCTTGCGACCCTCGCTAGCCCCGCTGCCTTCGCCGCCGCATGCCGACAGCGCCAGCAGAACGGGCGCGAGCGGCAGTGCGGGTGCCAGCAAAAGGGCGAGGCGGGCTGGTGTCATGCCTCTCCTTATGCCGCAAGCTTGCGCAGAACGTAATGGAGAATCCCGCCGTGGCGGTAATATTCCATTTCATTTGCGGTATCTATGCGACACAGCGCGGTGAAGCTGAACTGCGTGCCATCCTCGCGGGTGACCTCGACCGTGATGTCCTGACCGGGGGTCAGATCGGCCAGGCCGCGGATCGAGAAGGTGTCGGTGGCCGACAGGCCGAGGGTTGTGCGGGTGTCGCCTTCCTTGAACTGCAAGGGCAGCACGCCCATCCCGACGAGGTTCGAGCGGTGGATCCGCTCAAAGCTCTCCACGATCACCATCCGCACGCCGAGCAGGATCGTGCCCTTGGCCGCCCAGTCGCGCGACGAGCCCGTGCCGTATTCCTTGCCGCCGATCACCACCAGCGGAGTGCCATCGTCCTTGTGCTTCATGGCGGCATCGTAAATCGCCATTGTCTCGCCGCCATAGGTCGAGAAGCCGCCTTCGACGCCCGGGACCATCTCGTTCTTGATGCGGATGTTGGCGAAGGTGCCACGCATCATCACCTCATGGTGGCCGCGGCGCGAGCCGTAGGAGTTGAAGTCCTTCTTAGCGACCTGGTTGGCCATCAGGAACTTGCCGCCCGGGCTGTCTTCCTTGATCGAACCGGCGGGCGAGATGTGGTCGGTGGTGACCGAGTCGCCGAGGATCGCGAGCGGCTTGGCATCAAGGATGTCCATGATCGGGGCAGGCGTCATGGTCATGCCCTCGAAATAGGGCGGGTTGGCGACATAGGTCGATCCGGCGCGCCACTGGTAGGTGTCGGACGGCTCGACGGTGATTGCCTGCCAATGCTCGTCACCGTCATAGACGTTGGCGTAGCGGTTCACGAACATCGAACGGTCGATGTTGGCGGCGCGGTTTTCGGCGATTTCCGCATTGGTCGGCCACAGATCGGCGAGCATCACGTCATTGCCGTTCTGGTCCTGCCCGATCGGGGTGGTGGTGATGTCTTCGGTGACGGTGCCCTTCAGCGCGTAGGCGACCACCAGCGGCGGCGAGGCGAGGAAGTTCGCGCGCACGTCAGGCGACACGCGGCCTTCAAAGTTGCGGTTGCCCGACAGGACCGAGGC
>DLGU01000090.1:3681-4155 GCA_002482865.1 Porphyrobacter sp. UBA7686
TTGCCGATACAGGTGGTGCAGCCATAGCCGACGAGGTCGAAGCCGATGGCGTCGAGGTGGGTCTGAAGGCCCGACTTCACCAGATAGTCCGTGACCACCTGCGATCCCGGGGCGAGCGAGGTCTTGACCCACGGCTTGGGCTTGAGGCCCTTCTCGTTCGCCTTCTTCGCAACCAGACCGGCAGCGATCAGCACGTCGGGGTTGGAGGTGTTGGTGCAGGAGGTGATCGCGGCAATCACCACGTCGCCATCGCCAATATCGTGGCTCGCGCCTTCGACGCCCACGCGGGCGGCGGCGGACTTGCCATAGACCTTGGACAGGTCAGCGTTGAACAGATCGTCGACTTCCTGAAGGATCACCTTGTCCTGCGGACGCTTCGGCCCGGCGAGGCTGGGGACGACGGCGGCCATGTCGAGGCTGAGCGTCTTGGTGAAGACCGGCACGTTGGCAGGGTCAAACCACATGCCCTGCGCC
>DLGU01000129.1 GCA_002482865.1 Porphyrobacter sp. UBA7686
CTACCTCGATTTCGAGAAGCCGGTCGCCGCCCTTGAAGAGCGCATCGCACAACTGCGCAGCGTCAATGCGCTGCATGATGTCGATGTTGCCAGTGAGATCGGCCGGCTTGAGGCCAAGAGCGCCGAGCTGCTCGCCAGCACCTATGCGTCGCTCACGCCGTGGCAGAAGACGCAAGTTGCCCGCCATCCTCAACGGCCGCATTTCCGCGACTATGTTGCCCATGCTTTCAGCGAGTTTGTGCCTTTGGGTGGGGACCGGCTGTATGGCGACGATCTGGCGATCATGGGCGGCTTTGCGCGGCTCGATGGCCGCCGGGTGATGCTGATCGGGCACGAAAAGGGCCACGACACCACCACGCGCATCGCGCACAATTTCGGCATGGGTAAGCCTGAAGGCTATCGCAAGGCGATCCGCCTGATGGAATTGGCGAGCCGATTCGGCCTGCCGGTGGTAACGTTGGTGGACACCTCGGGGGCGTTTCCCGGGATTGAAGCAGAAGAACGCGGACAGGCTGAAGCCATTGCCCGCTCGACCGAGGCGTGTCTGGCGCTTGAAGTGCCGATGATTGCGGCCATCGTCGGCGAAGGCGGATCGGGCGGCGCGGTTGCACTGGCCTCTGCCAACCGGGTGCTCATGATGGAGCACGCGGTCTATTCGGTGATTTCTCCAGAGGGCTGCGCTTCGATCCTGTGGCGCACTTCGGAAAAGGCGGCCGATGCCGCACAGGCGATGAAGATCACCGCTCAGCATCTCAAGCGCGACAAGGTGATAGACCGCATCGTCAAGGAACCAGTCGGCGGCGCACAGCGTGACCCGCAGGCAGCGGCCCGGATGCTCGGCGCTGCGCTTAGCGAGGAGATCGAACAGCTGTCGGGCCTTAGCCGCACCGAACTGGTCGCCCAGCGCGAGGAGCGCTTCCTAGGCATCGGGGGTTAAGCCCGTCAAAGGTGCCATCCCAAGTTAAGGTTTCGTTTGCCAAGCCTTTCCGTTGCGCTGCTTTGCCGATAGGCTTGCAGCAGAACATGACAGCGGAAGGAGCCACCTATGGCACGCATTTCACGCAAGATACTGGCGCTCGGCGTAGCGCCGCTGGCGTTGACGGGATGCATGGGCGCAGGCGGGGCCATCCCCTCGGCCTCGGCCCCAATTACGCAGACTGAAGCGCAACAGGGCGCGCAATATCACCCGCAATTGCTGGCCGAATTCGGCGGCGCAATGACCGGGACCCACGCCCAATATGTTGAACAGGTGGGAAAGAATATTGCGGTGCAGTCCGGCCTCGGCAACGCGCGCGAGAGCTTTACTGTCAGCCTGCTGAACTCACCCGTGCACAACGCTTTCGCGGTGCCGGGGGGTTATATCTACACCACCCGCCAGCTGGTCACGCTGATGAACAACGAGGCGGAACTCGCCGGCGTGCTGGGGCATGAAGTCGGCCACGTTGCCGCGCGCCATTCGCAGCGGCGTCAGGCGGAGTCGCAGAAAAATACTCTGCTTGGCGGCGGCCTGGCGATCCTTTCGGGCATCTTGCTGGGTGATTCGGGGCTGGGCAACACCCTGTCTCGCACCTTCATGGAAGGCTCGCAGATGCTGACGCTCAAATTTTCGCGCCAGCAGGAGCTCGAAGCGGATGATCTCGGCATCCAGTATCTGGGTCGTGCGGGCTATGATCAACGCGCTATGAGCACTGTTCTGGCCAGCCTTGCTGCGCAAAATGGGCTTGATGCGCGTCTCGCCGGGCGCAATGCCAGTGTTCCAGAATGGGCTTCGACCCACCCTGACCCCGCCAGCCGGGTACAAAGCGCGCTCGCCAAGGCCAGTGCGGCGGGTGCTGGCGGTGTAACGAATCGCGACACCTTCCTCACGCGAATCGATGGGATGCTCTACGGCGATGATCCGGCGCAGGGGATGATTGAGGGGAACACGTTCATTCACCCCGAAATGCGCCTTGCTTTCACCGCGCCTCAGGGCTTTTACATGGTCAATGGCACCCGCGCGGTCAGCATTCAGGGCCAGGGCGGGCAGGCGCAGATGACGCTGGCGGCCTATAGCGGCAACTTGGAAACCTATGTGCGCCAGCAGTTCACCGCGCTCGGCGGTCAGAACAGCAATCTTGCACCGGCTCAGCTCGAGCGCACGACGGTCAATGGCTTGCCCGCGGTGTATGGTACTGCGCGGGTCAATAATGGGCAGAGCCAGGTGGATGTGGTCGTGTTTGCCTATGAATTTGCCCGCGACCGTGCCTATCACTTCACCGCGATTGCGCCTGCGGGCCGTGCAGCGACCTTCAATCCGATGTTCCAGTCGATGCGACGAATCACACAGGCCGAAGCAACTTCGGTGGTGCCGAAGAAATTGCAGGTGGTGACCGTCGCCCGCGGCGACACGGTGGCGAGCCTTGCGCGGCGAATGGCCTATGACAGCGCGCAGGAAGATCGCTTCCGGGTGCTTAATGCGCTGAGCAGTGGCGCGACGTTGACGCCGGGTCAGAAGGTCAAGCTGGTCGTGCGGGCGCGGTAACTTCTGGGTCTGTGCGACGGCGGTGGCCGTATT
>DLGU01000096.1:0-1452 GCA_002482865.1 Porphyrobacter sp. UBA7686
GAGGCCAATCGGGCGCGGCATCACCTGCGCGTTGGCGACCCCGCCAGCGGCATTGGTGGCCTCCAGCATCTCCAACACCCGCCGCCAGCGCGGCGGCGCGTCATTGCCGGATGCGAGGGTGAAGGTCGCCGGGCGGCCCGAAGCGGCGATCACCCGCTCGATCACCTTGTATTCCTTGTCCCACCCGACGAAGGCATCAAGCACTACCTGAAACGTCCCCGCGCCCGCATCCTTCATGCCGCTGGTGATGGCTTCGAGTTCGGCAATGTCGGTGTCGAAAGTCGGGATCGCCTGCCCGTCCGCGGTCTTGTGGATCGAGAGGCGCGATGTGGCGAACCCGATGGCGCCTGCGCGCATGGCGTCGGCGGTCAGTTGTCGCATCATCGCAAGGTCGTTGTCAGTCGCGACCTCGCGTGCTGCGCCGCGCTCGCCCATCGCATAGACCCGCAAAGGGGAATGCGGCAGGTAGGCCGCCACGTCGATATCGCGCTTCCCGGCGGCGACTTTGTCGAGATATTCGGGGAAGGTCTCCCAGTCCCAATCCAGCCCCTCCGTCATGACGATGCCAGGGATGTCCTCGACCCCTTCCATGACATTGATGAGCATCTCATGATCGGCGCGGCGGCAGGGCGCGAAACCGACCCCGCAATTGCCCATCACGGCCGTGGTGACACCGTGGGAGGAGGAGGGCGAAAGCTCCTCGGCCCAGATGCACTGGCCATCATAATGGGTGTGAACGTCGATGAAGCCGGGAGTGACGATCCGCCCGCGCGCGTCGATCTCCTCACGCCCGCTGCCGCTCACTTGCCCGATGGCAGCGATGCGCCCGGCGGCAATTGCTATATCGCCCTCAATGAGGTCGCCCCCGCTGCCATCGGCAATCGTGCCGCCGCGGATCACCAGATCATAATCGGCCTCAGCCATTGCCTTACGCTCCCTCTCAGGCCCCACCCTAGCGCTGCCCGAGCGGGGGGCAATCCGGCAACTCGCACTTTTGCGCTCGGTCGTCGCGCGTTAGGGTGATCGGATGAACCCAGACCGTCCCGCGCCGCGCCGTATCGTCCTTGCCGGAGCGAGCGGCACCATTGGTTCAGCGGTGGCGGCGCAGCTGGCGGCGGAGGGGCACGCGGTCACCGCTCTGCCGCGTGCGGCGCTGGGAGAACGGGCGGCGCTGGCGGCGGTTATGGCGGAGGCGCAGCCTGAGGTCGTGATCTCCTGCATCGCCTCACGCAGCGGCGCGCCCAAGGATGCCGAGGCGGTGGATTACCGCGCCAACCTCGCCCTGCTCGAAGCAGCTGAAGCAGCTGACGTGGCGCACTTCATCCTGCTCTCGGCGATCTGCGTGCAGAAGCCGCTGCTCGCCTTCCAGCACGCCAAGCTGAAGTTCGAGGCGCGCCTGACCGCGAGCGGCCTGACCCACACCATCATCCGCCCCACGGCCTTCTTCAAGTC
>DLGU01000096.1:1514-10283 GCA_002482865.1 Porphyrobacter sp. UBA7686
GACGGCGATCTGGCGCGGTTCATTGCTTCAGCCATCGACAATCCTGAGGCTGCGAACCGCATCCTCCCCATCGGCGGCCCCGGCCCGGCGATCTCCTTGCGCGAGGCGGGCGAGATGCTGTTTGAAGCCGCAGGCAAACCGCCGCGGTTCAAATCGGTCTCGCCCCAGATCTTCACCTATGCCGAGCGGGCGCTAGGCCTTGGCGCAGGCCTTTCTGATTGGTTCGCCGAGAAAGCCGAATATGCCCGCATCGCGCGTTACTATGCGACCGAGTCGATGCTGGTGCGCGATCCGGCGACCGGCGAATATTCCGCCGAGCTCACCCCCGAATACGGCAGCGAGACCCTTCGCGCGCATTACGAGCGGCTGCTAACCGGGGTCTAGATGCCAGCTGGCGGGGCCGAGCGTAACGCCAAGATGGGGCACGAACACCGGCGCGGCACTGTAATTGAATGTGAAAACATGGGTGCGCGTGCGGCGGATGCGGATGCCTTCGGGCAAGTGGGTCAGTCTCACATCGGCCTCGCCCGCCATGCGTTCCACCAGCAGTCCGAGCAGCGAGGCGTCGGGCCAGATCGCGCAGTAGCGGATATTGGCGTGGGCGTAGACCACGCCGCGTCCCTCGGCATCGGCCCATTCGGGCGCAAGGTCGCTCGCCACATCTTCGCGCCATCGGGTGACGGCGAAGCCCACTGCCGGTTCGGCGATGCCATCGCGCAGGCTCTCGACGCGGGTGACAGTCAGCGGGATCACATCGCGCAGTCCACCCGGCGCAAGGCCGTCAGGGATGCAGAAGCTGTCAGTCTTGCTGCCTGAGCGCGGCCCGACCAGCACCGGACAGGTGAGCGCGCCGAGCTTGTCGGCAAAGCCTTCGGGCAGGATTGGCAGGCTCGGCACCACCACCATGCGGTAGCCCGCAAGGTCAGCATCCGGCGACACGATATCGACATCCAGCCCCCGCGCCCGCAGCGCCGAGTACCAAGTGAACACCAGCTCCAGATAGCGGAAGCTGGCCCCCTGCGGCTGGATGCCGATCACCCATGCCGCCGCATAGGAAAACACCAGCGCGACCGGAACCTGCGCGGTCTGCTGCGGGCCGATGGCGGCGAGCACTTCTGCTGCCTGCCGCACTTCGGGCGCGGCTTCGGCCTCGGTGCTGTCGGGACGCAGGAGGCCAGCGTGCATCTGCTCTTGCGCGAAGGGCGCCTGTCGCCAGCGGAAATAGCTCGTCAGCTCAGCCCCGTGCGCGGCAGCCTCCAGCGTCCACAGCAGCACCATCCCCGGCAGCGGCGCGGGGTTGAAGCGCGCCCAGTTCACCGGCCCCGGCTGCTGCTCCATCACCCCCCAGCGGCCGTTTGAGCACCCTCGGTAGAGATCATGGTGGAAGGCGGCGATATCGGGGTGGCCTTGCCTGAGATACGCTTGCTTCTCCTCGGCTGAGAACCAGAACTGTTCGAGGAAGCCGAGCGGATAGGAATCCCACGTCGCGACATCGATGTCGCGGCCCACGGCGTGGTGATCGAACTCGGTGAAAAAGCCCATGAAGTTGTGGGTGATGTCCACGCCCGGCGCATGGGCACGGATGATATCGACCTGTTCGCGGTTGAAGCTCGCCACCTGATCCGAAGCAAAGCGGCGGTAGTCGAGCCAATGCGCCGGGTTCGCTTCGGTCACCGTCAGATGCGGCGGATCGACCTCGGCGAAGGAGCGATACTCCATGCTCCAGAAGACATTGCCCCATGCCGCGTTGAGCGCCTCCGCCGTGCCGTAACGCGCCGCCAGCCAGCCCCGGAACGAGGCGGCAGCGGCGTCCGAGAAGCTCAGCACCGCGTCATGGCAACCATATTCATTATCGGTCTGCCACATCACGACCGCCGGGTGCGCGCCGTAACGTTCCGCCAGCGCGGTGGTGATCCGGCGGCACTCCGCGCGGTAGCCTTCGTGGCTGAAGCAGTAGTGCCGCCGCGAACCGAAGCCGCGCGGTCGGCCTTGCTCGTCGATGGCGACCATGTCGGGCATCTGATCGACCAGCCACTTGGGCGGCGTCGCGGTCGGCGTGCCGAGGATCACTTGCAGGCCCGCCGCGTGCAGCGTTGCGATCGCGCGGTCGAGCCAGCCCCAATCGTAACGGCCGGAATCAGGCTCGATGCGGCTCCACGCGAACTCCCCGATCCGCACGAGGCTGAGGCCCATTGCTGCCATCCGCCGCGCGTCCTCCGCCCAGATCGCCTCGGGCCAATGTTCGGGATAGTAACAGCAGCCGAGTTTCACGCGATTTTCTCCAGCGCGATCAGCCACGCGGTTTCGGGATGGGTGAGGGGGAGGGCAAGGCCCTGCGTCATCAGCGCCGAGCCGGACAGGGTCAGGCCGTCGCGCCATGCGTCAGGATTGGCGAGGTAGTGCCTTGCTCTCGGTGGCCAAGGCTCGGGCAAGGTGACGCGGTAACGCGCTTGCGGCTCCAGCCCCACAAAGCGGACGGGCGCGGCATCGAACACGGGCGAGAAACCGGTCTGCGCGGCGAGCGCCAGCGCCTTGTCGTAATGTGTCACCATCATCCCCGTCACGCCCGCGTCAGGATGATCGAGCCGCCACAGCGCGCCCGAATGCAGCACCCCGCGCCACTGCTTGTAGAGCGCGATATGCGCCGCCAGCGTGGCGCGTTCCTTGTCGGTCATGCGGGCCGGATCGGCTTCCACGCCCATGTGGCCGAACATCGCCACTTTGGCGCGGAAATCCATCGCCGCCCGCCGCCCGGTGATCGGATTGGGCGAGGGGCCGACATGGCTGCCCAGCACTTCCAGCGGCAGGAATTGCGACCATGCGGGGATAATCCTGAGGCGCTCAATCGCGTCGTTGTTGTCGGATGGCCAGACACGGTGGGTGCGGGAGAGAACGGCCATGTCGATCCGCCCGCCGCCGCTCGAACAGCTTTCGATCTCGATATGGGGATGCGCGGTGCGCAGGCGGTCGACCAGATCGTAGAAGCCCTCGGTCTGGCGCGGGGCCGAGGGGAAGAGGTCGCGGTTGTGATCCCACTTGAGGTAGGCGATGGGGTGCTCGGCCAGCAGCGCATCGAGGCGCTGGAACAGATAATCCCGCACCTCTGCGCGGGCCATATCGAGCACTAACTGCCCCCGCATCGTTGCCCGCTCCGCCCCACCTTCAGCGTGCAGGCACCAGTCGGGGTGCTGGCGGTAGAGGTCGCTATCGGGCGAGACCATTTCCGGCTCCACCCACAGGCCGAAATCCATGCCGAGCGCGTGGGCGCGCTCGATCAGCGGGGTGAGGCCGTTTGGGAAAACATCGGGTGAGACGAACCAGTCGCCAAGGCTGGTCTGGTCGTTGCGACGGCCTCCGAACCACCCGTCGTCCAGAACGAACCGTTCGATGCCCAGTGCGGCGGCATCCTCGGCCAGCGCGATCAAGCCGGCTTCGGAGAGGTCAAAGCCGAGTGCTTCCCATGAGTTGAGATGCACCTTGCGCTGGCCCCATGTGGCGCGCCACGGCAGAACTTCGGTGCGCGCGTACACGTGGAACGCCTGCGCCAATGCCGAACGATCGGGCGCGAGGGCGAACATGGCTGGCGGCGTGGTAAAGCTCTCGCCCGGCGGCAGCACCACTTCGCCCCGCGACCAGCCTGCGCCCATCATCAGCATGGCGCGCCCGTCACCCGAGCCTTGCGCGTCGGGGGCAAGCGTGAGCCACGCGTCGCCGCTCCACGCAAGGTGCGCGCCGAGCGTCTCCTCTCCCGCATGGAGCAGCACCCAGCCCGCGCCGGCGAACCCCGGCTTGCCGATGGCGCTTTCCCGCATGATGCCGCCGGAGGCAATCGCACTGCGGTGTTCCTGCATTTCTGCGGCCCAGCGGCCGGAAAAAGCGGTGAATTGGGTGAAGCGTGCAGGCACTGGCAGGGCAAGCGCGGCGAGCCGTTCCACTTCCAGCGGTGTCTCGCTGCGGTTGCTTATCGTGCAAGCCGCAGAAACGACATCGCCTGCGCCAATACGCCAACTGACGTTGACGGCGACACCTGCAATCGGGTCGCTGAACTCGAATATCGTCTGCCCTTCGCCAGACTGGCAGGTTACAAGCCGCAAGTCGGTGTCCACTGCCCGGCCATCCCGGCGCAGGGCGAGCGCTGGCGTCCCGCTCCACCCGCCCTTGCGTTCGGGCAGCACGCCCGGCACCGGCGGCACATCGGGTTGGCTTTCGTGCCGCCCGCGCGCGGTGGCGGCGGAGAGTGCGGCGAGATCCTCGCCATCGGGCAGGCGCGCGCCTGCATAGACGCAGTCCGCCGTGCCGCCTGTTTCCAATGCGAACACCAGCGTCACCGCCGCCCCGTCCAGCCGCACAAACTCCCGCGATCCGCTCAAGCGCTCTAGTCCTCTCCTCGCAGCCGGTGATGGCAAATGCCCCAAGACTTGTCCGGCGTTCCGCAATGCGCTGTAACCGCGCCCAGCGAGAGGGGAAAGCACGCAATGACAGATGCCATGACCGGCAACAGCCTGATCCAGATTGCCGTCTGCCTCGGCGTGACGGCAATCATCGGGCTGGTGACCTGGCTCACGATCCGCAGAGAAAAGCATGATGGATCGCGCAAGGACGTCTATCTGGCGGGGGGCAAGCTGAGCTGGCTGTTCGTGGCAGGCGCGATCACGCTGACGAACCTCTCCACCGATCAACTGGTGGGGATGAACGGCAACCAGATGCTGCTGCTCGCCTGGTGGGAGATCAGCGGGTTCATCGGTCTGCTGATCCTCGCCTTCGTGTTCGTGCCGATCTATTACCGCTCCGGGGTGACGACCGTGACCGAGCTGCTGGAACAGCGCTACGGCGGCGGCGGCATCCGTACGCTGGTGTCGGCGCTGTTCCTGTTCGGGATGGTGCTGATCTATCTGCCCGCCGGACTTTATTCGGGGGCGCTGTTCCTCAAGACCGCCGGGATCGACCTGCCGCTGCTGGTGCTCGCGGGGTTCCTCGGCGTGGTCGCGGCGGCCTATACCATGGCGGGCGGATTGCGCGCAGTCGCGGTGATGGAGACCTATGCCGGGATTGGGGTGCTGGCGATTGCGGTGCTGATCGTGGTGTTGGCGCTGAACGCGGTCGATTGGGACATCGCGCGCGGGGTTCCGGCAGAGCGGCTGACCATGGTGGGCGGCGCGGACTCCCCCATCCCGTTCCACACCTTGTTCACCGGTATGATCTTCATCCAGATCTATTACTGGTCGACCAACCAGCCGATCACCCAGAAGGCGATGGCCGCCCCCAATGTGCGAGAGGCGCAGAAAGGCGTGCTGGCCGCCGCTGTGGTGCGCATTCTGATCATTCCGGCGATTGTCGTGATCCCCGGCGTGGTCGCCTACCAGCTGTTCGGCGATATCGACGATGCCGCCTATGGCCGGCTGGTCGGCGCCGTGCTGCCGCCGTGGCTGTCCGGCATCTTCGCCGCCGCCATCGCTGCAGCGGTGATCGCGCATACGGCGGCGGTGATGAACGCCGCGGTCGGCCTCTATGCGGTCGATTTCCACGAGAAGTTCGTCGCCAAGGTTGAGAGTCACTGGCGGCTGTCGAGCATCGTCACGGTGCTGCTGACGATCAGCTCGATTGCGCTCGTGCCGGTGTTTGCTTCGGCCAAGAGCATCATCAACCTGCTCCAGCAATTGAACGGCCTCAGCTCCATGCCGATCCTGTCGGCCTTCGCGGTCGGGTTGCTGTTTACCGGGGTGGAATCGCGCGCGGCGATTATCGGCGTGCTGTGGGGTTTTGCGTTCTATGCGGCCTATACCTTCATCGCTCTGCCGATGGGCGCCGTCACGCTGCATTACATCGATATGATGGTGGTGACGCTGGTGACGAGCATTATCGCAGCGCTCGCCTTCAACCGCTTCGTGCTGGGCGGGCGGGCCACATTCGCCCCGCGTTCGGCCTTTGCGCAGCGGGTGGCCGGAGCGGGCTGATGGCGGTCGATTTCGCCCGCCCGCATCGGCGTTACAACCCGCTGACCGGCGGCTGGGTGCAGGTGTCCCCGCAGCGCATGGGGCGGCCATGGCAGGGGGAGGTGAGCCCGCCCGATCCGCCGCCGCCCTCATACGATCCTGCCTGCTACCTCTGCCCCGGCAACCCCCGCGTCGGCGGCGAGGTGAATCCGGCCTATGAGGGCGTCCATGTCTTCGACAACGACTTCCCGGCGCTGGCCGAGGATCAGCCGAGCGCAGCGGATCACGACCCGCTGCTGCGCGCCGAGGCTTCGGCGGGTGTGTGCCGGGTCATCTGCTTCTCCCCCGATCACGGCAAGTCGTTACCGCTGCTCACGCCGGAGCAACTGCGCGCCGTGGTTGACGTGTGGGCCGATCAGACCGCCGACTTGGGTGAGCGCTTTGCCAATGTGCAGGTGTTCGAGAACAAGGGCGCGATGATGGGGTGTTCCAACCCCCATCCCCACGGGCAGGTCTGGGCGACGACGCACCTCCCGCAGGAACTCGCCGCCGAGGACGCTCACCAGCGCGCTTACTTCGCCGAGCACGGAAGGGCGCTGCTGCTTGACACTGCGACCCGTGAAGCCACCAGCGCGCGCGTGGTGGAGATCAACGATGACTGGCTCGCCATCGTCCCCTTCTGGGCGGCCTGGCCGTTCGAGACGCTGCTGCTGCCGCGCTTTGCTGTGCAGCGGATGCCGCAGCTGACCGATGGCCAGCGCGCCAGCCTCGCCAGCCTCCTCAAGGCGCTGACCACGCGTTACGACAACCTGTTCCAGACCAGCTTTCCCTATTCGATGGGCTGGCATCAGGCGCCTTATGGCCCGGATTCCTTGTCGCCTGATATCGACCACTGGCAACTCCACGCGCATTTCTACCCGCCGCTGCTGCGCTCGGCTGAGGTGCGCAAGTTCATGGTGGGTTACGAGATGCTGGCCGAGCCTCAGCGCGACCTCACCCCGGAACGCGCGGCAGAGATGTTGCGCGCGGTCAGCGGTCTGGTGCATTACCGCGCCTAACGAAGGGAACGCAGCATGGATCGCCGCGAGAGACTGATTGCCCGCGCCCGGCAGGGCTACCGGCTCGCCTACGGGGCCGAGCCGACGCGCTTCTTCGCCGCCCCCGGCCGGGTCAACTTGATCGGCGAACATGTCGATTACAATGATGGCTTCGTCCTGCCCTGCGCGATCGACCGCGAGGCGATCGTCGCACTCGGCCCGGCGGACAAGGACGCCAATGTCCTGCTGTTTGAGGCGGTCGCGCTCGACATGGGCGAGATGGCGAGCGCGCGCGATAGCTTCGATCTTGCCAGTCCGATCGTGCCGGGGGCAAACAACTGGCAGAACCATGTGCGCGGCGTGGTGCAGGCGCTGGGTCGGGATGGCCACCGGATCAAACCGGCGCGGATCGCAATTGCCGGGGACGTTCCCATCGGCGCGGGCCTGTCATCCTCAGCCGCGTTCGGCGTGGCAGTAGCGCTGGCCTGTTCGGACTATTCGGGGCTGGACCTGTCGGCTGAAACCCTCGCCCTGGTGGCGCAGCGCGCCGAGAACGATTTTGTCGGCTGTGCCTGCGGGATCATGGACCAGATGGCCTCCGCCGCCAGCGTCGCGGAAAATGCATTGCTGCTCGATTGCCGCAGCTTGCAGCATATGCCGATCCCGATTCATGCGAGCCTTGCCATCACGGTGATCGACACGGGCCTGCGCCGTAATCTCACCGAAAGCGCCTTTAACGAGCGGCGCGCGCAGTGCGAGGCGGCGGCGGCATATTTCGGGCTGACGGCCTTGCGCGATCTGGACTTCGCCACGCTGGAGGCGGCCCAGACCAGCCTCGACCGGACGCTCTACCGCCGCGCCCGCCACGTGGTCGGCGAGATCGAGCGGGTCGAGCCGGTGGCTGTGGCGTTGACCCAGGGCGATACGGCATTGCTGGCTGAGGTGATGCGCGAGGCGCACCTTTCGCTTTCCGCCGATTTCGAGGTTTCGCTCCCGCCGATTGACCGGCTGGCCGGGCTGATCGGTGAGGCACTGGGCGATGCGGGCGGCGTGCGATTGACCGGCGCTGGCTTTGGCGGCTGCCTTGTCGCAGTCAGCACCCATGAGGCGGGCATCGCCATCGACGAGGCGGTCGCGCGCTACAATGCCGCCGCCGATCTGCCCGCGCGGGCCGAGACCTTCCGCCCGGTCAGGGGGGCTGCGCCGATCTTGCTGGGTTGAGTAAGTACGTTCTGGGGCCGCTGTAGCCGCAATTTGCGGCCGCCCATCGAATGCGGACGATTTACAGATATAAAAATATCTTTATATGATGTCCGCACAATGATGATCGAGGACATCTTCAAGGCGCTGGGCGATCCGACCCGGCTGCGCATTGCCCGCTTGCTCGGGACGATGGAACTGGCCGTGGGCGAGTTGGCACAGGTGCTCGGCCAAAGCCAGCCGCGCGTGTCGCGGCATGTCGGCATCCTCTGCGATGCGGGCCTCGCCGAACGTCGCCGTGAAGGCAGCTGGGTGTTCCTGCGCCAGAGCGAATCGAGCGCCCCGGTGATCGAAGCGGTGCAGCGCCTGCTTGCCCTCGCTGAAACCGAAGAACCCGCCTTTGCCGCCCTGTGCGAAGCCGACCGCCGCAAACTCGCCGCGATTCGCAATGCCCGCGAAGCTGCGGCGGAGACCTATTTCGCCCGCCACGCCGGGGAATGGGACGAACTGCGCGCGCTCCACAGCGCCGATGCCGATGTCGAACGCGGCCTTGCCGAAGCGCTGGCCGATGCGCCGCTGGGCGCGCTGCTCGATATCGG
>DLGU01000096.1:10386-10583 GCA_002482865.1 Porphyrobacter sp. UBA7686
ATGCTGCGCGTCGCCCGCGCCAAGCTGCAACATCTGCCGACCGCGCAGATCGAGCTGGTGCAGGGCGACTTTGCCGATCTGCCGTTCCCCGACGCCAGTTTCGATACCGTAGTGCTGCATCAGGTGCTGCACTTCGCCGCCGATCCGGCCCCGGCGCTGGCCGAGGCGGCGCGGGTGCTGCGCGCCGGCGGGCGGAT
>DLGU01000096.1:10692-10957 GCA_002482865.1 Porphyrobacter sp. UBA7686
ACCGATCGCCAGATGGCCGATCTGTTGCGCGGCGCCGGGTTCAGCGTCACCGCGCCGCTCGCGCTTGAAGGTGGGCCACTGGTGGTCAAGATCTGGACGGCCAAGCGCCGTTCCGCCCCCGCTTTGAAGACCCCTGCCAGCCTCACGGAAACCGTCTGATGACCCCGACCCTCGACCAGCTCCACGAATACCGCACCGCCACTGACATGCCGTTGTTTTCCGGCCTGCCGGGGGATGTCGCGGTGAGCTTCGAATTCTTCCCGCC
>DLGU01000199.1 GCA_002482865.1 Porphyrobacter sp. UBA7686
GAAGATGAAGTCGGTCATCGCAGGCGAGTAAACCGCCCCGCCAGCGCACGGCCCCATGATGAGGCTAATCTGCGGCACCACGCCTGATGCGAGCACATTGCGCTGGAACACCTCGGCATAGCCGCCAAGGCTCGCCACGCCCTCCTGAATCCGCGCACCGCCCGAATCGTTGAGGCCGATCACCGGCGCACCGACTTTCAGCGCGGTGTCCATGACCTTGCAGATCTTCTCGGCATGGCGCTTCGACAGCGAGCCGCCGAAGACGGTGAAATCTTGCGAGAACACATAGACCAGCCGCCCGTTGATGGTGCCGCTGCCCGTCACCACGCCGTCACCCGGGATGCGCTGGGTTTCCATCCCGAAGTCGTTGCAGTCGTGCTCCACATAGGCATCGACTTCTTCAAAGCTGCCTTCATCGAGCAGCACGTCGAGCCGTTCGCGCGCGGTCAGTTTGCCCTTGGCGTGCTGGGCGTCGATGCGCTTCTGGCCGCCCCCCATACGGGCGGCTTCGCGGCGGCGTTCCATTTCGGCGATATTGGCGGACAATGGGCATCCCCTTGTTTGGCGTGTTTGGCCGCTGCGTTGCCTTAGCCTGTCCCAAGCGTCAACGTGGCAAAAGTGCGGGCGGTCAGAACCGCAGCGTCATGCGCCGCGCCAGCCAAGGGGCGACCGCCTCGACCGTGCGCAACATCTTAGTCATGCCGATATTGGCCTCGTCATGGCCCTGCTCGATCGCGGCGATGATCTGGCGGGCGCATTCTTCGGGCGGCATTTTCTTCATCGCGTTGCCGTCGTTCATCTGGGTATCGACCACCGGCGGCAGAGCCTCGATCACCTGAATGGCGCTGCCTTTAAGCTGTTCGCGCAGGGCGAGCGTGTAGAACCGCAGACCCGCCTTGGTGGCGCAATAGACCGGCTGGCGCGCTGCTGGCGCAATCGCGAGGCCGCTGGTGACGTTGACGATCGCCGCTTGCGGACGTGCACGCAGGCGTTCCACCAGCGCCGTAATCAGCCGGATCGGGGCGGAGAGATTGGCATAGATGCCCGCATCCGCCGCATCGGCATCAGGCGCGACCTTGCGAAAATCATGATCGACCAGCTGGCCAGCATTGTTGATCAGCACGTCGAGTTCAGTGTCGGCCAGCTGCGCGATCAGTGAATCGACCCCGGCGGCATGGGACAGATCAGCCGCGATCACCTCAAACCCCGCCGCCCGCATCGCCTCCAGCCGTTCGGGGCTGCGCCCGGTGAGGATCACCCGCGCGCCCTTGGCCTTGAGTTGCAGCGCGATCTCGCGCCCGATTCCGGCGCTGCCGCCCGTCAACAATACCGTCTTTCCTGCAAGCTGCATGACACCCGCCTCCCCGCCTGTGGCTTACGAACAACAGTTGCATAGGGCAACGCATTAGGCGAGACCGGCGTCATGGAGCGGTGCGATTTTCTGGTGATCGGCGGCGGGATCGCGGGGCTGAGCTGCGCTGCGCGGCTGGCCGCGCATGGGCGGGTGGTGGTGCTGGAGGGCGAGAGCGCGCCCGGATACCACGCCTCGGGGCGCAGCGTGGCGGTGGCGCATTTCGGGCTGGGCGAGCGGCTGGTACGCACGCTGACCGCACTGAGCCTGCCCGCGCTTGCCGCGCATGGCACGCGGCATCCGGCGCTACACATCGCCTCTGCGGCGCAATTGGAAGCGCTTGATGCGTTGGACAACACGCACCGCCAGTTTGGCTGCGATTACGCGCCGATCAGCGGCGCCGAAGCGCGCGCACTGCTGCCGGTGCTGAAGCCCGAAGCGTGCGAGGCTGCGCTGGTCGATCACGGGGCGCTGAAGCTCGATACGCACGCGATGTTGCAGGCGCACATAGCCGCCTTGCGCGCGGCGGGCAACACGGTGGTGACAGGCGCCCGGGTCAGCGCGATTGCACGCGACGGCGCTGGCTGGCGGGTCGAGGCCTCGGGCGAGACTTACGCTGCGCCGTTGCTCATCAACGCGGCCGGAGCATGGGCGGATGATATTGCGCGCCTTGCAGGCGTCACCCCCATCGGCATTGAACCGCGCCGCCGCACCGTCATTTCCTTCGCCGCATTGCCGGACGAGGATGTGCGGGCCTGGCCCTTCACCAAGACGGTCAGCGAAGGCTTCTACCTGCTGCCCGAAGGGTCGGGACAACTGCTCGCCTCATCGATGGACCAGACCCCCAGCGCGCCGTGCGACGCCGTGCCCGAGGAGCTCGACATCGCCATCGCCGCCGACCGGGTCGAGCAGGCGACCACTCTGCCCATCCGCCGGATCACGCACAGCTGGGCGGGCCTCAGAAGCTTCGCGCCCGATGAATTGCCGGTGATCGGCCACGCGGCGGGCGCGCCCGGCTTTGTGTGGGTTGCGGGACAAGGCGGCGCGGGTTTCCAGACCGCCCCGGCCCTGTCACGCATTGCGGAAAGCGCAGTGCTAGGCCTGCCTTTCCCCACGGATTGCGCCGCCGCTGGCCTCGCGCCCGAGCAATTCGCGCCGGCCCGGCTCGGCGCCTAGACCCGCACGATTCCCTGTTCGACCAAACTGCGCGCGGTCGCCTCGATACTGTCGTCGGCAGCGATATAGTCCATCCCCAGCACGCGCCGGGTATGTTCGCCCGAGACATCGCGAGTGCGGCCGAGTTCTGCCTTCACCTGCTTCATCTCGGCCAGGAGCGGCGCGAGCAGGGTGACGACGAAGTCCGGCAGTTTGCGGGTCGGCACTTTGCGCGCAAGCTCGGGCGTGCGGGTTCGCAGCACGTGCGCAATCTCGGTCATCCACACGAAGCGATCCTGCACCGGGAAGCGTTCGCCGCGGACGGTTTCAGCCGGCGCATCGAGCGCCAGCAGATGGGCGCGCGCCACATCGCGCACGTCGATAATGCCGAAGCCGACCGCGGGCAGCGCCGGGATCTCGCCGGTCAAGAGCTTGCGTACCAGCTCGATCGAGGTCGATAGATCGTCATTCACCACCGGCCCCAGCACCGCGACAGGATTGACCGAACAAAACGCCATATCGGGCGCATGCGCCGCAACCCATTCGCGCGCGGCCTTCTCGGCCACGGTCTTGGAGCGGTGGTAGGGCGGTACGGCCGGATTTTCGAGCACGGTCCAGTCCCGCTCGTCAAAGCGGTCCTTGCCGGGGCCGTGGCCATAGGCAATCGCGGCCGCCGAACTGGTCAGCACGAAGCGCTCCACTCCCGCCGCATGGGCAAAGCGAAGCGCCCGCAAGGCCCCCTCGCGCGCCGGGATCACCAGTTCATCGGCGTGTTTCGGCACCGCGAGCGGGAAAGGCGAGGCGACATGGGCCACGCCGTTGCAGCCCGCGCAGGCCTCTGCCCAGCCAGCGTCATTTTCCAGATCGGCCTGAAACACCCGCAAGCGCGCGCCTGCCCGGGGCCAGCGGGTGCGCAGGCGCGGTTCGCTCTTGGCAGCATTGCGCACTGTGGTGTGCACGGTCTTGCCCGCCGCGAGAGCCTGATCGATGATTTCGCCCGCGATATAGCCGGTGCCGCCGGTCACAAGGATGGTTTCGGCCATGCTGCGCTTCCCCCTGATGAAGTGTCGCTGCACCATAGCAGCGCGGCGGCGGCGCGCAGCCTATTTGAACAGCACCAGCTCTTCCGCCATCGTCGGATGGATCGCGACCGTCGCGTCGAAATCGGCCTTGGTCAGCCCCGCCTTCACTGCGACGGCGGCCGCCTGCATGATCTCGGGCGCATCCGGGCCGATCATGTGGATGCCGACGATCCGATCGTTCGCAGCGTCGACGATCATCTTATAGAGGCTGCGTTCGTTGCGGCCGGCCACCACGTTCTTCATCGGCCGGAAATCCGACTGAAAGACCTTGATATTGCCGAGCTGGTTCCGCGCCTCGCTTTCAGTCATGCCGACAGCGGCGATCGGCGGGTGGCTGAACACGGCGGATGGCACGCAGGAATGATCGACCGCGTAAGGCTCGACTCCGCCGAATACCGAATCGGCGAAGGCCTGGCCCTCGCGGATCGCCACCGGGGTCAGCTGAACCCGGTCGGTCACATCGCCCACGGCATAGACGTAGTCGACATTGGTCTTGCTGAAGGCATCGACCACGATCTCCCCGCGCTTGCCGGTTTCGATGCCGACAGTCTCAAGTCCCAGCCCCTCGATGTTAGGCACCCGTCCCGTAGCCACCATCACCGCGTCATATTCGCAGGCGTCCTGCCCGGTCAGCTTGACCAGCAGCGTGCCGTCGTCCTGCTTTTCAATGTGTTCGAACTCGGCGTGGAACAGGAAGGCGATGCCCTTGACCATTGAGATCTGGAGCAGCCGGTCGCGCACGGACGCATCATAGCTGCGCAGGATCGTGTCCGAACGGTTTGCGATCGTCACCTTGCAGCCGAATTCGTTGAAGATCCCGGCAAACTCATTGGCAATGTAGCCCCCGCCCGCGATCAGGATTCGGCGCGGAAGGGTTTCGAGGTGGAACGCCTCGTTCGAGGTGATGACATGTTCGCTGCCCGGAAACGCCGGCACATGCGGGCGCGCGCCGGTCGCGACGAGGATGTACCTGGCCGTCACCACTTGGCCGCTGGCCAGCGTGATCTGGTGATCACCCGTTATGGTCGCGCGTTCCTTGAAGATCGTGACTTCGTGGTTGCCGAGGGTCTGGCCATACAGCCCTTCAAGCCGGGTCACATCAGTCTGGACGGCATCGCGCAGGGAAGCCCAATCGAAGCGCTTGCCTTCGATGGTCCAGCCAAATGCTTTGGCATCCTCAAGATCCTCGGCGAAGTGCGCGCCGTAGACGAGCATCTTCTTGGGCACACAACCGCGGATCACGCAGGTGCCGCCGACGCGGTATTCTTCGGCCACCGCCACCTTGGCGCCGTGGGCTGCGGCCACCCGGCTGGCCCGGACGCCCCCTGACCCTGCGCCGATGGTGAAGAGATCAAAGTCGTATTCGGCCGTCATCATGCTGCTCCCATCGTCGCGGACACGCATATGGCGTCACAGGGGCGGAGCGGCAACCATGTGCGGGTGAAATGCCGGATTCAGATAAAGAAAGGGCGGGAGTTTGCCGCTCCCGCCCTTCTCTTTCTCACTGTCAGACGCTGGCTGCGCGGGGGCGACCGCCACCGCCGCCGCCGGGACGACCCCGGCCGCGGTTTCCACCGCCATTGCCGCCGCCGTTTCCAGCGGGACGCCCGCCGCCACCCGTGTGACGCTGGCCGCCGCCATTGCCGCCGGGCTTGGAGCCGAAGGCACGGCGATCACCTTCAGGACGACGCTCGCCCTGCGGCTTACGATCACCCTCTGCGCGGCGCTGTTCGCCCTGCTGCGGACGGCGCTCACCCTGAGGAGCATTGGCGGGGCGACGATCACCCTGCGGCTTACGATCACCCTGCGGACGCTGGCCGAGCGGGCGCGGGTTGACGCGCTTCATCGGCGTGCGAGCGGCGGGCTTGGTCGGGCCTTCGCCTTCCACCACAGCGCGGAAATTGTCCGGCAGCGGCAGACGCTCAAGCTCGGCGCCGGTCACCTTGCGGATATCCTTGAGGTATGCGCGTTCGTCCTCGGCACAGAAGGCAATCGCGATCCCGCTCTTGCCAGCTCGCGCGGTGCGGCCAATGCGGTGCACGTATTGTTCGGGCACGTTGGGCAGCTCGTAATTGATCACGTGGCTGACGCCCGGAATGTCGATCCCGCGCGCGGCCACATCGGTCGCAATCAGGACCGGCACCCGGGCCTTGCGGAACTCGTCGAGCGCGCGCTGGCGCTGCGGCTGCGACTTGTTGCCGTGGATCGCATTGGCGGGGATGCCCGCCTGTTCGAGCTTCTTCACCACCCGATCCGCGCCATGCTTGGTGCGGGTGAAGATCAGCACGCGTTCGACCGTACCGGGCACGGTGTGACGGCCCTTGAGGATCATTTCGAGCAAGGCCAGCTTCTCATCCTGCTGGACCATGAAGAGGTACTGGTCGATGCGTTCAGCGGTCGTGCTTTCCGGCGTGACCGAGACCTGCACCGGATTGTTGCAGAAGCCGCTCACCAGTTCCTTGATCGCCTTAGGCATAGTCGCGCTGAAGAACAGCGTCTGACGATCCTTCGGGGCCAATTCGCGGATCTTGCGCAGCGCGTGAATGAAGCCGAGGTCAAGCATCTGGTCCGCTTCGTCGAGCACCAGAATTTCGATCCCGGCAAGGTTCAGCGCCTTCTGATCGATCAGATCGAGCAGGCGGCCCGGCGTGGCGACCAGAATGTCGGTGCCGCGGTGCAGCTTGTTGCGGTCCTTGCCCACGCTGGTGCCGCCAACGATGCATTGCACCTTCAGCCCGGCGAGCGCGCCGTAATCCTTGGCGCTGTCAGCAATCTGCACCGCGAGTTCGCGGGTCGGGGCCAGCACCAGCATGCGGCAGGACTTGAACGGGATCTGCTTGTCGGCTTCGCGCAGCCGGTCAATGCTGGGGAGCATGAAGGCGGCAGTCTTGCCGGTGCCGGTCTGGGCGATGCCGAGCAGGTCGCGGCCCTTCAGCACGGCGGGGATGGCCTGTTCCTGGATCGGGGTCGGCACGGTGTAGCCCTTGAGGTCAAGAGCCTGGAGCACGGGCTGCGACAGCCCGAGGTCAGCAAAAGTCGTCATATGAAA
>DLGU01000017.1:0-337 GCA_002482865.1 Porphyrobacter sp. UBA7686
CGAACGCTGGGTGGGCCGCATCGGCCAGCCGACGCTGTTCAATGGCAAGCCTGCGCAGGCACGGCCGCTTAAGGAACTCAGCGATGCCGTGCTCGCCACCACCAGCCCGCACCTGTTCACCAATGAAGAGGCCGACGCCTTCATGTCGGTCGCCAAGCAGGTGGCGGAAAAGAAGATCGTGTTCGGCGGGGACTGCTACAATTACGGGCTGGTCGCGAGCGGCCATGTCGATGTGGTGATCGAGGCGGGGCTCAAGCTCTATGATTACGCCGCGCTCGTCCCGGTGGTTGAAGGCGCAGGGGGTATGATGGCGGACTGGCAAGGCAATCCGCTGGAT
>DLGU01000017.1:381-24381 GCA_002482865.1 Porphyrobacter sp. UBA7686
GGCGATCCGGCGCGGCTGGAAGATGTGCTGGAGGCGATGGGGTAGCACACCCGCTACGTCTGGCTGAAACCGGCAGCGACGCCCTGCCCGCTATTGCAGCGTCGTGATTTCCTCGCTGCCATCGGTGCGGCCATAGAACTGCATCAGCTGCACCAGCAATTCGCAGCGGTCGGTCAACGTTTCGGCTTCCAGCAGCGCCTGCTTCGACGCCGGATCGAACGGGGCAATCTGCGAGACGCCGTTGATCAGCGAGCGATCATCCAGCCGCTCAACCGAATCCCAATCGACCGAATAGCCCTGCATATCGGCAAAACGCCGCGCCTCCCGCTCAAACCCGCCGCGCTGGGCGTGGGAGAGGGTTTCGTCCTCGTCTTCGGCATAGACCTCGGCTTCGATCTGGCGGAAGGCGGTAGCCACATCCAGCTCGCGCACCAGCCGGAACCGCGCCGTGCCTTCGAGGATGAGGTTGTAGCGTCCGTCGTCCATCGCCTGCACCTCGCCGATCTTGCCGATGCAGCCGACCGAGTAAAGCGGCGCGCCGTCCACAGCGCGCTGCGGCTGGATCATCGCGATCTGGCGATCCCGGATCAGCGCATCACCCACCAGCGCGCGATAGCGCGGCTCGAAGATGTGGAGCGGCAGTTGCATGCCAGGGAACAGCACGGCGCCGGTCAGCGGGAAGATGGAAAGGCGGCGGGTCATGGTGTTTGCGGTCATCCAAACAATACGCGCGACAGGCGGCGGCGGACGCCGACCACCCATTCGTCTTCAAGGCCGGTCGCCTCGAAGATCTTGAGCAGNNTTGGCCCGCGCCGCGCCCTCGTTCCACTCGCGGTCAGCGGCGATCATGGCGAGCAGCGTGTCGGCAGCATCATCGCGCTGGCCTGCGGCAAAGGCGGCTTCGGCAAAGGCGAACTGGGCGTCCATATCCTCGGGCGCAGCGGCGGCAGCGGCGCGCAGCGCGGCAAGCTCGCTGTCATCGACGCGAGTGCCGGCGAGTTCGAGCGCGCTGCGGGCGGGCGCGATGGCGGGATCGGTGGCGAGGCGCGGATCGCTGTCGATCACCTCCATCACCTGCTTGGCCTGATCGACCTCGCCAAGCTGCACAAGCGCACGCACTAACCCGGCATGGGCAGGGGCATTGTCCTGCGCGAATTCGGTGATCTGCGCAAAAATGCCCGCCGCGCGCTGAGGATCGCCAGCGGCGAGTGCTTCCTCGCCCAGTTTCACGAATTGCGCAATCTCCTCGGGCGAGGGGCCTTGCGGTTCAACCGGCACGCCATCGGCCGCGCCGCCATTGATCGGCAATTGTGCGAGCAGTTGGTCAAGCATGGCCTTCAACTGCGATTCGCTGCGGGCGTTGGTCAGGTCGGCAATCGGCTGGCCCTGAAACATCGCATAGACCGTCGGGATCGAGCGCACCTGGAACTGCGCGGCAATGAACTGTTCCTCGTCCACGTTCAGCTTCGACAGTACCACGCCCTTGTCGGCATATTCGGCTGCAACCTTTTCCAGCACCGGGTTCAGCGCCTTGCACGGGCCGCACCATTCAGCCCAGAAATCGAGGATGACGAGCTTGGTCTGCGATGGGTCGACCACCGCCTTGCGGAAACGGTCGACCGCCTTCTGTTCGTCGATGCTCAGTCCCATGCTGGCCAAGTTATGTGCTCCTGCTGTGTCATTGGACGCCTGCGCGCCATTGGCTCCAATGTGGGGCCTTGCGCCAAGATGTGAAGCGCGGATTTGTGCTGACCGCTATGCCATACGCGATCAAGCCCCAATCGCGCCAAATTTGTGCGGGCCATTGAGCGAATTTAGCGCTTGCAGGTGTGCCAAGGCGCTGCTAATCGCGCCGCCTCTCCGGCAGGAACCGCGCATCTGCGGCTTTCTGTCAGCGCCAGTGAGCGGGCGTAGCTCAGGGGTAGAGCACAACCTTGCCAAGGTTGGGGTCGAGGGTTCGAATCCCTTCGCCCGCTCCATTACATCCAGCATTTCTGCGACTTTTTGCCTTCGGGCGCCGGGCCATCGGTGACCGGCAAGGCAAGGCGATTGCCTGTCTCGGGCTGCCCGAGAACCGCCGCGCGAGCCTTCTCATTTTTTCGCTTTGGGCCTGATCGCCAGCGCGATCCGCTAATGCGTCATTCCTGCCCCGGGGCTTGTGCAGACAGAAGCGCTATGATCGCCACCAGCCAAACGATGACGGCCGCAAGAAACACCTTCAACGCAACGTCCAGGACCCCAGCCATCGCAGCGATTAGTAGCGCGAAGCAATAGAAATCACGGCTCGTCAGGTCTTTGAGCAGCCGTGCGTTAGGGCTGCCCGTCTGCTCCTGAATGCGTTTCGCGCCGTCGAAATGGACGATGCCCTCGCGCCGGAAGGCCGAGGCTCCGAGGATGGCGAGGCCGGTGGCCATGACAGCGGCGGCGCCCATGCCGACCAGCGCGTCCTCGCCCCGCCCCTGCATCCAGAAGTTGCCCCCGGCACCGGCCAGAAAGGCGACGTTGGTGAAGGCATCGATGATGCTGTCAAGCGAGGCACCGGGTTTTGAAGAGCGGAAGGTTGCTCGTGCGATCTCGCCATCGATCCCGTCGACAACCGAGGCGATCTGGAACAGCAGCGCCCCTACCACCAACCCGCTTGGCGTCCCCGTCAGCAAGCTTGCCAACATCGCCAATGCGGTCAGCAATGTCAGCAGAGTGGCATGGCCAGGACGGATCCAGCCGAACCTGAGCAACGCTGCCGAGGCGGTCTGCGACAGGGGACGGTTGCAATGGCGCGAGATCATCCCGTCGCCGGGCTTAGCCGTGCTGCGCACAATCGCCTTGGCCGCTTTGCGCAAAGCCATCTCGGGATCAGCTGGCTGGTCGGGGGCTACCGCCAAACCCGCTTGCACCGCGAGGATAGTGGCCGCGTCCGGTAGCGCCTCGCCGGGAAGCAAGGTGACGTTGGCAGGTGGCGGGAGTTCGACCACGAGGCCGGGTGCCAGACGGATGATCTCAGCGCGCGTCAACGGGGCGAGCGTGCCCGAATCGCCCAACACCAGCAGCAGAGGCGTACCGGGTAGCGCCGCGACATGGGCCTTTGCCAGACGCGCCGCCGCTGGCACCCCGGCGACCAGGCGGTCGGCCGTGCGTGACGACGAGAAGCGATACCCGAGGGGGGATGACATGAGGCCTCGCAGTGCTGCGGAATTGCGCTGATAAACAGCCGCCTATATGCATCGCCGATGCACGGTAGGGCAACGTCGTCCTGCCGCGGATCCGGTGATACGCTATGACCCCTGCTTCCTCGACCCCGGTGACCGCGCAGCCCGCGCGACCGGCGGAGCTTGAGGATTGGCTCAATCGTCAGGTCTATCACCCCCTGTCGTGGCGGCTGGCGCGCAGACTTGCACCGACACGGATGACGCCGGACATGGTCTCGGCTGCCGGTGCTGCAACGATCATGTTGGCCGCTGCAAGCTATGGTCTGATCGCAGCGCCTTGGGGAGTGATGCTGGGGCTATTGCTCCATATGTCCTGGCACGTGCTTGATGGAGCAGACGGTGATCTCGCGCGGCTGACCGGGCGCAGTTCGGCGCATGGCGAGCTGGTGGATGGGATCTGCGACTACGCCGGGCATATCGTACTCTATGTGACGATGGGGGCGATGGCAGCGGGCCAGATCGGCAGCTTGGGGTGGGCCTTGATGTGGGCGGCGGGGGCCAGCCGTGTGGTGCAGGCCGCGCATTACGAAGGCACGCGGCGGCAATATCAGCTGGCTGTCTACGGCACGCCGTGGATGGGAAGCGAGGCCCCCTCCACTGACACGAGGGGCCGGCGGCATCCTTTCGTCGTCTATTATCTGTGGCTGACCGGCCTGATCGTGCCGCACGGCGCCGCATTGCAGTTGGCAGTGCAAGCGCCAGTGACACGCGCGCCTTTGCGCGAGGCGATGCGGCAGCACGGCAAGGCTCTGCTCGCCCGGATCGGACTCCTCAGCGCCAACTATCGCACACTGGCAGTGGGTGCCGCGATGCTGGCGGGTCGGCCACACTGGTATTTTCTGTTCGAGATCGTGGTTTTGGGCGCCGTCCTGATCGCCTCCCTGACCCGGGTGCGCGCGGTGATGGAGACGGTGCTGGTTCAGGCGGGGGCGTCCAACACCTTGCGATAAAGCGCAAGGTTGGCTGCGGCGAAGGCACGCCAGTCGAGTTGTGCCGCGCGCGCCAGACCAAGCTGACGCAGCTCGGCGGCAAGGGCGGGGTCCTGCGTCACTCGCCGCAGGGCGGCGGCAATTGACGCCGGATCATGGGGATCAACCAGAAGCGCCGCACCGCCCGCCACCTCAGGCATTGCCGAGCAATTGCTGGTTACGACCGGACAACCACATGCCATCGCCTCGGCAACGGGGTTACCAAAGCCTTCGATGAAGGAAGGATGCAGCAACGCCGCAGCTCCGCTGTAAAGCTGCACGAGCGCCGCACGATCGATCGGCTCAAGCACAAGAACGCGGCCCTCAAGGCTTAACTCGCGTGTGAGTTGCGCGAATCCCTGCCGCTGCCCGCCGCGCCTTTGCACCAGCACCAGATCAATGTCGGACGAGGATCCACATGCCTGCGCAAACGCTGTCAGCGCGCCCTCGTGATTCTTGTACGGTGCGCCCTGCCCCACGATCAGGACGTAGCGCCTGTGGGGAGCAAGGCCCAGTTGCGCCAATGCCTGTGCATCGGGCGAGACCGGGTGGAAATCATCGGCAACGCCAGAGCGGGTCACCGCAATACGGGCCGCCGCTTCCGGCCTGACGCGGGTAATCTCGCTGCGGCTCGCCTCGCTGACTGTCGCAATAACGGCCGAGCGGGTGAGCGCCCGCAGGATGCCATAGCCGTAGAAACGTTGCTCGATTCGGCCCCAGAGCGCCGCATTGCACCATTTCGGATGCGTCAGCCACATCGTGTCGTGAATGGTCGTGATCGAGGGCATCGTCAGTCCGCCAGGCAATATGTTGGCCGGTGCATGAAACAGG
This sequence comes from Porphyrobacter sp. UBA7686, assembly GCA_002482865.1. Classification (GTDB taxonomy): domain Bacteria; phylum Pseudomonadota; class Alphaproteobacteria; order Sphingomonadales; family Sphingomonadaceae; genus Erythrobacter. Next base: position 5,387 of record DLGU01000017.1, read on the forward strand.
TCGATCCCGCGCAAGTCGACGGCAAGTGGCAGGTGAAGCAATGTGACCGGGCCATTTGCTGGAGCGCGAACAATGACTTCCCGAACATTGGCCGCATCGCTCAGCGGTTCATCGCGCGCAGGGTGCCGGAGAAAAGTGAACTGAATGTCAGGCGCCAGGGACGGCAGATGCTTAACCAGCGCGGCAACGACTTCGCCGATCCCACTTGGTCGCGGACCGAGGTAGCGGCAATCGAGTGCGATGTGGGGCCGCTGAAAGGACGAGCGAATTTGCATTGTTACAACGACTTCATCCAATTCGGGTTAGCTGAATTTTGGCCCGTTTTGCCGCACCTGCGAACAGCATGAGGCGGCGTGTCACATGGCCTAACTAGACCCACAGCCAGCGGCTCAAGCATGCCCGGAATCTGGCAGATTTCCGGCATTTCCGTGGGCCAGATGACGTTCATTTTGGATCATTTCTCAGCCTCAAAGTTACCCGCTTGCGACCGGATTTATACGAGGGAAGGAGCCGCGACTAAAATTCGTTAGGGTTGACAGATGCTTGGCCTCCATAGATGAATTGCGAGCAATGTAAGGATGAATTGATGAATCGCGTACGAGCCGCAATCGTAGGCGTGGGCAACTGTGCTTGTTCACTCGTGCAAGGTGGTGCCTATTATCGACGGACATTGTCAAGTGACGGTTTAATCCATAAGTCAATCGGTGGCTATCTAGCCAGCGATGTCGATTTTGTTCTTGGCATTGACGTTGATCGACGCAAGGTCGGCAGATCTCTTGTTGAAGCGATTTTTGCAAGTCCCAACAATACGCAGGTTTTCGAAACCAATATTGAGCAGACATCTGCACAGGTCATCATGGGCCGCGTGCTTGACGGTGTCGCTCCGCACATGGTGCAGGCCGGTGAGCGCGGGTTCCAGATTGCTGACCTGCCCGAACCCACGCAGGACGAAATCGTTGCTGCACTGCGGCGTGAGCGGGTCGATGTGCTGATCAACTTCCTGCCGGTCGGTTCGCAACGCGCGAGCGAATTCTACATGGAATGCGCGCTTGAGGCCGGGGTTGGCGTGGTGAACGCGATCCCCGTGTTCATCGCCAGCAACCCTGAATGGGAGGCACGCTTCCGCCAGCGCGGGCTGCCGATCGTGGGCGATGACATCAAGGCACAAGTCGGTGCCACGATCATCCACCGCACTCTGTCGAACCTGTTCTCCACCCGCGGCGTCACGGTTGATCGGACCTACCAGCTGAACACCGGCGGCAATACCGACTTCATGAACATGCTGGATCCGGCGCGGCTTGCCGACAAGAAGGTGTCAAAGACCGAAGCGGTGCAGGCAGCGCTGGCGCAGCGGCTGGATGATGAGAACATCCGTATCGGCCCGGCCGAATACGTGCCCTGGCAAAAAGACAACAAGATCGCGTTTGTGCGGCTGGAAGGCTCACAATGGGGCGGCGTTGCGGTCAACCTTGAGCTGCGCCTTTCGGTCGAAGATAGCCCCAATTCAGCCGCCTGCGTGATGGATGCGATCCGGTTTTGCAAACTGGCGCGCGATCGCGGTGAAGGCGGCACGCTGATCGCCGAAAGTGCGTATTACTGCAAACACCCAGCGCAGCAGTTGGTGGAAGATGTCGCGCTCGGCCTGCTGGATGTGCGCGCAGCGCCGAGGCTGGACGCCGCCGAGTAATGCGGGACCGATACAACCGCACAACCGATACAGATTTCCGTGTTTGTAAGCTCCCTGGCTTCTCATCCTCTCTAGCCCAAGGCAGCACGTCATGAATGCTCTGATCCTCGCGGCCGGATTTGGCAGCCGGTTGTCCGGAATGCGGACACCCAAGCCGCTTGTCGAAGTGGCCGGCGTTAGCCTGCTGGAGTGGTCAGTGCGGCAGATGGCGGCTGCGGGGGTCACGCGGGCGGTGATCGTCACTGGACATCGTGCCGACGAGATTGAGGCTCGTCTGCCCGGGATCGCTCAAGCAACCGGAGTGGCGCTTGAACCATGCCGTATGGTGGACTGGTCGCGTCCGAACGGTCATTCCGTCATCGCCGGCGCAGCAAGGATCAGCGGCAACTACTTGCTGGTCATGGCCGACCACTTGTTCAGTACAGGTTTGTTGCAGCGCCTTGTCGCAGGCTTTGACCGCAGCGCTGGAGTGGCCCTAGCTATCGATCGCAGGGTCGAAGGCCCCGCCATCGACCCCGCGGATGCCACTTGGGTGCGTTGCCGCAGCAACGGCCGCATTGCGCAGATCGGCAAACAGCTGATCCGCTATGACGCGGTCGACTGCGGCGCCTTCATTGCAACGCCCGATCTCGCCCAAGCCATTTTCGAAGCGATTGCGGAAGGCGCCAGCGGCAGCCTGTCCGATGGGATGCAACGCCTCGCGGATCGCGAATTGGCAGAAACGGTCGATGTGACGGGTGAATTGTGGATCGACGTTGACGATCCGGCCATGCTTGCGTTGGCACAGGTGATGGCACCCGCCATATTGGGGCGCGGCGCCGCACAGCCGATATCGCATCAGGTCGCCGCATGACCACCGCTCAGCCTGTTCTGCTTGATTGCACGCGCATGATCGCGCGGTATTGGTCAGGTGCCATGCCGACCGGGATTGACCGCGTCGCTGACGCCTATCGCACGCATTTCGCGGCGCGTGCTCAAGCTGTAATCCAGGTGCGCGGGCGCGCTCGGGTGATGAGTCGATCGCAGTCGGAACGGCTCTTTGCCCTGCTCGACACGCCTGGTGGCGCATTGCACCAGCGCTTCGCCTCGCTGGCCAGCGGCTTTGCATCGCTGATGGACGGCGAAGCACGCGGCGTCGGCACGCCGGCCGGTGCGCTGTATCTCAACGTCACCCACACCGACTTCGACCTTGACCGGCATATTGCCTGGGTGCGGTCGGAAAAGGTGCGCCCGGTCTATCTGCTGCACGACCTTATCCCGATCGAGCATCCGCAGTTCACGACGCCCCAAAAGGTCTCCCGGCACGACGGGCGCGTCCGCCGAGCGCTTGAGGCGGCAAGCGGCATCATTGCCAATTCGCGTGCCACCGCTGGCGCTATCACCGCTTTTGCCCGCAGCGAAGGACTCGCCCTGCCGCCGATCCTCGGCGCCCCGCTCGGGTCGCCTCGCCTGCCTGAACGGTCTTCCCAAGCGGCACCGGAGCGGCCAAGCTTTGTGTGCGTCAGCACCATCGAACAGCGCAAAAACCACATGCTGCTGCTCGACGTGTGGCAGCGTCTGATTGCCCGGTATGGCGAGAACGCGCCGCGGCTGGTGCTGATCGGGCGTTGGGGTATCGGTTCGCAGGCCGTGCGCCAGCGCTATCTCTCCGATCCTCATCTACGCCGCTTCGTAACGATCCACACCGGGTGCACCGACGCCGAGGTGGTCCAGCATCTGAGTGCCGCGCGCGCACTGTTGGCGCCCTCGCGGGCCGAAGGGTTCGGCCTGCCGGTGGTCGAGGCTCTATCGCTCGGCATTCCCGTGATTGCTAGCGACCTTCCGGTGTTTCGCGAAGTTGGCGGCAGCGTTCCGACGTTCCTTGCTCCTGATGCGCCGGAGGACTGGTTGCGCATGATCAAGGCCTTCATGACCGATGGAGCGGAGCGGAGCCGCCAGATGGCCGCCTTGGCGGCATGGTCCGCGCCGGATTGGCGCGATCATTTCGGTCTGGTGGAAGACTGGCTCGAGACCCTGCCTGCGCGCCGCGCCGCGGATTGTGCCCCACTTGTCGCAGCCAATGACACTGCGGCGCGGTCGGCCTTGGCTGGGGGACTGGCATGACCCAGATGAAGCCTATTCCTGATCCCGTGCTGACTGACCCAGAAGGAGGTCATGGCGCGTCCAGCGCTGATCACACAGCGCCTGCTCGCCGCAGTCTGCTCGCACGACTGAAAGCGATGGATCCGCTGTTCGCGGCGCTGGTAATCCTGCCGACCCTGATCGCCAGCCTCTATTTCGGCATCTTCGCCAGCGAGGTCTATGTCTCGGAAAGCCGCTTCATCGTGCGCAGCCCGTCGAAACCCAACCTTTCGCCACTGGGCGTGGTGCTGGGGGGCGGCAGTATTGTGGGTGCAAGCGAAGAAAGCGAGGCCGTGACCGAGTTCCTCAGCTCGCGTCAGGGCCTCGCGGCCATCAATGCCGATGGTTACGCGACCCGCGCATGGGGGAACCCGTCAATCTTCTGGTTCGACCGGTTCGGCAGGTTCGGCTCGGATACCGGCGAAGACCTGTTCGAATATTACCTCGACAAGGTGTCGGCCGAGGATTCGACCACGACCATGGTCACGGTGCTGTCGGTGCAGTCTTTTGACCCGCAAACCGCGCGAACGATCAACCAGCGGCTGCTCGAAAAGTCCGAAGTGCTCGTCAACGAATTGTCCGACCGGGCACGGCGCGACGCCATTTCCTTTGCCGAGGCCGAACTTGCCCGTTCCCGGCGAGAGGCGCAGGAGGCAGCTTTGGCACTCGGGACCTTCCGTGACCGTGAAGGCCTGATCGATCCGGAGTTGCAGGCCAGCGCGGGGCTTCAGATGATTTCGAAGCTCCAAGACCAACTGATTGCGGCCCAAACCCAGCTGCTCCAATTGCAGACCTATACGCCGCGGGCGTCTCAAATCCCGTTCCTGCGCACACAGATCCGCAATCTCGAACGCGAAATTGCCGATCAGACCACGCAATTGGCGGGCGGCAGGGGTTCGCTGTCATCAACTTCGGTGCGCTATCAGGAGCTGAAACTGGCGTCCGAATTTGCTGAGAAGCAGCTCGGCATCACGCTATCGGCCTATCAGGAGGCGCAGGCTGAAGCGCGGCGCAAGCAGGCCTATGTCGAGCGGATTTCCAACCCGAGCCTGCCCGACGATTCCGCCTATCCGCGCCGGTTGCGCAACATCCTCGCCACCTTCGTGCTGGGCCTGCTGGCCTGGGGCGTCGCCTCGATGCTGCTGGTCGGCATCCGTGAGCACAAGGATTGAGCATGGCAAGCGCCTCGCAACCTTCGCTCATTGCCAGTCTGAAAGTGCAGCGCAGGGTTCTCGCCGCCTTGCTCGTGCGCGAGCTTCTGACGCGGTACGGGCGTCACAATATCGGCTTCCTGTGGCTGTTCGTCGAACCGATGATCTTTACCCTCGGCGTTACAGCGCTGTGGACCGCCACCAAGTCAGTCCACGGCAGCGACCTGCCGATCGTCGCCTTTGCGCTGACGGGGTATTCCAGCGTGCTGTTGTGGCGCAATATGCCGGGCCGCTGCATCGGCGCGCTGATGGGCAATCTCGCCTTGATGTACCACCGCAATATCAGAGCGCTGGATATCTACGCGGCGCGGATCATCATCGAGTTTGCCGGTGCGACGATTTCGTTCTTCACCTTGTCGCTGGTGTTCATCCTGGGTGGCTGGATCAGCCCGCCGGAAGATTTTCTTACCGTCGCGGCGGCATGGTTCCTGACGGCGTGGTTCGGCGCAGCGCTGGCCATCACGCTGGGCGCACTCAGCCATGAATACGAACTGGTCGACAAGTTGTGGCACCCGGCATCCTATCTGCTATTTCCGCTATCGGGCGCGGCCTTTCTGGTTTCGGCCCTGCCGCCCTTGGGCCGCGAAATTGTGCTCTATATCCCGGTGGTTCACGGCGTGGAGATGGTCCGGGACGGCTATTTCGGCACCAAAGTCGAAGCGATCTATGATCCTGGCTATCTGATCACCTGTTCCTTGGTTTTGACCGTCGTCGCCCTAATTGCGACCCGGTGGGTTGAAAAGCGGCTGACTCCGCAATGATCACCGTCGACCGCGTTTCCAAGGACTACCGCACGCGCACCGGGCCCAAGCGTGTGCTCGACAATGTCAGCTTTACCCTCGTCCAAGGCGAGCGGCTCGGCGTGCTCGGGCGCAACGGAGCGGGCAAATCGACCTTGATCCGGCTCGTGAGCGGGGCCGAGCGTCCGACTTCGGGCCGGATCACGCGGGGAATGTCCGTCTCCTGGCCGCTCGCCTTTGGCGGAGCGTTCCAATCGCAGCTGACCGGCGTCGATAATGTCCGCTTCATCAGCCGGCTGTATGGTCAGGACCCGGACCACAATCTTGCTTTCGTCGAGGAATTCTCCGAGCTCGGCCAGTATCTGCGCGAACCGGTCATGAACTATTCCTCCGGGATGCGCGCGCGACTCGCCTTCGCGATCTCGATGATTATCGAATTCGACTGCTTCCTGATCGACGAGATCGCTGCGGTCGGCGATGCCCGCTTTCACGAACGCTGCAATTACGAACTGTTCGACAAGCGCGGCGACCGCGCGATGATGATCATCTCGCATGATCCGGGCTATCTGCGCGACCATTGCAATCGCTGGGCGCTGCTTGACGCTGGGCAGCTGACCCCGTTCGACGATTTCGAGGCAGCGCACGATCATTTCCTCGCGCAGATGCGGGTTGGCGAGACTGTCCGCGCAGCCGCCCAGCCCTTCTCGCGGCGGATGGCGGCGATCGATTCGCTGCGCCGTGTCGCGCACGAGGACGAACACTTCATGGCCCTCGTGCGTCAGGCGGATGCCGCGCGCGACCAGCACGATTGGGCAGCGGCAGAGGTGGGCTATGCGGCCGCATTAAGCCTGCATCCCTATGAGCGGAGCTACTGGGTGCAATTGGGCCACGTGACACGTGAGCAGGGGCGGCGGGTCAGGGCCGAGATCGCCTACCGCACTGCCTGTGCCTTCGGGGAACCGGTGCGACTGCTGGCGCCATTTATCGCCGCGGTCGAACATCCGGACAGCGCTGGCCCGCCAACCTCCGCCGCGACACCCGACGGCGGCGAGACGCGGCGGCAGCCGCCGGGCTATCCCGATCTGGCCGTGCTCTCGGCGTTTGCTGGCGGAACCGAGCGGCTTTCGGATGACGCAGCGCTCAGCCTGCTCCGCCGACCGGGCGCCATAGAGGATGTGCTGGCGCGCATGCTGGAGGATGATGGCGTGCAGGCCCCGCCGGTCACCCTGCCCGACAGCATCGCCATTGTGCCCGGCGATGCCCCGTTCCGTCGGGAATGGCTTGAGGATCTCGCCCGGCTTGCTGGCGCGCGTCAGGAAGGGCTCGAAGCGGCGCTTTCTCTTGGCGATGCCCCGCTCGCGGCGCTGCGCCGCGCAGGCGGGCTGGAAGGCTGGGCCCTGCCCGCCAGCCATGCGATGGAGGCCGCACGCGCATGAGTCAGCTTCGCCCGATCTTGCTGAAACAAAACCGCCCCGACGCCGAGCAGCACTTCACGGCGCGCACCCGTAGCCAATATCTCGGCAATGGCACGCTGCTGTGTCAGGTGCTGGGCGGACTGAAGCTGTTCGTGATCGGCGATGATGTCGGCTTCTCGCCGCACATGATCTTCGAAGGCTACTGGGAATTCTGGCTCACCCGCCATTTTGCCGAGGTGATCCGGCCGGGCGATACGGTGCTCGATATCGGTGCCAACCTCGGATATTATACCCTGCTTGCTGCCGACCTGGTGGGCGCGGCAGGCCAGGTCGTCGCGATCGAGCCCAACCCCGCAGTCTTCCGCCGCCTCTCCGCAAGCATCGCGGTCAACGGCTTCGCGCAGCGGACCAGGGCCCGCAATGTCGCGCTGGCAGGCCCGGACGAAACCGGGAAGCGCGCCTTCTTCGTGCCCACGGGCGAACCCAAGAACGGCCGTTTTGTGAGTACGCAGGAAAGCGCCGAATATCTGGCGGACCATGGCACGGTCACCGAAGTCGAGCTGGGCCGGATCGATCCCGCGGCGTTCGACCGGGTCGACTTCATCAAGATCGACGTCGAGGGCGCCGAACTTGCCGTGCTTGAACACCTACGGCCGGTCTTGGAGAAATTCCGGCCCAAGGTGGTGTGCGAAGTCAATTTCCAGCGGGGCTACGGCTGGGACGACGTGGTCGCTGCCTTCGGCACCGATCAGCTCAGCTATCTCGACTTTCACAGCACAGTAAAGCCGCTGACACGCGAAATGGCCGAAACCCAACAACCGGGCGAGGACTGGCTGGTGTGCGTGGACTTTGCGCGGGTCGAACGGCGGGGAATGTTCGCAGCCGCCCAAACGCAGACGGACTGCAAATGAAACTCTCATGGACCCCAAGTAGCATTATCGGTGGGTTTTCATCCGGTGCATCCAATCCTCATGCCATTCTCGCAGCAGCCGATGCTGCGCGCGACCGCGGCGACTGGGGCACAGCGGCGCAGACCTACCGCCGCTATCTCAAGTTCAAGCCCGATCATGCAGATATCTGGGTTCAGCTTGGCAACATGTCGAAGGAACAGCACCGGATCGACGACAGCATGGCAGCGTATAAGAAAGCACTGTCTCTAGGGCTGAACACTTCGGACACGCATTTGCAATTGGGGCACTTGCACAAGGTCATGGGTGATCGAGACGGCGCTATTCATGCTTATCTGCAAGCACTGGATTTCTCGCCGCTCAATCTTCACGCATTCGCAGAGTTGGAGCGCATGGGGGTGGCCGATCAGGCCAACGAAATCCTACTACACAAGCACGCGCCTTCGCATCGCAGCGAAGGGCTGGTGGTCTTCGATATCTCCGATCTCGTTTTCTACATCGGCCATCACGACAATCTGTCTGGTATCCAGAGGGTGCAATGCTGCGTGATTCAGGCAGTGATGAAATACGGACTGCACGATCCGCGCGATCTGCGCTTCATTTCCTATGATCGCGATCTCCACGCGTTCCGTTCGGTCTGCCCGGACCGATTCCTCGCCCTGCTCGACGATCTGGCGCTGCCCAAGGAACGTCGGACGGTCGAATTCGACGCCGCTGCAGCGCGCCACGGACGCCTGTTCGCGCAGGAGCCGTTAGCCACATTTCTGCGCCCTGGGCGGACAACCGTGGTACTGCTCGGCGCTGCCTGGGTAATCCCCGAGTATGCTGCGCTTATCGTCAATCTGAAGCGGACCCACGATGCACGCTTCGCTATGTTGTTTCACGATTTCATCCCGATCTACGCACGCGAAACCTGCGACCAAGGCACGGCAGTGGTTTTCCGCGAATTCGTCAATCTGGTGCTGCCAATCGTCGACCTTGCGATGTGCGTGTCCCGCAGCACCGAGCGGGATCTGAAGCGCTATTGCGGTGAATCCGGATTTCCGGTGCCGCCCACCTTGGTCACGCAACTTGGCACAAGTTTCGACGAATTTTTCCCCCGCAGTGAGGAGGCCGCGCCGCGCCGCTCCGGTAAGCGCGCGCGCGATCCCTTTGTTTTGTTCGTGTCGACAATTGAAGGGCGCAAGAACCACAATTTCATGTTCGAGGTCTGGCGCTTGCTGGTCGAACGCGGAGCGGATGTGCCGCGATTGATATGCGTCGGACGGATTGGGTGGCGGGCTGAGGCATTTCTAACCAACCTACTCGAAAGCGACTATCTCGGCGGACGGATCGAGCTGCGTGAAGATGTGTCGGACGAGGCACTTAATGCGCTCTATCGTGATTGTATGTTCACTGTGTTCCCCAGCGTCTACGAAGGCTGGGGCCTGCCGATTGGGGAAAGCCTTGGCCACGGCAAGCTGTGCGTCCTTGCCGACAATTCATCCCTCCCTGAAGTGGCGGGCGAATTCGGTTGCTTCATCCCGCTCGACGATGTCGAGGCAGCAGCAGACGCGATAATCGACCTGCTGCAGAATGCAGATCGGCTGCGCGACTTTGAACGGGCGATCGCTGCGCGCTTTACTCCGCTGCGATGGGAAGACATCTCGCGGCGAGTGGTCGAAGGCTGCCTTACGCTCCAACACAGCGAGACGCCAGCTTTCCAGCGCCCGCTGGTGGTGCCGAGCACCGAATACACGACGAAAAAACTTCAGGGCGGGTTTGACGGCCTGCTCGGCCGCGCCATGCTTGATGCGCTGGAAGAGAGCTTTGGCGCACCCATCATGGGTGGAACTGCCAAAACCATGCACCGCATCGCGGGCCTGCTGGCGCGGGACAGCAACTGGTTGCCGGCAGAACGTTGGGGAAGCTGGGCTCTGCATGAGCGGGCCGGGCTGCAATTCGCGCTTGACCCGTCGCTACTGCGAGGGAGCGAGGTGGTGTTCTACGGGGCTTTCACGTTCATCGGTCCGATGCTGGGCGCGCGGCTGCGACTGCTAGTCGGCGACACGGTCGTGGGAGACGAGCGCACAATCGACAGCACCAATGCGGTGCTTGAATGGCCATTACCGATAACGGAACTGCTTCGCCGCGCGACGGTGAGCGAGGACGAACTGCTGGTGGTGGATCTCCGGTTCGAACTGATCGGTGTCACGTCCAACATGCGAGAAGCAAGCCGCGCCATCGATCCGCGCGAGCTCACCTTCGGTCTCAAGAGCTTCCTTTTGCTCGGCGCTGACGGGGTGACCGAGCGCTTGCGGATTGCAGAACGCAACAAAAACAACCTATTGTAAATACACCGTATTTGGCCATAACTCCCGAACATTTCCGATTGAAGAGCTTGGAGAATTGACTGTGTTGAGTCGTGAAGCTGTCGAGTGGGGTTATCGCCTTATTCTGGGTCGTGAACCAGAGAGCGAATCCGTCATTGCTAGCAAAATGAACTGCGCAGACGCGGCCGAACTGTCGGGACAATTGCTGTATTGTGACGAATTCATCAGCAAACAGCCGAGCTTCATGCCACCGCTGAACCAGTGGGTACTTATTGATCATCAGCTCGGCTTTCGCCTTTGGCTAAATCTAGCGGATACGGCCATTGCTTGGCCAATCATGCGCAAAGACTTTGAATTGCCAGAGATCGCTTTTCTGACCAATCACCTGAAGGCTGGAGACACGGCCATTGATATTGGGGCAAATGTCGGTTTCTACTCGCTTCTTTTTGCGAGCATTGTTGGGTCAAGTGGTCGTGTAATCGGCTTTGAGCCGATGTCGTTTCTATATGAGCGCGCAGCAATGTCTGTACGCGAAAGTGGGTTTGAGCATTGCGTCATACATAATGTGGCCCTTGGATCGGAACCCGCATCCGCAAAGCTAGTCTATGCTCCAGGTTCTCCGAACTGGGGCGGCGCGTTTCTGTCATTCGACGGATCAGTTTTGCCTGACCACGCAAGCCAAACCGTTCCTGTTCATCGCTTCTCCGAATACCTTGAGGGCATAAAACCCGATCTTGTAAAAATCGATATCGAGGGCGGCGAGTATCTCGTAATGTCGGAAGCGCGCGAAATACTTTCTGATGCCAAGCCAATCATCCTGTCTGAAATTCATAGTGAACAGTTGCGGCGGGTCAGTGGCGTTTCCACAGCCGAATACATCGGACTAATGAAAGACATTGGGTATAGATGCTTCGAAATTTCTAAGAGTGGCGAAACTCAAATAGAGTTGCTCGGCGATGAACTCTTCGAAGTTGTCAACGTAGCCTTCAAGCCCGACTGACCTTCCGAGCCGCCCATCATGACCATCCTCCTCGACGCCTACAACATCGCCCGCTCGCATGGCACGGGGGTGGCCACCTATGGCCGCAACCTTGCGCGGGCGGCTGCGGGGTTGGGGTTTGAGGTCAGTTTGATGTTCGGCACCCGCGCGGGCCATTCGCGCAAGCAGCCGCTGCTCAACGAAATTGCTCTGGCAGAGGGTGACGATGGGCAGTCCGAGCCTCGTAAGTCGAGGGCGCTGGCGCTCCCCGGTCAGGTCGCCAAAGCCACCGGCGGCGTCTTCGGCACGCGCCAGGCGCGCGAGGTCTCGCTTTCGGGCGAGGTGATCCTGCCGCCCTCGCTCGGCGTGCCGGGCGCGCGTTACTGGCACACGCCGCAACTCTACCAACTCGCCAACGCCGCGTTCAGGGCCACGGGACGGACGACGCGGGTCGCCCTTCCGGGGACGGACATTGCCCATTGGACCTATCCGCTCCCGGTCAAAACGCCGGGCGCGGCGAATGTCTATACGCTGCACGATCTGGTGCCGCTGCGCCTTCCCTACACCACCGCTGATCACAAGCGGCACTATCTGGCCCTGTGCCAGCGGATCGCGCGCGAGGCGGATCACATCCTCACTGTGTCCGAGCATTCGCGCGCCGACATCATCCGGATCCTGGGCGTCGAAGAGGACAGGGTCACCAACCTCTACCAGTCGACTGATATTGCTAAGCTGATCGAAAGCGTATCGCCCGAACAGATTGCGCAGGAGGTCGAAGGGCTGCTCGGCGTCGGGATACGCGAATACTACCTGTTCTTCGGTGCGCTCGAACCGAAGAAGAACCTCGCCCGCCTCCTTGAGGCGCATCTGATGAGCGGATCGCGACACCCCTTGGTGATCGTCGGTGCGCCCGGATGGGGAAGCGAGCGTGATGTCGCCCTGCTCAAGCAGCTGGCCGAACTGGACACCGAAAAGCGCATCAAGTGGCTTGGCTATCTGCCGCGCCAGACTCTGGCCACGGCGATTGCCGGGGCGCGGGCGGTGATGTTCCCCTCTTTGTATGAAGGCTTCGGGCTTCCCGTATTGGAGGCGATGTCGCTCGGCACCCCGGTCATTACCAGCGCTACATCCTCGCTGCCCGAAGTGGCAGGAGAGGCGGCTGTGATGATCGATCCCTATGATGTGCGGTCGATAGCGCGGGCGATCAAGGCGCTGGACGATGATGACAGCGCCGTCGCAGAGCTGGGGCAACGCGGCCTCGTACAAGCAGAACGTTTCAGCGCAGGCGCCTATCGCGAACGGCTGGGCGAATTTTATGCGCGGCTCACCGGAACGGCATCACCGCTTTTACACGATGCCCGGGCCGCGCAGCCTGTCCCGATTACAAAGGCACAATCAGCATGAATCGCCCCATCTCCGCTACCGGAACCATCGCACGCCCCTTGCTTGCGTTGCTGCTCGCCGGATTGGTTGGTGCCTGCACCACACTGGGTGCAGCCGGGCCGTCGTCCGGTCAGATCCGCAAGGCCGACGGGGCGGACTATGCCGGGTCGCAGGTCGCACTGGTTGACCTCGATCCCCTGACCTACAAGCGGATTGCAGCCTTCGAACAGTCACTCGGCCTGGCGCAGCAGTTTGGTGAAGGTGGCGCGGGCGAAGTGCTGATTGGCCCCGGCGATGTGCTCGACATCGCGATGTGGGAGGCACCGCCTGCTGTGCTGTTCGGCGGCGGAGGGGTTATCCCAGGGCTCGACGCGGGCGCGCAGAACCGCACTGTCGTCCAGCAAGTGGTCGATGGCACAGGCATGATCAGCGTACCATTTGCCGGACTGATTGAAGCGGCCGGGCAGACGCCTGCCGCAATCGAGCGCGCGATCGTCGCGCGGTTGGCAGGCCGCGCCAATGATCCTCAGGTCAATGTCCGGCTATCGCTCAACGATTCGCGCAATGTCACTGTGCTGGGCGAAATCGCCGCCAGCCGCCGGGTCCCGCTGGGCCCCCGCGGCGAGCGGCTGCTCGATATTATCGCGAGTGCCGGTGGCCCCCGCGCGCCGGTACACCAGACCACAGTGCAAGTCAGTCGCGGCGGCACTTCGGCGACCATGGCGCTGGAGGCGATCATTGCCCAACCGGCACAGAACATTCGGATGCGCCCGGAAGATGTCGTGACGGTGCTGCACCAGCCCTATAGCTTCATTGCGATGGGCGCCGTGGCAACGAGCGCAGAAATCCCCTTCGAAGGGCGGGGTATCTCGCTGGCGCAGGCCTTGGCGCGGGTTGGCGGGCTACGCGACAACCAAGCCAATATCCGCGGCGTGTTTGTGTTCCGACTTGAGCAACCAGAGGCGCTGGACCCAGCACAGCGTATGGCGACGCAAGCGCTCGAAGATGGCCGAGTTCCAGTCATCTATCGGCTTGATTTGTCAGACGCCCGCGGGTTCTTCGTGGCGCAGGAATTCCAGATCCGTGATCAGGATGTGGTCTATGTGTCGACGGCACCGGGAGCGGAACTGCGGGAATTCCTGTCGACTGTGACCAGCCTCGCATTCTCGGCCATCGCGATCGGCAATGTTGTTACCAATAATGGCAACTGAGGGTGCGGCCGGACGGCCTGCGATCTGGCGCGATTGGTCGCAAAAACGAGCAGGAAATCAATAAGCCAGTGTGTTGCAGTCACGACACAGCGGCCCATTGAAAAAGGCTCGGGCAAGCCGCTCAAGTGGCGCAATTGCGCCGATTGCATGGGTACTTGCAAGAATGTTGCACGCCGCAAACTGGCATGACATACTTGCTTGCATGGACGCACGTTTCTTCTGTCCCCTCGACGGTCAAGTAACCGTTCGCCGGTCGGTCGAGTATCATCTCACCGACTGGTTTAACGAGTGATTCCCTGCCGCGCGGGATAGGCGCGGACTGATCGCAGCGACTGGCGCCGTGGCGCGCCGCTGCCCTTCACCACAGATCCGGGCTTCATCCCGCTGATTCGCCTCGCGGCCGCGTGCCGCGCCTCAGGGTTTCAGGGGGTTCACCTTATGTCATTTCAAACACCGCTTCACCGCGGCGCGCTGCGCGTCGCCTCCATTCTGCTCGCCGGCGTTGCCACGCCTGCTCTGGCCCAGGCCGCGGCGCAGCCCGCCGACGCCGAGGCTGATGTCACAACGACCGAAGCTCCGGCCACCGAAGAAGGTCCGGCCATCACCGTCACTGGCAGTCGCATTTCCGGCCTGCCCAAGGACGGCCCGGTCCAGACGCTGGCCGTGACGCGCGAGGATATCGTACAGTCGGGCGCCGGCACGATCATCGAAGTGCTGCAAGATCTGCCCGTCACCAGTGGCGGCGGCCAGACCTTCTCGACCGCAACCGCCGGTGCGCTGTCCTCAGACACGCCGGTCGGCGCTTCGGCGGTATCGCTGCGCGGACTTGGTGCCTCCTCCACCCTCACGCTCATCAACGGACGCCGCGCCCAGATCAGCGCGTTCGCGCGCGGGCAGGAGAGCTTCATCGATGCCAGCTCCATCCCCTTGGCCGCGATCGAGCGGGTCGAGGTGCTGCCCTCGGGCGCATCGGCGATCTACGGTGCAGACGCTGTTGCGGGCGTCGTCAACTTTGTGCTGCGCGAGGATTTTGAGGGACTGGAGCTGTCCGGTTCCTACGGCAATTCCACCGCCGGTACCGATGAAGGCCGCTTCAACATCTCGGGCGTGTTCGGAGCACAGTTGGGTGAGCGCAATTCGGTGATGCTGGTGGTCGATTACTTCCGCCGCAATCCCTTTTTCCTGCGCGACCGGGCGATCAGCCGCAACAGCTTCAGCCCGAGCCAGCAGGGCTTCTTCCCGAGCTTCAATGATCTTTTCCTCCAGACCAACGACCAGACCGAAGGGCCGGGGAATGGCGGCTGCGCGCCCGAAGATTTCGGCGTCGGCAACCTCGGGGAGTTCTGCGAGGTCAACAACAACGCCTTTGTTTCGGCCAATGACCGGCTGGAAACGCTGGGCGGATTGTTCACCCACCAGTTCCGCATCACCGACGGCCTGACATGGTACAACGACGTCATCTACCAGCGCGTCCGGTCGCGCGGGGTCAGCAGCCCGGCCAACTTCAGCCGCGCGCCGGTCGATCCGGAAAGCCCGTTCTGGCCCGCTGCGCTTCAGCAGGACATCATCGACGAAGCCGGGGTGGACGACTTCAGCGAGTTCTTCGGTTTTCCGATCTTCGCCTGGGGCAAGGTGCCTGAACCGCGCGGGGTGGAGGTCGAATCCGACAGCTACCGCATCACCTCGGGCCTCAAAGGCGATCTGACCGGGGATTGGGACTTCGATGTCGCTTTCTTGTTCGGCGGCAATGACCGCGTGCAACGCGGAACGTCCGGGCTTTACCAGTCCGGTACGTTCTTCGATCTCAACCTCGGCAATATCTGCACCGACGGCAGCCGAGTGAACCGCTGGACGGTCAACGCGGCCCGGCCCAGCGCGCGTTTTGTCGGCAATACCTGCGAGGACTCCGGCAAATCGACGCTGTGGTACAACCCCTTCGGCGGTCAGACCGAGCAGGAGGACGGAGTGCTCGACCTGCTGGAAACGCAGGCCGAACGGCGCGGCAAGTCACGGCTCTATGCGCTGGATGGCTTCGTCAACGGCACGGTGCTCGATCTGCCGGCCGGCCCGGTCAAGGCCGCGTTCGGCGGCGAGTTCCGGCGCGAAACGCTGAGCGATGTGCCCTCGGGCCTGGCGGTCGCGACACCGACCAACCCCGATCCGATCCTCGGCTTCTCGTCCACCAGCGCCAACGCCACGCGCAATAACTGGTCGGTGTTCGGGGAGTTCTACGTCCCCGTGACCGAGACGTTCAACCTGCAACTGGCCGGGCGTTATGACGATTTCCAGGGCTTCGGCGGCGACTTCAATCCCAAGATCGCGGCGCGCTGGCAGCCGGTGGAATGGCTCGCAGTGCGGGGCAACTACTCGACCAGCTTCCGCGCGCCTTCCCTGGCCCAAAGCGGGGCGGGTGTGTTGCTGTCGGCCTATCGCGTCGATTGCCGCGCAACGCCGCAGGCCTGCAACAACAACGCCAACGCCACGGGCCAGGCGCTGTTGTCCGAGGACGTCGGCAACCCCAACCTCGAGGCTGAAAATGCTCGCAGCTTCGGCGGCGGGGTGGTGTTCCAGCCGAGCAATGCGATCGAACTGCTGGTCGATTACTGGAACATCCGGCACGAGAATCTCGTCGGCATCGACGAGGACGATTTCATCCGCCGCGCGCTGGCGGGCGATTTCCCGGTGGTGGGTTCCGGCCTACTGCCGACCGGCTCGCCCGGGCTGGAAGTGACCAATGGCTTTGTGTCCGACGCGCATTTCCAGATCACCAATCTTGGCTTCCAGAAGACTGACGGGATTGACGTCGCCTACACCCACCGCTTCCCCGAAGGGCCGCTCGGGCTGTTCACGCTCACCGCGGACGTGACCCACATCCTCAACTTCGACCGGCAGGCGTCAACCTCCAGCCCGGTTGAACGACTGGCGGGGGATTACCTCTTCCCCGACTGGATTGGGGCGGCGCGGCTGCGCTGGCGCAAGGATGAATGGCGCGCGAGTGTCGCCGGGTTCTACACCAGCGGCTACCGCGACGATCCAGCCAACCGGACGCTCGACGCCTTGGGCCTGCCGCGCGGGCAGGACTACTTCGTCGATGATTACATCACCGTCGATTTCACCGTGAGCTACGATTTCGCCGAAGACAGCTTCGTCCAGCTGGCGGTGCGCAACGTGCTTGACGAGGATCCCCCGCTGGTGCTCGGTTCGTCATCCAATGTCGACCTGTTCAATCACGACCTCATCGGTCGGTTTGCCACGGTCAGCATCGTGAAGCGGTTCTGAGCCACGGTGAGGGTCGCACCACCCGGGCCTTGCGCGTCAATGTCGCGCAGGTCCCGGGGCGGCGCGGCGAGGAGAATGCATGACTGACGATCCCGCGCTGCCCCCAGCGAAACGCTGGCAGATGCCCGACACGCTGCTGATCCTGTTCACGCTGGCCGCGCTGGCATGGGCGGCGACCTGGCTGTTCACGCCAGGGCAGTTCGCGCTGGCGGGCGATCCGGCGCGGATCGTGCCGGGGAGCTTCACCGCCGCAGCCGGGCCAAGCCCCGCGCCGATCATGGGTGGGGAGGAGCGCACCGGCTTCATCGACTTCCTGTTTGCAGGGCTGGTCACCGGAGATCGCAATTCGGCTGCCATCGGCTTGATGGCCTTCATCATCGTGCTGGGCGGCGTGTTCGGGATGGTGATGAAGACCGCCGCGATTGACGCCGCTTTGCAATCTGCGCTGCCCGGCGGCAAGGCCCGCAACGAGACGCTGATCATCGCGCTGTGCATCGCCTTTTCGCTGGCGGGCGCAGTGTTCGGCATGTCGGAGGAGGCGATCGCGCTAACCCTGCTGCTTGCGCCTGCCCTGACCCGCGCGGGCTATGACGCGGTGACGGCGGTGCTGGTATGTTACGGCGCGAGCCAGATCGGCTTTGCGACCAGCTGGATGAACCCCTTCAGCGTCATCGTCGCGCAGAGCATTGCGGGCCTTGCGCCAATGTCGGGGCTGGAGGTGCGCGCGGTGCTGTGGCTGGCCTTCACCCTCGCCGCCGCGCTGTTCGTGGCGCGCCATGCCCGCGCGGTGCGGCTCGGGCGGCGGGCGCGGATCGGGTCATTGGGCGAGGCTGTGGCCGACGCTCCGGCGATGGACTTCACGCTTGCGCACAAGCTGGTGCTGCTGACCGTGATCGTCGGGGTCGGCTGGGTCGCGTGGGGCGTGTCGATGCGCGGCTACTACCTACCCGAGATCGCTGCGCAGTTCTTTGCCGTGGGGATCGTCACCGCGCTGATCGCCCATTTCGGCCGCATTGAAGGCGCGCGCGTGCACGCGATGGTCGATGCCTTCCGCGACGGGGCGGCGCAATTGCTCCCCGCCGCGCTGGTGGTAGGCGCGGCCAAGGGCATCCTGCTGATCCTTGGCGGCGATGACCCTGCGCGGGCCTCGCTGCTCAACACACTGCTCGACGGCCTGAGCGGCTTGACCGCCGCGATGCCCGAGTGGCTGACCGCTTGGGCGATGTTTATGGTGCAGAGCCTTATGAACCTGTTCATCGCTTCGGGATCGGGGCAGGCAAGCGTCACCATGCCGATTATGGCCCCGCTCGCCGACCTATCGGGCGTGACGCGGCAGACGGCTGTGCTCGCGTTCCAGTTGGGCGACGGCTTCACTGATCTCGTCAATCCGACCTCGGCCGTGCTGATGGCCTGTCTCGCGGCAGCGCGGATCGGGTTTGGCGAATGGCTGGCCTTCATCTGGCGGCCGGTGCTGGGGCTGCTCGCGTTGTCGAGCGCGGTGATGGTTGCCGCTCATCTCGGAAGATATTGATGCTGCTACGGTTCATTCTGGCAGGCCTCGCTTTGGTCATGAGCACCGGCGCGGCGCGGGCCGAGGGCGGCACGCTGGTGATCGTTGGCGGCGGGCTTGATCCGGCCAATGCCGAGATTTTCGCCGCGCTGTTGGATGCCCGGCCCGACGGCGCTCCCGGAATCGCGATCATCCCCGCTGCTTCGGGCGAGTCCGGAGCCTCATCGGCCGCCTTTACC
>DLGU01000017.1:24438-24569 GCA_002482865.1 Porphyrobacter sp. UBA7686
TCGATGATCCCGGCACGCCCGATGAGGACGAAGGCCGCTGGGCAGGCAACGCGCATAACCCGGCGGAAATCGCAGCGGTCGAACGCGCCGGCGCGATCTGGTTCTTGGGCGGCGATCAGGCGCGGATCACG
>DLGU01000017.1:24654-28954 GCA_002482865.1 Porphyrobacter sp. UBA7686
TCGGCAGGGGCGGCGATCATGAGCCGAGAGATGATTGGCCAGGGCGACAGCTTGGGCGCGCTGCTGGCCAATGCGGGCGGCGAACCGCTCGAACTGACGCGCGGACTCGGGTTCCTGACAGGTGCGCTGGTCGATCAGCATTTCGGTGAGCGCGCGCGGCTCGGGCGGCTGGCGGTGGCGATCACCGACCCGACCCAGCCGCAGCGCATCGGCCTCGGGATTGACGAGGACACCGCGCTGATCGTCAGCCTCGGCGATGGCCGCGCGCAGGTGCGGGGCAGCGGCTATGTCACCCTGCTCGATGCCCGTACTGCGCGGCGGATCACCGGCCAGCGGATCGGGATCACAGGGCTGACGCTAGGCCTCGCAGGGGCGGGTGACAGCATCGATCTTGCCAAGCCGAGCGTCACCCCCGCCCCTGCCCGCAAGCCCACGGCGGGGCGCGAATACGTCGAACGCCCGCTGCTCGCAGGCGGCGGCATGGCCTATGGCGACCAATCGCTTGCTGTGGTCGTGGGGGAAGGATTGCTGGATAACGCCGTTGCCAGAGTGACCGAACGCCACTCCTTTGCAGGCCGTGAGGGCATCACCTACCGTTTCGCCAAGACCGGCGCGGCGCGCGGGTGGTGGGGCCGCGATACGCAGGGCCGCGCCCGCTACACGATTGAATGCGTGGACTTCGACATCACGCCGATCACCGTCGAAATCAGAAAGGCCCCCGATTGATGCCGAATAACCACGTCATCGCGTTGCATGGCGGAGCAGGCGTCCACCCCACCCGCGACTATCGCGAGGTCGAGGTGCATCTTGGCGCTCTGGTGCGGGACTGTGAGACGCTGTTGGCAGACGGAGCGCGCGCGATCGATGTGGTCGAACACGCGGTCGCGGCGATGGAGGCGAGCGGGCTCTATGTGGCCGGGCGCGGATCTGCGCCCAATGACCAGGGTGAGGTGGAATGCGACGCCGCGATCATGGACGGGGCGCGGATGCGGGCGGGCGGCGTGTGTGCGGCGGTGGGCCTCGTCCATCCGATCAGCGCGGCGCGCGCGGTGCTCGAACACACGCCCCATGTGCTGATCGCAGGCGCAGGCGCACGGCGCTTGGCGGAGGAGCAGGGGCTGGCGCTGGTGGCCGATAGCGCTGCGCATTACCGCCTGCCGGTCGGGGTGGAGGAGGAGGAACTGCTCCAGCTCGACAGCGGCTTGGCGCACGGCACCGTGGGCGCGGTGGCGCTGGACCGGCAGGGGCGGCTGGCCGCGGCGACCTCGACCGGCGGCCTGTTCGGCAAGCGCGCCGGGCGCGTCGGCGACACCCCGATCACCGGCATCGGCAACTGGGCGGACGGCGACATCGCGGTCAGCTGCACCGGGATTGGTGAGGCCTTCATCTACGCGGGCGGCGCGCGCGATATCGCCGCGCGCATCGCCTATGGCGGGGCGAGCCTCGACGAAGCCTGCAACGCGACGCTGGCAGAGGTCGCGCGCCAGCGCGGCGATGGCGGCGTGATCGCAGTCGACCGCAGCGGCGCAGTGACGATGGCATTCAACTCGCCCGGCATGAAACGCGCGGTTGCCGGAGCAGGCCGTCAGCCCTTCGTCGGCATTCGTTAGGCCCTCCCAGCCCGCATCAGACCCTTCCCAGACCTGTCGCAAATCGGCCGCACTTAGTCGGTCTTCATCGCCCACCTGTCAGATTTTGGCTTGCATTCGACGGGGACGACGCTAGGCGCACGATACGTTATCTCATCAAAACAACGGGAAGCCCCATGACCAGCAACAAGACGCAAATCGCGTCCTCTCACCTTGCACTCGCCACCGTGCTGGGTCTGGCCTTTGTCGCCACGCCTGTGCTCGCGGAAACCGCCGAAGCAGAAGCTGCTGAGCAGCCTACTGGCAGCTCGCAGGTTGAGGATGACGTCCACAACCGCCAGGCTGACGGGATCGGCACCATTATCGTCAGCGCGCAGGGTCTCAAGGAGCTCGACGTGCTCGCTGGCACCAGCGTGGTCGAAATCCGCGACATCCAGCGCGACGGCGTGACCGGCCAGATCGGCGACCTCTTGACCAAGATTCCGGGCGTCTCTGCCACCAGCTTCGCCCCCGGATCGTCACGTCCCGTGCTGCGCGGCCAGCAGGGCGAGCGTGTGCGCGTGCTGGTCGACGGTGTCGGCACCTCGGATGTATCGAACACCTCGGTCGATCACGCCACCACCATCGACCCGATCACGGTCGAGCGGATCGAAGTGCTGCGCGGCCCCGCAGTGCTGCTCTACGGCAGCCAGGCGATCGGCGGCGCGGTGAACGTAATCGACAAGCGTATCCCGACCCGGATGCCCGACGAAGACTTCCACTTTGACGGTTTTGCCGGCGTCGACAGCGCCACCAACCTGCGCACCGGCGCGGGCAGCCTCGATGTCGGGGTGGGCGAGAGCCTGGTGTTCCACGTCGATGGTTCATGGCGTCAGACCGATGACGTCGAGATTGGCGGTTTCCAAGTCGCGCAGGCGCTGCGGGCCGATTTGCTCGCCGATGCCGACGAGGAAGCAGGTGAGGGCGAACTGGAAGAAGCGGCCGAGCTGCGTGAAGCCGCCAATCAGCGCGGCACCGTGCCCAACTCGGCGATGGAAAGCTGGACGATCAACGCCGGTCTTGGCGTGATCCTTGGCGAAAGCACCTTCGGCGCATCGCTCGGCTGGTATGACACCACTTACGGCGTCCCCACTCGCCCGGGCGCAGGCCACCACCACGGCGAGGAAGGCGAAGAAGAAGGTGGCGAGGAAGAGGGCGAAGAACTCGTCACCATCGGCCTCAAGCAGTTCCGCGCCGACTTCAAGGGCGACGTCTTCCTTGGCGACGGCGCGTTCGAACGCCTGAAGCTGCGGGTCGGCTATTCGGACTACACTCATACCGAATTCGAAGGCGCCGAAGTCGGCACGGTGTTCGATTCCACCAGCGTCGAAGCCCGCGCTGAACTGGTGCAGAACACCGGTGGCACGCTGCGCGGATCGAGCGGCATTCAATACCAGCACCGCGATTTCTTCGCGGTCGGCGCTGAGGCCTATATCCCGCCCAACCTGACCGATCAGTTCGCGCTGTTCACGCTTCAGGAGCTCGGCACCGGCCCGTTCCAGATCGAAGCCGCAGCTCGCGCTGAATTCACCAAGGTCGAGGCTCAGACCCTCGGCATCGAGCGGGACTTCGATACCTTCTCCGGCGCGCTCGGCGTGGTCTATGAAGGCATTGACGGCATCCGCGTCGGCATCAACGGATCGCGTGCCGAACGTGCGCCGAGCGCGGAAGAGCTGTTCTCCAACGGCCCGCACATCGCCACGCAGGCCTTTGAAATCGGCGACGCCAATCTCCAGACCGAAACCGCCTGGGGACTTGAAGCCTATGCCCGCGGCAGCATCGGTGCCGGGACGTTCAACCTGACCGTCTTCAAGCAGTGGTTCGGCAACTACATCTTCCTTGAGGAAACCGGCGAGGAAGAGGACGATCTGCCGGTCTTCCAATACCTCCAGCAGGATGCCGACTTCTTCGGGATCGAAGCCGATCTCAACTATCCGATCATCGACGGCGAAGGCTTCCGCCTGATCACCGATCTGCGCGCCTCCTATGTCGAGGCCGAGCTGGCCGATGGCACCGCCGTGCCGCGCATCCCGCCGCTGAGCCTGCTCGGCGCGTTGGAAGCCCAGACCGGCGCGTTCGATGTGCGCGGCGAAGTGCAATGGTTCGACAAGCAGGACCGCACCACTGTGTTCGAAACGCCAACCGACAGCTTCACGCTGGTCAACGCTCTGATCGCCTGGCGCCCGCTGGCCGATAACCAGAACGTCACGCTGCAACTGGCCGCCGACAACATCTTCGATGTCAACGGCCGTCGCCATGCCAGCTTCACCAAGGACTTCGTGCCGCTGGTCGGCCGCAATTTCCGCGCGAGCGTGCGCCTCAGCTTCTGAGGCCACCGCACACCGCAAGGGTCGCAATCAGGGGCAGTCGGGATCACCGTCTGCCCCTTTTTTCGTGCCTCAGGCCTCGACCGTGAAGGTCAGCTCGGCATGCTCTTCGAGCCGCTTCACCAAATCCTCGCCAAGGAAGCTGCCCGGCGTCCCGATCCCGCCCGGCTTGGTGCAGCTGAGCAGCGCAATCCCAGTCTCGGACAGCATCCGGCTGGTCGAGCCATAGCCCGGATCATACCGGCCTTTGACCCCGAATTGCAGACGCCCGCCATCGGCCATATCGGCGACGAAGACGACATCGTAGAAGCCGTTCTCACGCTCTTCCTTGGTCGGGCCTTCGCC
>DLGU01000111.1:0-1585 GCA_002482865.1 Porphyrobacter sp. UBA7686
GTTGGGGGCGTTCATCACACGGTCTCCTTGATGCTGGCTTCCAGCTCCTGCGCAAGGCGCTCGATATCTTCCTCGGTGGTGGTCTCAGTCACAGCGACCAGCAGCGCGTGTTCCAGCGCTGCGACCCCCGGATAGAGCCGCCCGAGCGACACCCCGCCGAGCACGCCCCGGTCAGCCAGGTCACGCACGATCTCCCGCGCGGGCTTGCCGCCGAGCATCAGAGTGAACTCGTTGAAGAATGCGTTGTTGAGCACTTCGACGCCCGGCACCTTGGCAAGCCGGTCTGCCGCGAGGCAGGCCAAGCGGTGGTTCTCCGCCGCCAATTCGCGCAGGCCTTTCTCGCCCAGCAGCGTCATGTGGACGGTGAAGGCCAGCGCGCAGAGCCCGGAATTGGTGCAGATGTTGCTCGTCGCCTTCTCGCGGCGGATGTGCTGTTCGCGGGTCGAAAGGGTGAGCACGAAGGCACGCTTGCCTTCCGCGTCCGTCGTCTCGCCGCACAACCGGCCCGGCATCTGGCGCACGTGCTTGGGATCGCGCACCGCGAAGAGCCCGAGATAGGGGCCGCCGAATTGCAGGCCGACGCCGAGCGACTGCCCTTCACCCACAACGATGTCCGCGCCCATTTCACCGGGCGAACGGATAGCGCCCAGCGCCACCGGTTCGGTGTTCACCACCACCAACAGCGCGCCCTTGGCATGGGCGGCTTCGGCCACCGGGGTGAGGTCGCTGATGCGGCCCAGAATGTCGGGATATTGCACCACGACGCAGGCCGTGTCCTCGTCGATCCGGGCGATCAACCCGTCCAGATCAGGCTCAGCGGTGATGGCAGGCACGGCGTCGGCGATCGTGTCGCCGGTGAAATGCGCCATGGTCTTCACGACCTGCGCATAATGCGGGTGGAGCGCGCCCGACAGCACCGCGCGTTTGCGCTTGGTCACGCGGGTGGCCATCGCCACCGCCTCCCAGCACGCGGTCGACCCGTCATAGAGCGAGGCGTTGGCCACGGCGCAGCCATAGAGGCGCGCGACCTGCGTCTGGAATTCAAACAGCACCTGCAACGTGCCTTGCGCGATTTCCGGCTGGTAGGGCGTGTAAGCGGTCAGGAATTCGCCGCGCTGGATGATGGTATCGACGCTGGCGGGGACATGGTGACGATAGGCCCCCGCACCGAGGAAGAACGGCACTTCGCCCGCCACGAGGTTCTTGGCCGCCAAGGCTTTCATGTGGCGTTCGACCGCCATCTCGCTCGCGTGCATCGGAAGGCCGTGGATCGGGCCATCGAGCCGGGCGACTTCGGGCACGTCGACGAACAGGTCATCGACCGTGGCGGCGCCGATGGTCGCCAGCATCGCCTGCCGGTCGGTATCGGTGAGGGGGAGATAGCGCATGGTGTTCAGCCTCGTGTGGAGAGGGGGAGAGGTTGAGTGTGTGGTCAGAGGCCTTCGACGAAGGCCTTGTAGCCATCTTCGTCCATCAGCCCGTCAAGCTCGCCTTCGTCGGCAATGGTCATCTTGAAGAACCAGCCGCCATCTTCGGGCGAGGTGTTGACCAGCGCGGGGTCTTCTTCCAGCGCCGGGTTCACTTC
>DLGU01000111.1:1738-6570 GCA_002482865.1 Porphyrobacter sp. UBA7686
GTGGCGATATCGCCTTCGACATCGATCCATTCGTGTTCGTCAGTATAGTAACGCATGGGTCAGCTCCCTCGGTAATAGCGGTGGGGTACAAAAGGCGTGGGCGAAACCTTGGCGGCGAGGCGCTTGCCCCGCACTTCCACTTCAAGAGCGGTGCCGATGGCGGCGTGTTCGGCAGCGACATAGGCCATGGCGATGGGCGCGCCCAAGGTGGGCGAGAAGCCGCCACTGGTGACGGTTCCGACATGCGCTGCGCCGGCGAAAACTTCCGCACCTTCGCGGGCAGGCAGGCGGCCGTCGATGGTGAGGCCGACCCACTTGCGGGCCGTGCCTTCAGCGATTTCGCGGATGATCCGGTCTGCGCCGGGGAAGCCGCCTTCGGTGCGGCGGCGCTTGTTGATGCCGAACACGAGACCGGCTTCGATGGGGCTGGTCTCGGGGGACATGTCGTGACCGTAGAGCGGCAGCCCCGCCTCCAGCCGCAGCGAGTCCCGCGCGCCAAGGCCGATGGGCTTCACTTCCGGCTCGGCGCAAAGCAGGTCAGCGATTTCGGCGGCAGCGTCCGCGGGGAGCGAGATTTCGAACCCGTCCTCACCGGTATAGCCCGCTCGCGCGATGGTGACGTCATGGCCCGCGATCTGGAAGCGACCGAACCGCATGAAGGTCAGTGCGCTCAGCGGATATTCGCCGGTCGCATGGCGAGCCAGAGCGTCCGCCGCCTTCGGCCCCTGCAAGGCGAGCAGCGCGCGGTCATCGAGATAGTTGAGCGTGATGTCATCCGGCAGCGCCTCACGCAGCGTGCCCATGTCGTCCCACTTGGTCGCGCCGTTCACCACCAGATAGAGCGCCTCGGGCCAGCGCGAGACCATCAGGTCATCCAGCACCCCGCCCTCCTCATCCAGCAGCAGCGAGTAGCGCTGCTGGCCGAGCTTCAGCGTCGACAGGTCGATCGGCAGGACGGCCTCGACCGCCGCATCGAGACCGGGACCGGACAGCAGCAGCTGGCCCATGTGCGACACATCGAACAGCCCCGCGCTCTCCCGCGTCCAACTATGCTCGGCAACGATGCCTTCGTACTGGATCGGCATTTCGTAGCCCGCGAACGGCACCATCCGTGCCCCGCGCGAACGGTGCCAGGCATCGAGCGGCAGCGCGTCCAATGGGATCTCTTCGAGATGGTCTTCGGTATCGTGGTCGGTCACTCGGATAATCCCCGGCAGAATACGGCAGTCCGGCAGCGCACGCGGCGCTGCTTTGTAACTGCCCCCTCTGTCGGGTGACCTGAGAGCTTCGGCGCATCCGCCAACGCGGCGGGACGCCTCCCCTTCGGTGGCCCCGGACGGATCCGAGGCGCTTTCCAGAGTGTCACGCAGCCGAGCGGTCCGGTGGCCTGAGAGTTTCCGGGGCGGTTGCTCCTTCGGCGCCTTTGCGCACAGCGTACGCATCGGGCTCTCCCGCTCGCCTGCCCACCACAGAATCGCTCCTGCGGCGGAAGACATCCTCGCCCTGCTTGATTTGCTGCACCGCGTCAATCGGGCGAAACGCGCAGGCTTGGGGGAAAACGCATTTGCGCTTCCCTGCGAGGCTGAATAGACACGGCGGCGGGATGAACCTCACTGAAATCTACCTGATCGCGCTGACGATCATCTTCGCCGTGCCGTGGATCGTTTGGCGCGTGCTGCGCACTGATTACTGGGCGCCGCTGGTCGTGGTGCAGATCGTCGGCGGCATTCTGCTCGGCCCCGGTGTGCTCGGCGCGGTGTT
This sequence comes from Porphyrobacter sp. UBA7686, assembly GCA_002482865.1. Classification (GTDB taxonomy): domain Bacteria; phylum Pseudomonadota; class Alphaproteobacteria; order Sphingomonadales; family Sphingomonadaceae; genus Erythrobacter. The sequence goes on from DLGU01000111.1 coordinate 3,500, forward strand.
CCCGGATTACTACGCCTTCGTGTTCCGGCCCGATGTGATCATCGCGCTGAACGGCGTGGCGTGGTGGGCGGTGATGCTGTTCGTGTGGATCGCGGGGATCGAGCTCGATCTGTCGACGGCATGGAAGCACCGTGGCGAGACCGGGCTGACGGCAGGACTGGCGCTCGGCGCGCCGTTGATCGCTGGCACGCTGGCTGCGGCGGCGATCCTGCAATTCCCCGGCTGGCGCGGGCCGAACGGCCAATACTGGCAGGCCTTGCTCGGCATCGGCATGGCCTGCGCGGTGACGGCACTCCCCATCCTTGTCCTCCTCATGGAGAAGCTCGGCATCCTGCGCGAACAGCTGGGCCAACGCATCCTGCGATATGCCAGCCTTGACGACATCGCGATCTGGGGCGTGCTGGCGATCATCCTGCTCGATTGGGAGCGGATCGGGCGGCAGGCGGTGTTCCTCGTCGGCTTTGCGCTGACGGCGATGGCGGTGCGCTGGCTGATGGCGCGCCTGTCGGAGGCTGACCGCTGGCCGGTCGGTCTGATCTGGCTGGCGCTCTGCGGGCTGGCGGGCGACTGGTCGGGGCTGCACTTCATGGTCGGCGCGTTTCTGGCGGGCGTGGTGCTGGACGCCAAGTGGTTCGGGCACGAGGCGATGGACCGGTTCCGCAACGTGGTGCTGTTGACGGTGATGCCGGTGTTCTTCCTCTCCACCGGCCTGCGCACCCAGTGGGAGGGCGGCGGGCTTGCTGTGTTTGGCGTGGCAGCGTTGCTGCTGGTGGCGGCGGTCGGCGGCAAGCTCATCGGCGTCCACATCGCCGGACGCCTGCTCGGCTGGAGCCGCACCGAGGCAAGCCTGATCGGCTGGCTGCTCCAGACCAAGGCGCTGATCATGATTATCTTCGCCAATATCTTGTTGGACAAGGGCGTGATCACGCCGACGACCTTCACCGCGCTGCTGCTGATGGCGGTGGGGAGCACGATGCTGACGACGCCGCTGGCGACGCCCTTGCTGAAGAAGCTGGGGGACCGGGTGAAGGCGGAGGCTTAGGGCTACCACCACCCCCGTTCGTGCCGAGCTTGTCGAAGCACCGTCCTTCACATCAACGGACAGCACAAGATTTCAAAAAAAAGCAGCCCTTCGACAAGCTCAGGGTGAGCGGGAATTTTCGCTGTCCACCAACTCCAGCGCCCGCGCCATCAGCGCCTTTTCGCGGGGCGTGAATCCGCCGGTGTCCTCGCCGCCTGCGGGGGGCGGGCTTTCGGTGGTGAAATAGGCGAAGCCGTCACCGCTTACCGGATGATACCACAGGCCCGATTGCAGCGCATAGGCTTCGCCCGAGTGGCCAAGACGTGTCACGCCGTCTCCGAAAAGATCATCCTGACATTTCTCGCTTGGGTCAGGAATTCCTTGCAGCCCCATGCCCATCACGCAGAAGAAATCCTGCGAACCCGGCGTAGACGCATGAAAGCTACCGTACCAGCGTTTGAGGGTTGAGAGTGTGAGAAAGCCCCCCGCAACCGGTCCAGCCAGCCGCTGCCCGATCTTCGCAAGATCGACGATCCCGATCCGCACCCCGCCCTGTGGGCTAAAGATCGAGGCATTGGTGCCGGGGACATAGCTGTCGAGATCACACGCCTGCCCTTCTGCCACCGGGATCGTGCAGGCGGGCGGCAGGCGGTCTGGGCCATCCGCCGCGATCTCGCCGGTGTGGCGGTAGAGCGTCACCTTGCGGGCCTGCATTTCGGCATCGCACAGGGTCCAGTTGAGGCAGGCCTTCACGCCCAGCGGCGCGAACACCAGCCGTTCGACCAGCCGGTCATACCGCTCGCCGCTCGCCGCTTCGAGCGCGGTCGCGACCAACGGCGAGCCGAGGTTGGCATATTCGAATGCCGCTTCGCCCGGAGGCCCAACTTCGCGCCACGCCGCAGGGTCGGCAAGCTTGGCTTCAAGGCTCTCGCCCAAGGGGATGACATAGCCGCCTGCGTCCGACAGCCCAGCGCGGTGCATCAGCAGATGGGTAAGGGTGATAGGCGCATCGGGATGATGGGGCGAGCGCAGCTTCCACCCGAGATAGTCCGAGACGTCGCGGTCCAGATCGACCTTGCCCTCGTCCATCAGCCGCAGCGCGGTCAGCGCCATGATCAGCTTCGAAATCGAGGCGATCCGCACCGGATCATTGGCTTCGAGCGCGCGACCCGACTCCTTGTTCGCCAGCCCTTCCACAATCAGCGGGGTGATGCTGTCGCGGTCGAAGGCGACCACCACCGTCGCGGGTGGAGGAGCGTCCTGCGCGGCTGCGGGGACGGCGATGAGCGCCAGAGCGGCGACAAGACGGCGGATCATGTCGCGCATCATCGCCGCTCTGCGCGGATCGTCAATCGAGATTCGGCCGCAGCCAGCGCTCCGCCGTTGCCAGATCGACACCGCGCCGTGCGGCATATTCCTCGACCTGATCGGGGCCGACGCGGGCAACGCCGAAATACTGCGCCTCCGGGTGGCCGAAATAGAAGCCAGAGACCGCCGCCGTCGGCCACATGGCGAAGCTTTCGGTCAGGGTCAGGCCGGTGTTGGTCGGCGCGTCGAGCAGGTCGAACAGGATCGGCTTCAGCGAGTGATCCGGGCAAGCAGGGTAGCCCGGAGCCGGGCGGATGCCGCGATATTCTTCCTTGATCAGCGCTTCGCAGGTCAGCTGCTCGCCGGGAGCATAGGCCCACAGCGTGGTGCGCACATGCTGGTGCAGCGCTTCGGCGAAAGCTTCGGCGAAACGGTCAGCCAGCGCCTTGAGCAGGATGTCGGAATAATCATCCTTGTCCGCCTGGAACCGGGCCGAGTGGCTGTCGATCCCGTGGATACCGACCGCAAAGCCGCCGATCCAGTCGCCGCTCTCGTCGATGAAATCGGCAAGGCACATATTGGGCCGGTCACGCGATTTCTTCACCTGCTGGCGCAGCATCGGGAGGCGCACCTGCGCCCCACCGCCGTTCGCCTCGAGCGAAGTTGAGAGGCCAGAGCCGGGTGTCTCGACTTCGCTCGACACGAACGGGCCCAATACAATGTCATCCCCGTCGCGCCCGCA
>DLGU01000111.1:6654-7223 GCA_002482865.1 Porphyrobacter sp. UBA7686
TCGAGCATTGCGTTGGCATCGGCGAACAATTGGGTGGCGGTTTCGCCCACCACTTCGTCGGTCAGGATCGCGGGGTAATTGCCGTGGAGCTCCCAAGCGCGGAAGAACGGTGTCCAGTCGATGAAGCCGCGCAGGTGCTCAAGGCTCCAATCGGGGAACACATGCACCCCCGGCTGCGCGGGGGCAGCAGGCTTGGCGGCCATGTCAGCGGGGAAGGCATTGGCGCGCGCTTCGTCCAGCGACAGCAGCGCGCTCACGGTCCGGCCCGCGCGGGCATCGCGCACGGCGATATATTCGTCCTCGACCTCGGCGACGTAATCGTTGCGCTGGGTGTCGGAGAGCAGCTTTGACGCCACCCCGACCGCACGGCTCGCGTCGAGCACGTGGATCACCGGGCCTTCGTAGGCCGGATCGATTTTGAGCGCGGTGTGCACCTTTGATGTGGTCGCCCCGCCGATCAGCAGCGGCATGGTCATCCCGGCGCGCTGCATTTCCTCGGCCACCGTCACCATCTCGTCCAGCGAGGGGGTGATGAGGCCGGACAGCCCGATCATGTCGGCCTTGTTGTC
>DLGU01000037.1:0-13701 GCA_002482865.1 Porphyrobacter sp. UBA7686
ATACATCACCGCGACCTTGCCGCCCATGAGCAGTTCGCGGAACTTCTCGTCGGTGCGGTTCACCTTCATCGTGCGGGTGTAGATGTCGAGCAGCTTGTCGCGGTCGATTTCGGCCATGTGTGTCACCTCATTGTTCCGTTCGTGTCGAGCGAAGTCGAGACACCCCGCGCGTGGCCTCTCGACTACGCTCGAGGCGAACGGGGGTTGGTCTTTAGAATTGGACGCGCTGGGTGAACCCGCCGTCCACCACGATGTTCGCGCCGGTCATGTAGGGCACCGCCGGGCTCGCCACGAAGACAATCGCCTTGGCGACCTCGACCGGCTCACCGAAGCGGCCCGTGGGCATCTTGGCGAGGGTCGCATCGTAGAGCGGCTTCATGTGCTCCTCGATGATCTCCCAGTTGCCGCCCTTGTAATAGATCGCGCCGGGCGAGACCGTGTTCACCCGGATGCCCTTGGACGCATAGGCCTGGCTAAGCTGGGAGGCATAGGTGATCAGCGCGGCCTTCAGCGCGTTGAACGGGTTGGGCGCGATGAAGGTTTCGAGCGCGGCGGTCGAGGACAGCATCACAATCGACCCGGTGCCCGAGGCTTCGAGGTAAGGGGTCAGGGTCTCGACCGCATAGGCCGCGCCCTTGATGTCCATGTCGAGGCAGGCCTGCCAGTCGCCCGCCCCGCCGGTGCCTGAGGCGCTCGCAGTGTGAACGAAGATATCGCAGCCGCCGAGTTCCTGCGCGGCCTTTTCCAGCCACGCCTGATAGGCGTCGGTGCCAGTCGCCATGTCGAACACTTCGGCAAACACCTTGCCCGGCCCGGCGGCGTCGATTTCCGCGACGGCGGCGGCGATCTTGTCTTCCTTGCGGGAGAAGAACGCGACATCCGCGCCCTCGGCCGCGAACAGCTTGAGCGCTTGCAGGCCGAGGCCATGCGCCCCGCCGTTCATGATGACTTTCTTGCCCTTGAGTCCCAGATCCATAGCGCACCTCTCCCTGGTCGCGGTTGTGGCCCAAGGGGATAGCCGAGCTAGGGGACGGGGCGTATCGTCAATTTTGTTGGGGTGGCCCGAAAGCTGCGCCTAGCTTGCGTCTGGGCCGCCAAGAATCGCGCAGCGCTGCCGGACTTGTGCGTCCGCGATCAGATCCCCGGTCGGCGCATCGAGGCGGCGGGCCCAATTGGGATGTTCGGTTATGGTGCCGGGCAGATTCGGCTGTTCCTCCAGCCCGAGCAGATCCTCCAGCGCAACCAGCGCCATGGCCGCAGGGGTGCGGGCGATGTGCGCAATGGCGGCATCGACCACCGGCGCGGGGTTGTCGGGGGCGGGGCGGGGGGCGGTGTGGTCGAGTGTCGACCACAAGAGCCCGCGATCCCAATCCCGGATCGCCTCGGCCTTGGCGCGGGAGGTGTCTTCGGGCAGGCGGCCGAGCTCCTCCGCCCAGTCGAGATCGCGCCCGCGCCACCATCCGGCGACAGTGACGGTGTCATGCGTCCCGCTCATCGCGGCGCTGAGGGGCTCGTAGTCGGCAGCGCCGATGAAGCCGTGATCGGCGGCGCGTTCGAACCAGAGCACCCGCATCCCGAGCATCTGGCGCTCGGTCATGGCTTGGGTGAAGCCATAAGGTGCGGTGCCAAGGTCTTCGGCGATGATAAAGGCGTTGGCGCGGTGCGCTTCCAAAGTGACGAGGCGGATGAGATCGTCGAAGGGGTAGCTGAGGTAAGCCCCGTCCCGCGTCGCACCGCCTTCGGGGATGACCCAGAGCCGGGCGAGGCCGAAAGCATGGTCGATCCTCAGCCCCCCACCTGCGGAGAGGCCCGCGCGGATCATTGCGATCCAAGGCTCGTAGGCGGAGGCGCGCAGGCCCTCGGGCGAAAAGCCGGTGATCGACCAGTTCTGCCCCAGCGGGCCGAGCGGATCGGGCGGCGCGCCGATGGTCAGCCCGTCCAGCATCGTATGGCGCAGCGACCAGGCATCGCTGCCGGAAGGATCGACGCCCACCGCAAGGTCGGCGATCAGGCCGACGCCCATGCCCGCGCCTTTGGCCGCAGTCTGCGCCGCCTCAAGCCCCTGCCGCGCGAGCCATTGCACGAACAGGTGAAAGGCGATTTCGTCCGGGTGCTCGGCGGCAAAGCGGGTCGCGGCAGAGCCTTCAGGGTCATGGAACGCGGCAGGCCAATCGCGCCAGCCATGCGCGCCGTGGGGGCGGAAGTGGCAATCGAGCGCATCGAACAGCGCGTGGCGGTGCAGCATCGCATCGTCCGTCGCGGTCATCCCCGCACACTGCGCCGGGGTGAGCGCGGCGAAGACCTTGCGCAATTCGGCCAAGCGGCGCGGCAAAGCGCCCGCCCAGTCGATCAGCGGCCCGGCTTCGGTTGACGGCGCCAACGGCGGCAAGCCTGCCAGCGCGGGATCGCCCATCGCGCCGTTGAGGAACAACCGGCTGGAGGGCGAATAGGGGCTGTATCCCACCCCGTGCCCCGGAAACAGCGCGTGCACCGGATTGATTGCCAGCGCGTCTGCTCCTGCCACGCCGAAGGCCTGCGCGGCCTCGGCCAAATCGCCAAAGGTGCCGAAGGGCGAAGGCTGCGCACCTCGGAGCGCCGGGATTTGCAGCGAGACGCCCCATGGGCGACGACCGGCTGCGTTCGGCAAAGGACATTTGGCCGGAGCGACCACAAGCTTCAGCGCGCAGCCATCCAGCGCAAGATCGTAATAGCCCGGCGCATCGGGAGCCGTCAGCCGATTGCCTACAAGCGCCAGCGGCCGGGTGATGCCGTCCTCACCGGTCGCCTCGGCGCGGGAGGGGGTGAAGGGTAGGGGGATACTCGCCCCGCAATCGGCGACCAGCATCGGCGGGAGTGCAGCGCGGCGTTCCTCGACTGCGGCAAGGCTGTAAGCGATCTGCCGCTCGCTGCCTGCCGCATGGCCTAGAGCCGCCAGCACCGCCGCCAACGCGTCATCGCTCACCACCTGCTGGCGGCCATCGACGTCGGTCCATTCGCGCGCCACGCCTGCGGCTTGTGCCAGCGCGTGCAGTTGCTCCATCGCCGCCTCCGTCCGATTGGGCCTGTGCTTAGCCCTCGCATCGGGCCGCATCGGCCGCTTGGCAAGCCGGACGCGGCCATCTCATGCGCATGAATACGATTGTGGCGTCACTTCTGCGATTGCTGCACACCGGCGCACCTGATTAGTGTGGTACCCACAGCCGGGGGGCAAACGGGCAACCGTCTAAGTGCTGGCGTCTTCGTGCAGGCACACCGCCAACCCCAGCCTTGTGGGCACCAGAAGGAGTATGCGCCGCGTGACAATTGGCCCGAACGGCAAGTCAGGGGAACTCGAAGCCCGCATTGTCGGCGCCCTGCGCCACCGCGTCGGCAAGAACGAACGCGCGGCCAAGCCGCATGACTGGTACAATGCCGCCGTGCTCGCCCTGCGCGACGACATCATCGACAACTGGTTCGCCTCCACCTCCCGCGCGCATGAAGCAGGCGCCAAGCGGGTCTATTACCTCAGCCTCGAATTCCTGATCGGGCGGCTGCTGCGCGACGCGCTTTCGAACCTCGGCGTGACGCGCGAGATGGAGCAGGCCCTGCGCGAACATGGCCTCGATCTGGCAGCGCTGGAGGAGCTGGAGCCTGACGCCGCGCTCGGCAATGGCGGGCTGGGGCGGCTGGCGGCGTGCTTCATGGAAAGCCTCGCCAGTCTCGACATCCCCGCGTTTGGCTATGGCATCCGCTACATCAACGGCATGTTCCGCCAGCGGATCGACGACGGCTGGCAGGTCGAGCTGCCCGAAACCTGGCTTGCCCATGGCAATCCGTGGGAGTTCGAGCGGCGCGAAAGCTCCTACCTCGTCGGCTTCGGCGGCGAGGTGACGAGCGATGCGGGCAAGATCCGCTGGACCCCAGGCGAAAAGATCGAAGCGACGGCGGTCGATACTCCGGTGGTCGGCTGGCAGGGCAAGCGGGTGAACACGCTACGGCTGTGGACCGCCAATGCGATGGACCCGATCCAGCTCGATGCCTTCAATGCGGGTGATCATGCCGGTGCCCTTGCCGGGCAGGTGCGCGCCGATAGTCTGGTGCGGGTGCTCTACCCGGCGGATTCGACCCCGGCCGGGCAGGAATTGCGGCTGCGGCAGGAGTTCTTCTTCTCGTCGGCCAGCATTCAGGACATCGTCCGCCGCCACGTGCAGTATTATGGCGACATCCGCACCCTGCCCGACAAGGCGGCGATCCAGCTGAACGACACCCACCCCTCCGTCGCGGTGGCGGAGTTGATGCGGCTGCTCAAGGACGAGCATGGGCTGGACTTCGACGAAGCATGGGACATCACCCGCGCCACGATCGGCTATACCAACCACACCTTGCTGCCCGAAGCGCTGGAAAGCTGGCCGCTGCCCTTGTTCGAACGGCTGCTGCCGCGCCATATGCAGATCGTCTATGCGATCAACGCCAAGGTGCTGCGCGAGGCGCGCAAGGCCGGGCTGGACGATGCGGCCATCTCCGCGATCTCGCTGATCGACGAACATGGCGAGCGGCGCGTGCGGATGGCTAACCTCGCCTTTGTTGGCGCGCATTCGGTCAATGGGGTCGCCGCGCTGCACACCGATCTGATGAAGCAGACGGTGTTCGCCAATCTCCATCAGCTCTACCCTGACCGGATCAACAACAAGACCAACGGGGTGACCCCCCGCCGCTGGCTGCACCAGTCGAACCCCCGCCTCACCAGCCTGATCCGCGAAGGCATCGGCAGTGGCTTCATGGCCGAGGCCGAGCAGCTTGCCGACCTTTCGAAATTTGCGGGCGATGCCGCCTTTGGGGAGCGGGTTGACGAGATCAAGCGCGCCAACAAGGTCGACCTGTCGAACCACCTGCGCGAACTGACCGGCATCCGGCTCGATCCCGACGCGCTGTTCGATGTGCAGATCAAGCGCATCCACGAATACAAGCGCCAGCTGCTCAACCTGATCGAGACGGTCGCGCTCTATGACCAGATCCGTAGCCATCCTGAACGTGACTGGGTGCCGCGGGTAAAGATCTTCGGCGGCAAGGCCGCGCCGACCTATCACAACGCCAAGCTGATCATCAAACTCGCCAATGACATCGCGAAGCGGATCAATTGCGATCCCAGCGTGGGCGAGCTGCTGAAGGTGGTGTTCGTCCCCAATTACAACGTCAGCTTGGCCGAGCGGATTATTCCGGCGGCAGACCTGTCCGAACAAATCTCGACCGCCGGGATGGAAGCCTCGGGCACGGGCAACATGAAGTTCGCCTTCAACGGGGCGCTGACCATCGGGACGCTGGACGGGGCCAATATCGAGATCATGGAGAAGGTCGGGCGCGAGAATATCGTGATCTTCGGCATGACGGCGGAGGAAGTCGCCGCCCAGCGCGCCAATGGCTACAACCCCCGCGCCGTGATCGAAGGCTCGCGCGAATTGGCGCAGGCGGTGAATTCCATCGCCAATGGGGTGTTCAGCCCGGACGAGCCAGACCGCTACAAGGGGCTGATGGATGCCCTCTACAGCTCCGACTGGTTCATGGTAGCCGCCGATTTCGACGCCTATGCCGCCGCCCAGCGCGAGGTCGATGGCCGGTGGCGCGACCGGGCGGCGTGGCGCAAGTCGGCGATCATGAACATCGCCAATGTCGGCTGGTTCTCGTCCGACCGCACGATTGGCGAATATGCGCGCGAGATCTGGGGCGTGCTGTGAAACCTCCGGCAAGCGCCATCGCTGCACTGCTCGATGGGTCGCATGCCGATCCGTTTTCGCTGCTTGGCCCGCACGAAGGGCCGGAAGGCACCTTCGCCCGCGCGATCCTGCACGGGGCAGAAGAAGCGGAGGCATTTTCGCTGAAGGGCGGCAAGCTCGGCACAATGACCCGCGTGGAGAGCGCGGTGTTCGAGGGCAAGCTGCGCGGCAAGCCCAAGCCGATCCGCTATCGCTGCCGGGGGTATGGCAACGAATGGTGGGTGACGGACCCATATAGCTTCGGCCCGGTGTTCGGCCCGATGGATGATTTCCTGATTGCCGAGGGCACGCACCTGCGCCTGTTCGACAAGCTCGGCGCGCATGTGATCGAGCATCAGGGCGCGCAAGGCGTCCATTTCGCGGTCTGGGCGCCCAACGCGCGCTCCGTGAACCTTGTGGGCGATTTCAACGGCTGGAACGGCGCGGCCCACATGATGCGCCGCCGGGTCGACATTGGCGTGTGGGAGATCTTCATCCCCGATATCGGCGCCGGCACCGCCTACAAATACCGCATCACCGGCCCGGATGGCACGGTGCTGCCGCTCAAAGCCGATCCCTTTGCCTTCGCCAGCGAGCTGCGCCCCAAGACCGCCAGCATTGTGGCTCACCCCGGCAAGCGCGAATGGGGCGACGCCGCTCACCGCGCGCACTGGGCCAGCGTCGATCCCCGGCGTGAGGCCATATCGATCTACGAAGTCCACCCCGGTTCGTGGCAGCGCGACGATAATGGCTGGTTCCTGACCTGGGACGAAATGGCCGCGCGGCTGATCCCCTATGCGACACACATGGGCTTCACCCACATCGAGTTCCTGCCCGTCTCCGAGCATCCCTATGACCCCAGCTGGGGCTACCAGACGACCGGGCTCTATGCGCCGTCGGCCCGGTTCGGTGACGTCGAGGGCTTCGCACGGTTTGTGGACGGCGCGCACCGCGCAGGCGTGGGCGTGTTGATCGACTGGGTGCCCGCGCATTTCCCGGTCGACGAGCATGGCCTTTCCCGCTTCGACGGCACGGCGCTGTATGAACACGAAGACCCGCGATTGGGCTTCCACCCCGACTGGAACACCGCGATCTACAATTTCGGGCGCAAGGAGGTGCGGTCGTTTCTCGTCAACAACGCGCTGTTCTGGGCCGAGCAGTACCATGTCGACGGGCTGCGCGTGGATGCGGTCGCCTCGATGCTTTACCGCGATTACTCGCGCAAGGCGGACGAATGGATCCCCAATGCCGAAGGCGGGCGCGAGAATTGGGAGGCGGTGGAGTTCATGCGCGCCACCAACCGCGCGCTCTATGGGTCCCATGCAGGGGTGATGACCATCGCCGAGGAATCGACCTCATGGCCCGGCGTCTCCCACCCCGCCTTCGACGAAGGCCCGCGCACCGCGCTGGGCTTCGGGTTCAAGTGGAACATGGGCTTCATGCACGACACGCTGCAATACATGGCGCGTGATCCGATCCACCGGAAGTATCACCATCACGAGATTACCTTCGGGCTGGTCTATGCCTTCTCCGAGAACTTCGTCCTGCCGCTGAGCCATGACGAGGTGGTGCACGGCAAGGGCACGATCCTCGGGAAGATGAGCGGCGATGACTGGCAGCAATTCGCCAACCTGCGCGCCTACTATGCGATGATGTGGGGCTATCCCGGTAAGAAGCTGCTGTTCATGGGGCAGGAATTTGCCCAGCGCCGCGAATGGAGCGAGGAGCGCAGCCTCGATTGGCACCTGCTGGATGCGCCCGCGCATCGCGGCGTCGCCGATTTGATCCGTGACCTCAACCGCCTCTACCGCACCACCCCCGCGCTCCACGCCCGCGATTGCGAGGGGGAGGGGTTCCAATGGCTGATCTCGGACGATGCCGACAATTCGGTGTTCGCCTGGCTGCGCATGGCTCCGGGCGAGGCGCCGGTGGCGGTGATCGCCAACATGACGCCCGCGCTCCACACTGCTTACCGACTACCGCTGCCACATGACGGCACCTGGGCCGAAGTGCTCAACAGCGATGCCGAAATCTACGGCGGCAGCGGCAAGGGCAACATGGGGCAAGTCACAGCCGCAGACGGCGCGGCACATATCGTGCTGCCGCCGCTCGCCACGATAATGCTGCAATTCACAGGATAAGAAGGCGCAAAAGCCAGATCCACGGGGAGAGAAAAAGATGATTGAGAGGACTTCGGGCAGACCGCTCGCGCGTGATGCGATGGCCTATGTGCTGGCAGGCGGACGCGGCAGCCGGTTGATGGAGCTGACCGACCGGCGCGCCAAGCCGGCGGTCTATTTCGGCGGCAAGTCGCGGATCATCGATTTTGCGCTGTCGAACGCGATCAACTCCGGCATCCGCCGCATCGGGGTCGCCACGCAATACAAGGCGCACTCGCTGATCCGCCACATGCAGCGCGGCTGGAACTTCATGCGGCCCGAACGCAACGAAAGCTTCGATATCCTCCCCGCCAGTCAGCGCGTGTCGGAAAACCAGTGGTACGAAGGCACCGCCGATGCCGTGTTCCAGAACATCGACATCATCGCCGCCCACGCGCCCAAGTACATGGTGATCCTCGCGGGCGATCACATCTACAAGATGGACTACGAATTGATGCTGCAACAGCACGTCAATTCAGGCGCGGATGTCACGGTCGGCTGTCTGGTGGTGCCGCGCATGGAGGCGACCGGTTTTGGCGTGATGCATGTCGACGGCGCGGACAACATCACCGCCTTTGTCGAAAAGCCCAAAGACCCGCCGGGCATTCCGGGTGACGAGGGCATGGCGCTCGCTTCGATGGGGATCTACGTCTTCAACACGGATTTCCTGTTCGAGCAGCTTCGCCGCGATGCCGACGATCCGGCGTCCAGCCGCGACTTTGGCGGCGACATCATTCCTTATATCGTCAAGCACGGCAAAGCCGTCGCCCACCGCTTCACCAACTCTTGCATCCGCGCTGCCGAGGAGATCGAGGAATATTGGCGCGATGTCGGCACGCTGGATGCCTATTTCGAGGCGAACCTCGACCTCACCGACACGGTGCCCAAGCTCAACCTTTATGACCGGGACTGGCCGATCTGGACTGACGCCGTCGTGGCCGCTCCTGCCAAGTTCGTCCATGACGAGGACGGACGGCGCGGCTTTGCGGTGTCATCGCTGGTGTCGGGTGATTGCATCATTTCCGGCTCGGAAGTGCGCCGCAGTCTGTTGTTCACCGGGGTCAAGATCGGCAGCTTTTCCAACGTGAGCGAAGCGGTGATCCTGCCCTATTGCAACATCGGGCGCGGGGCGAAGCTCAGCAAGGTGATCATCGATTCCGGCGTCCGCATCCCCGAAGGCATGGTGATCGGCGAAGACCCGGTGCTGGATGCGCAGCGTTTCCGCGTGTCGGAGAAAGGCGTGGTGCTCGTCACCCGCGACATGATGGCGAAGCTGAAGCTGTGAGCATAAAAGTCCTGTCGGTCGCGTCAGAGGCGGTGCCGCTGGTCAAGACCGGCGGGCTTGCCGATGTGGCGGGCGCGCTGCCTGCCGCCTTGGCGGCGCAGGGTGTGGAGGTGACGACTTTCATCCCCGGCTATCCCGCAGTGCTGAAAGCGCTCGGCAAGGCGAAGGCGGTCCATTCGAGGGATTCGCTGCTAGGCGAGAAAGCGCGGCTGCTAGCGGGCAAGATCGGCGGCTATCCGCTGCTGGTGCTCGATGCGCCCGCGCTGTTCGCGAGGCCGGGAGGGCCGTACTCGGACGCTGCGGGCCGGGATTGGGACGACAACTGGCGCCGCTTCGCCGCCTTCGCCCGCGCGGCGGCGGATATTGCGGGCGGGGCGGTGAAAGGCCGCGCCTTCGATCTGGTCCATGCGCATGACTGGCAGACCGGGCTGGTGCCCGCCTATTTGCGCCTCGCCCCGCTGAAGGGCGCGCGCGCTGTGCCGAGCGTCATCACCATCCACAACATGGCGTTTCAGGGATACTACCCCGCCGAGGTGTTCCCGCAGCTCGGCCTGCCGCCAGAGGCGTGGACGGTCGACGGGGTGGAAAGCTACGGCGGGGTCGGGTTCCTTAAGGCCGGAATGCAACTGGCCGACGCGATCACCACCGTCAGCCCGACCTATGCAGGCGAGATCCGCTCGGTCGAATTCGGGATGGGGCTGGAAGGGCTGGTGCTGGCGCGCTCGAACCGCGTTCACGGCATATTGAACGGCATCGACACCGCCGAATGGAACCCGGCGAGCGATCCGCATCTCCTCGCCCGTTACACCGCGGGAAAGCTGGCCGCGCGGGCGAAGAACAAGCGCGCGGTGGAGCAGGAATTTGGGCTCGACCGGGACGATGGTCCGCTCTTCGTGGTGGTCAGCCGGCTCACCTGGCAGAAGGGTATGGATGTGCTCGAAACCGTGCTCGATCACCTCGTCGGAATCGGCGGGCGGTTGGCGCTGCTCGGTTCGGGCGACGCGGAGATTGCCGATGCCTTCCTCGCCGCCGCCACGCGCCATCCGGGGCGGATCGGCGTGAAGCTCGGCTATGACGAGGGCCTCTCGCACCGCTTGCAGGGCGGTGGGGATGCGATCCTGATCCCGAGCCGGTTCGAACCTTGCGGTCTGACCCAGCTTTACGGGTTGGCGTATGGCTGTGTGCCGGTCGTCTCGCGCACCGGGGGCCTCGCCGATACGGTGATTGACGCAAACCCCGCCGCGCTTGCCGCAGGGGTTGCCACCGGCATCCAGATGAACGCCGTCAGCCACGGCGCGCTCGCCATGGCGGTGAGCCGCGCGGTCGCGCTTTACGCGCAGCCTGCGGCGTGGAAGCGGCTTCAGAAAAACGGAATGACAGCAGACTTTTCGTGGGGGGCGAGCGGCGCTGCCTACGCCGGGCTTTACCGCCAGTTGCTTGAGGAACAGGGATGATCACCACCGTCGCGACCACGCCGTTCGATGGCCAGAAGCCCGGCACATCGGGCCTGCGCAAGAAGGTGCGGGTGTTCCAGCAGCCGGATTATGCTGAAAACTTCATCCAGTCTGTGTTCGATGTTGCGGAACGGCCGGCAGGCTCCACGCTGGTGATCGGCGGCGACGGGCGGTTCTACAACCGCACGGTGATCGCGCGGGCGATCCAGATGGCGGCGGCCAATGGCTATGCCCGTGTGCTGGTGGGGCAAGGCGGCATTCTCTCGACCCCCGCCGCCAGCCACGTGATCCGCAAATATGGCGCGAGCGGCGGGCTGATCCTCTCGGCCAGCCACAACCCCGGCGGGCCGGACGAGGATTTCGGCATCAAGTACAACATCGCCAACGGCGGCCCCGCGCCCGAGGCTGTGACCGAAGCGATCTACGCCCGCACCAAGACCATCGACCGCTGGCTGATGGTGGAGAGCGAGGCGGTTGATCTCGACCGGATCGGCACTTCGCAGGTCGGCGAGATGGCGGTTGAAGTGATCGATGCCGTCGCTGACTACGCGGCGCTGATGGAGGAACTATTCGATTTCCCCGCGATCCGCGCCGCCGTGGCCAGCGGCGCGCTGACGATGGCCTTCGATGCGATGCATGCGGTGACCGGGCCCTATGCGAGGGAGATTCTCGAACGCCGCCTTGGTCTTCCCGCAGGCACTGTCCGCAATGGCACCCCGCTGGAGGATTTCGGCGGCCATCACCCCGATCCCAATCTGGTTCACGCCCGCGTGCTGTATGATCTGATGATGTCGCCCGATGCGCCTGCTTTGGGCGCAGCGTCGGACGGGGACGGGGACCGCAACCTCATCATCGGCAAGGGCGTTTTCATCACGCCTTCAGATTCGCTCGCGATGCTGGCGGCGAACGCGCACCTTGCGCAGGCCTATGCCGGGGGGCTGAAGGGCATTGCCCGCTCGATGCCGACCAGCACGGCGGCGGACAAGGTGGCCGCAGCGCTGGGCATTCCGGCGTGGGAGACGCCAACGGGGTGGAAATTCTTCGGCACATTGCTCGACGCGGGCAAGGCCACGATTTGCGGCGAGGAAAGCGCAGGCACCGGCAGCGATCATGTGCGCGAGAAGGACGGGCTGTGGGCGGTGCTGCTGTGGCTCAACATTCTGGCGGTGACGGGTAAGCCGGTCATGCAGATCGCCACCGAGCACTGGGCGCGGTTCGGTCGCAATTACTACGCGCGGCATGATTACGAGGCCATCGAGACGGCCAAAGCCAACACGCTGATGGCGGCGCTGGAGGGCTCGCTGGAGGGCCTGCCGGGGCAGAGCTTCGGGCCGCTGACCGTCGCTGCCGCCGACCAGTTCGCCTATGTCGATCCGGTCGATGGCTCGGAAAGCCGCAATCAGGGCGTGCGGGTGATGTTCGCCTGCGGGTCGCGGATCGTGTTCCGCCTTTCGGGTACCGGGACGGAAGGCGCGACCTTGCGGGTCTATCTCGAGCGTTATGAAGCGCCCGACGGGCGGTTGGCCGAGGAAACCCCCGCGATGCTCGCCGATCTGATCGCCGCGGCCGAAGCCATTGCCGGGATCGCCGCGCACACCGGCCGCACCGCGCCTGATGTGGTGACGTGACCACAAGCCCGTTCGTGTCGAGCGAAGTCGAGACACAAGCAGGGCCTCTCGACTTCGCTCGAGGCGAACGGAGATGGGTTTGAAACTGGGGAGCCATGTAACAGGGAGATCGACCCGCTTCGCCATAGCCGCGCCGCTGGCGGATGCGGTGGAACTGTGCCTGTTCGATGGCGAGGCTGAGACCCGCCACCCGATGACCCGCGCGCATGAGGCGTGGACCCTTGAACTGCCCGGCGACCTCACCGGCACCCGTTATGGCTACCGCGCACACGGAGCCTATGAGCCGCACCACAATCTTTGGTTTGATCCGGCCAAGCTGCTGGTCGATCCTTACGCGCTGGAACTCGACCGCCGCTTCGTCCAACACCCGCGCCTTGCGCAATATGGCGAGGATACCGCTGACATCGTCCCGCGCGCCATCGTAACAGGGCCGCTGCCAGAGGTGCCGCTGGGGCCTCCCCGGTTCCAGCGCGGCGGGCTGATCTACGAATTGAACGTCGCGGGGTTCACGGCGCTCCACCCTGAGGTGCCGGAAGCCCAGCGCGGCACCATCGCCGCGCTCGCGGACTCTGCCGTGATCGCGCACCTCAAGAAACTCCACGTCAGTGCCATCGAGCTGATGCCGATCATCGCCTGGATCGACGAGCGCCACCTGCCGCCGCTCGGCCTCGCGAATCACTGGGGCTATAACCCGGTGGCGATGATGGCGCTTGATCCCGGCCTGTGTCCCGGCGGCGTGGCGGAGTTGCGCGAGACCGTGGCGGCGCTGCACGAAGCGGGGATCGGGGTAATCCTCGATCTGGTGTTCAACCATTCGGGCGAGAGCGACATCCAAGGCGGCACGCTGTCCCTGCGCGGGCTGGACCCCGCCGCCTATGCCCGCAGCGCGGATGGCACGCTGATCAATGACACCGGCTGCGGCAACACGCTCGACTTTGCTAATCCGGCGGTGCGGCGGCTGATGATCGACACGCTTGACCACTTTGTGCGTCACTGCGGCATCGACGGCTTTCGCTTTGACCTAGCGCCCGTGATCGCCCGCGGGCCGGGCTTCGATCCCCACGCCCCGATCTTCGCCGAGCTCGCTGCCCACTCGCTGCTCGCTGACCGGGTGATGATTGCCGAGCCGTGGGATATTGGCCCGGGCGGCTACCAATTGGGGCGCTTCCCCGCCAACTGGCTCGAATGGAACGACACTTTCCGCGACGATGTCCGCCGGTTTTGGCGCGGGACCGGGGGAGTGGGGGCGCTTGCCACCCGGATCGCGGGTTCGTCCGATCTGTTCGGAGCTGACTTCCGCAGCATCAATTTCCTCGCCGCGCATGACGGTTTCACGCTCGCCGACACGGTCGCCTACGAGCACCGCCACAACCACGCCAATGGCGAGGATAATCGCGACGGGCATGGCGAGAACCACTCGTGGAATTGCGGTATCGAGGGGCCGAC
>DLGU01000037.1:13782-16896 GCA_002482865.1 Porphyrobacter sp. UBA7686
GCCTCGACCGGCACGATCATGCTCACCGCGGGCGATGAATTCGGCCGCACCCAGCACGGCAACAACAACGCCTATTGTCAGGATATGCCGGCGGACTGGGAGGGGCGCGACGTCGCGCTAGAGGATCATGTCGCTGCACTGGCTGCCGAGCGCGCGCGGCACCTCGCCGCCTATACTGGCTTTGCCAAGGGCGGCGCGTGGCTGTCACCTCAAGGCGATTTGATGACGCCTGCCCTGTGGGACGATCCGGCGACTGACGGCTTGACCTATGAGCGTCGGCACAGGGATGATCCCGCCACTCTGCGGATCAGCCGCAGCAGGCGCGAGGCGCATTGGTCGCGTTGAAGGCAAACCGCGTCAGCGCGATCACGCCTCCAGCTCGACGTCCCAATACAGCCAGTCGCGCCATGTTTCGTGCAGGAAATTGGGCGGGAACAGCTTGCCGTGCTGCTGCAATTGCCAGCTGGTCGGGCGAATCGGAGTTTGATGCACGGGCATCGCGGCCTGTTTGGGGGTGCGGCCACCCTTCTTCATGTTGCACGGCGCGCAGGCGGTGATGATGTTCTCCCACGTCGTCCTTCCCCCGAGTCGGCGCGGGGTCACGTGGTCAAAGGTCAGATGCTCGGTGCTCCCGCAATACTGGCACTGGAAGCGGTCGCGCAGGAACACGTTGAAGCGGGTGAAGGCCGGAAATTCCGAGTGCTTCACATATTGCCTGAGGGCGATCACGCTCGGGATTTTCATGTCGAAGTTGGGCGAGTGCACCTCGCGGTCATAGCTCGCGACAATGTCCACCCGGTCGAGGAACACCGCCTTGATCGCGGTCTGCCACGGCCACAGGCTTAGGGGGTAATAGGACAAGGGGGTGTAATCGGCGTTGAGCACCAGCGCCGGGCACGCAGACAGGTTGCGCGTTGGGTCCTCATCAACCCCGCGGAACCGGGCAACTCTTTCGATCAGTTCGGCATTGAACACGATGCGCGTTCCTCCCTGATTGACGTGCATCCTGACGTGGCACGGCAAAGAGTCAAACCCGTTACAGGGTGGGTATCCACAGGGCCGAGTGTTTTGGACCCTGTGGACGACCTGTGGATAGCGCAAGAATATGTCCTGTGGCATGGGGCGGCGATGCCCGAGTGTGTGCCGCAAGTGACCCGTTTTGCGCCCAGCCCCAACGGGCGGCTGCATCTCGGCCATGCCTTGAGCGCCATTGTCGCGCATGATCTGGCGCGGGAACGCGGCGGGCGGTTTCTGCTGCGGATCGAGGATATCGACGGCCCCCGCTCCCGTCCGGAACTGGCGGATGAATTCCGCCGCGATTTGGAATGGCTCGGGCTCGAATGGGACGAAGTGCCCGCGCAGTCGACGCGGCTCGCCCGCTATGCCGCCGCCGCCGAGGCGCTGAAAGCGCGCGGGCTCATCTATCCCTGCACCTGCACCCGCAAGGAAATCGAGGCGGCGGGGGCGATGGAAGGCTCCGACCCCGGCTCGGGGGCTGGGGCAAGTGGTCTGATCTACCCCGGCACCTGCAAGCGGCAGCCGCCTGACCCCTCCCGCCCCGCCGCATGGCGACTCGATGCGGAGGCGGCGCTGGCCCATACCGGCCTGCTGACCTGGGACGACGCGCTCGCCGGAGCGCAGGCGGTCGACCTCTCCGGCCTTGGCGATGTCGTGCTGGTGCGCAAGGACCTGCCCGCCAGCTACCACCTCGCCGTGACGCTCGACGATGCGGCGGATGGGGTGACGCTGGTAACGCGCGGGGCCGATCTGTTTGGAGCGAGCCACGTTCACCGCACCCTGCAGGCCCTGCTCGGGCTCCCGGTGCCGCGCTGGCATCACCACCCGCTCTTGTTCGGCGCAGATGGCGAAAAACTCGCCAAACGCCGGGGATCACCGGCCTTGGCCGAACGGCGCGCGGCGGGCGAGGACGGGCGGATGCTTGCCGAGCAACTCAGGTTGCAACATTTGTCACTTGGAACCTGACGCTCAAGCGTCCATTTAGATACGCATGAACTATGTCCTCGTGCCCGTATTGCTCGTCCTCATGGGACTGGTGGCCTTTTCGCTGATCAAGGGGATCGTCGCCTTCCTCAAGACGACCAAGATCGACCTTGAAACCGGCGAAGGCTCGACCGCGACCGATATGCAGCTCGCCCAGAACAAGGCGATGTTCGCGCGCATCAAGTATCAGGCGCTGGCGATCGTGGTCGTGGCGATCATCATGGCAGCATCGCGTTAAGCCCTTCGCCCCATGGTCAAGCTGAACAAGATTTACACCCGAACCGGGGATGATGGCACCACGGGCCTCGTCGATGGGTCGCGCTGCCCGAAGCACTCCGCCCGCATTAATGCGATGGGTCTGGTGGACGAGGCAAACAGCGCCATCGGGCTGGCGGCGGTGCTGATGTCTGGAGCGCCGGGCGCTGACATCACCCGTATCCAGAACGACATGTTCGATCTGGGCGCTGATCTGGCGACGCCGGGCGATGATTTCGCCCCGTCGGAGATGGTGCTGCGCATGGTGCCGTCGCAGGCCGAATGGCTCGAAGCGCGGATCGATGCCTTGAACGAAAAGCTTCAGCCGCTGACCAGCTTTATCCTGCCCGGCGGAACCGAACTTGCCGCACGTCTGCACGTCGCCCGCGCCACCGCCCGCGCGGCCGAGCGGGCAATGGTGATGCTAGCCGCCGAATTGCCCGTTAACCCGGCGGCGCTGGCCTATATCAACCGGCTGTCGGATTATCTGTTCGTGCTCGCCCGTGTGGTGAACGATAACGGCAAGCGCGACGTGAAGTGGGTCCCCGGCGCTAATCGCTAGCTTTTGCACCCGGCCGTCGCTAACAGCGCGGCCAATTGCTGCACTTGCGAAGGACACATCATGCGCACCATCGCCGTCATCGGGGCCGGACAAATGGGCACCGGCATCGCCCAGACGATTGCCGCCAACGGCATGAACGTGATGCTGACCGATGTTGACCTCGCCCGCGCCGAAGCTGGGAAGGCCAATGTCGAAAAGGCGTTGGTCAAGCTGATGGGCCGCGGCAAGATCGAAGCAGCGGAGGCCGAAAGCCTGCTCGCGCGCATCACCCCCGTCGCCGATTACGCTCCTTTCGC
>DLGU01000037.1:16995-18089 GCA_002482865.1 Porphyrobacter sp. UBA7686
GGGTTGCACTTCTTCAACCCGGTGCCCGTCATGGGCCTGATCGAAGTGATTCCCGGCCTCGCCACCGCGCAGGACACCACCGACCGCGTCACCGCCTTCGCCAAGGGGCTGGGCAAGGAAGTGGTGCTGAGCCAGGATGAACCCGGCTTCGTCGTCAACCGCATCCTGCTGCCAATGATCAACGAGGCGGTGTTCGTGCTCGGCCAGTCCACGGCCGGCATTGAGGATATCGACAAGGGCTGCCGCCTTGGCCTCAACCACCCGATGGGGCCGCTGCAACTCGCCGATTTCGTCGGGCTCGACACCTGTCTCGACATCATCAACGTGCTCTACACCACCACCCGCGACAGCAAGTATCGCGCGGCGCCGCTGCTGGTGAAGTATGTCGAGGCCGGTTGGCTCGGCCGCAAGACCGGGCGCGGGTTCTACGATTACAGCGGCGAGGTGCCGGTTCCGACCCGCTAGGGGGTTACTTCGGCTCGATCGTCATTTCGCGGTCCGAGATAAACGGCTCGCTTGTGGCTATGGGTCCGCCGCGATCGACCATCGCGGTTGGCGATAGCGGCGCGGTCATCGGATTGCCGCCGGTATTCGCCGCTCCGCCGGCGCCTTTCGCGACGGCTTTGCCATCGGCCCCATATTCGCCGAAGACCGAGCCTTTGCTCTCCAAGCCCGCATCGGCCTTGCCCGGCTTGTCGCCCTGGCTCTGCCCTTCGGCAAAAGCCTGCGCCTCACTCGCGATATTGGCGCGCTGGGCGCCGATAAATTCGGCCGCCGTGCCGACGATCCCACTGTCGTCTGAAGTGCCGACGAGCGATACCGCGCTGAACACGGTCAGCCCGGCAAAGGCGAGCGCGGCTTTGCTGTTCTGGAACACCGACTTGTACATGGCTCGTGCCTAGCGCAGACGCGGTTAAGACTTCGTGCAAAGTGCTCCGTCCCGCTGGACAACCGGACTGCCGCCCGGGGTGCAACATCTGGCCGGATTGCAGGCTTATGCTTGGGCAAGGAGAAGAACCATGTCCGACCGCAAGACCCCCGCTCCCTTATCTGACGATGGCCGCCCGCAAGGGCTGGCGCATGAAACCCGCAAT
>DLGU01000066.1:0-3986 GCA_002482865.1 Porphyrobacter sp. UBA7686
CGATTGTCCGCTCTCTCGTTGCCAGGACGGCCGATTGAAAGGAACTTGCATGGCAAGCACCGCGAACGCATTCACCGTCGGCGATTATGTCGTCTATCCCAAGCACGGCGTTGGCCGGGTGATCGAGCTTCAGCGCGAGGAAATCGCCGGGATGCAGCTCGAACTCTACGTCCTTCGGTTTGAAAAAGAGCGCATGACTCTGCGCGTGCCGGTGGGCAAGGTCGAAGCGATCGGGATGCGTAAGCTGTCGTCGGACAAAACGCTGCGGCAGGCGATGGAAACGCTGAAGGGCAAGCCCAAGGTCAAGCGCACCATGTGGTCGCGCCGCGCGCAGGAATATGAAGCGAAGATCAATTCGGGCGACCTCGTGTCGATCGCCGAAGTGACCCGCGATCTGTTCCGCCCCGAAGACCAGCCCGAGCAGAGCTATTCGGAACGCCAGATCTTCGAAGCGGCCTCCAGCCGCCTCGCCCGCGAACTGGCGGCGATGGAAGAGACCGACGAGCCCACCGCGCTCGGCAAGATCCTCGACGTGCTGCGTGAACACGCGCCGCAATATTACGACACCGCCGAAGAAGCCTGAGGCTTTTTCCGCCATGTGCGACATCAAGGGCTGCCCTGCGGGGCGGCCCTTTTTGTTTGTGCGGCGCGCAGGCTTGTGCCACGCGCTGGGGTGTATTATATCAGCAATACGCTAGCGCACTTCGGGAGAGACACGCCATGACCCAATTCACCGGCCGCCGCATCGCCGCCGCCGCTTTGCTCACCGCCGCGATCTCGCTGGCCGGGTGCGAAGGGGCGGAGATGGAGATTAACGGTCAGAAGGGCGTGCCGCTTGCCGATGTCGTCCTCACCGGCACGCCGCCGTCCGAAGTGGTACTGGCCTCAGGCGATACGGTGATCCTCACCGAAGGCGATAGCTTCGCGATCAAGGTCGAAGGCGGCAACACCGAAAGCCTGCGCTTCGTCCGCGACGAACGGACCATCGGGATCACCCGCGAAGAAGGCTGGAGTGGTGAGACCAACGCCATCATCCGCATCACCATGCCCGCTCCCGAAGAGGTCGTGATCGCCGGAGCTGGCACGATCAAGGCACCCACCCTCGCCAGCGAGGCCGAAGTCACGATCGGCGGTTCGGGCCTCGTCGAATTCGGCACGGTCGCAGCTCAGAACCTCGGAATCAACATCGGCGGCTCGGGCACCATCCGGGGCGCGGGCACGGTCAAAAGCCTGACCATCAACATCGGTGGCAGCGGCGAAGTTGAATTGGCGGGATTGAAGGCCGACACGGCCGAAGTTTCGATCGGCGGGGCGGGCGATGTCGCCTTTGCCTCTGACGGGGAAGTGACCGCCAACATCGCGGGCGCGGGTGACGTCACTGTGACCGGCAAGGCGAAGTGCACCGTCAACGAATTCGGCTCGGGCACGCTGACCTGCGCCGAGGGTGCGGGGGCATCGGCCCCACTGCCGCCGAAAGCACCCGAAGCACCCACTGCTCCGGTCGCCGCAAAACCCGCAGAATAGCATTGCCTTATGGCATGGGCCGCGCGACATAATGCGGCCATGCGCGCACTCAGACTTGGGGCCCTTGGCCTAGCCTCGCTCGCCTTGCAGGGCTGTCTTGCCCGTGCGGCGGTGGATGTCGTTACGCTGCCGGTCAGGGCGGTGAGCAAGGGTGTCGACCTTGCGACGACCAGCCAGTCCGAAGCCGACGAGAAGCGGGGTCGCGAAATCCGCAAGCGTGAAGAGCGGTTGGGTGAGCTGGAACGCGATCTGGACAAGCAGATGGACCGCTGCGCTGACGGGAATGACGAGGCGTGCGACAAGGCGCAGGCCATCCGCGCGGAGATGAAGGCGCTGATGCCGGGAATTCCGGTGGAGCCTGAGCGCGGCGACTAAGCCGCTGCCCGGCGTAACCGATCATTGATCGCGCGCCCCACGCCGTCCTCCGGCACCGGAGCGACCGCGATGCGGGGCTGCGGCGCGCGGGCGGCTTCGTGCAAGGCCGCGTAGAGGCGGGCGGCGGCCTCGGTGACATCACCGCTGACTGACAGCGTGCAGTCACCTGCGACCGTGCCGAAGCCGATCAGGAATTCGTCTGCCTCAGCCCTGTCCGCATTCAATCGCACCGGCTTCCCTGGCGCATAGTGGCTGGCGAGTTGACCGGGGGCTTCGATCTTCGACCCGGACACCCCCGTGGTGCGCGGGTAAGGCGCGTCCCAATAGTGCTGATGGAGCGCATCAAGATCAACCGGCCCGGGGCGTAGCTCGCGCCAGCTCCCATCACGCCCTATCGCGAGGATGGTCGATTCCACCCCCGCGTTGGTCGGGCCTGCATCGAGGACCAGATCGATCCGCCCATGAAGCGAGGCGAGCACATGTTCGGCGGTTGTCGGGCTGATAAAGCCGCTTCGGTTGGCCGAAGGGGCGGCAAGCGGGAACGGCACGGCCTCCAGCAGGGCCCGCATCACCGGATGGCTCGGCGCACGCAACGCGACGGTTGGAAGGCCTGCGGTCACAGCCTCGGCTAGAGGGGCTGCGGGCTTGAGCGGGAGAACTAGTGTTAGCGGCCCCGGCCAGACTAGGGGGGCCAGAAGGTCAGCGTCCGGGAGCCATTCAGCATATTCCGCTGCCTGCACCGCATCCCGCACATGCACGATCAGCGGATTGAAGTCCGGGCGGCCCTTCGCAGCATAAATCTTCGCCACCGCCTCGGCAGAATCCGCCCGCGCCGCGAGCCCGTAAACCGTCTCGGTCGGCACCCCGACCAGCCCGCCCGATTCGAGGATTCGCGCCGCCCGCGCGATCCCTGCGGCGTCTGCCAGCACCATATCCGTAACGTTCTTGCCGCTCATGCCCCGGCGCTATATTCAAACCCCCGCCCTGCCAAGTGCGCGAGGGCTTTACCCATCTCAAGGACGCCCCCGACGTGACCCCCTTTACCCCGCCGACCGCCGACCAGCTGCTTGCCATCCGCGTCAATGCCGGGATCGACGAACTCGCCCAGACCGAACGCTTCGCCCATGCCGAACCCGATCTGGTCGAAGCCATCGTCGAAGGCGTCGGGCAGTTTGCAGCAGGCGAATTCGCACCGCTGAACCGCAAGGGCGATCTGGAAGGCGCGAAGCTTGAGAACGGCGTGGTGCGCCTGCCCGACGGTTTCGACGCGGCTTACAAGGCCTATGTCGAGCAGGGCTGGAACGCGATCGCCTCCCCGGTGGAGCATGGTGGTCAGGGCCTGCCCTTCACCTTGTCGTGCAACGTGCTCGAAAACCTCGGCGCGGCGAACATGGCCTTCACCTTGCTCCCGATGCTGAGCGTCGGCGCGATTGAGGCACTCGAGCATCATGGTTCCAACGACCAGAAAGCGATGTATCTGCCCAATCTCGTCAGCGGCGCATGGTCGGGGACGATGAACCTGACCGAGCCCGCCGCCGGGAGCGATGTCGGCGCGCTGCGTTCGGTTGCCGAGCCGATCGTCAACGGCCCCCATGCGGGCAAGTATCGGATCACCGGCCAGAAGATCTACATCACCTGGGGCGAGCATGATCTGGCCGAGAACATCATCCATCTGGNNCGCAAGGCTCCCCGGCGCGCCCGAGGGTTCGCGTGGCATCTCGCTGTTCGTGGTGCCGAAGTTTCATGTGAACGCAGATGGCTCGCTCGGCCCGCACAACGATCTTCGCTGCGTCAGCTTGGAACACAAGCTCGGCATCAACGCCTCGCCCACCTGTGTGATGAGCTACGGCGACAATGGCGAATGCATCGGCGAATTGGTCGGGCATGAGAACAAGGGTCTCGCCGCGATGTTCACGATGATGAACAACGCGCGGATCAATGTCGGCAACCAGGGCGTGCAGATCGGTGAACGGGCAACCCAGCAGGCGCTGGCCTATGCGCGTGACCGGGTGCAATCGGCGCGCGCTGGTTCGCACGACAAGAATCCGGTGGCGATTATCGAGCATCCCGATGTGCGCCGCATGATC
>DLGU01000066.1:4045-4572 GCA_002482865.1 Porphyrobacter sp. UBA7686
GGTGACGAGGCTGCCAAGGCCCGCTCGGAAATCGTTGTCCCTTTGATCAAGGCATGGGGCACGGATATCGGCGTGGAAGTCGCCGGGCTCGGCATCCAGATTCACGGCGGCATGGGCTTTGTCGAAGAAACCGGCGCGGCCCAGCACTGGCGCGATTCGCGCATCGCGCCGATCTACGAAGGCACCAACGGCATTCAGGCGGCGGACCTCGTCACCCGCAAGCTCGGCCTTGAGGGAGGCGAGGCGATGGTGACGTTGTTCGAGACCATCGCCCGCGAAGCCGCCTCCGAATATGCCCTGGCCGCCTTGGCGATGGACTGCGCTCATGTCGCGCGCTGGATGCGGGATGAGGCGAGCCTTGATGATCGCCTCGCCGGGAGCGTGCCGTTCTGCACCATGGCCGCCGTCACGGTCGCCGGGTGGCAGCTAATGAAGCAGGCCGAAGCGGTCGCGGCGGGCGCTGCGCCCGAACTGGCGGTGACCAAGCCAGTGACGGTGCGGTTCTTCCTCGACCGGATCGTGCCGGA
>DLGU01000014.1:0-487 GCA_002482865.1 Porphyrobacter sp. UBA7686
GCGAGGTCTTCGGGCGTGTAGAGATGCCCGAAAGCGGCGATGAAGGTTTCCGCGCCCAGTGCGGCAAGCGCAGGGGCATCGGCGAGGGTGGCGGGACGCAGGATCATGGCACCGCCCTAGCGTGCGCCGGGCGCGCTGTTAAGCTGGCGAAACGGTGAGCGGCGCGTTACACCTTCCCGCCATGAACAAACTGATCGCCGCTCTCGCTCTCGCCCTGATGCCCGCCGCCGCCTTGGCTGAGGATGCTGCCCCGCCAGCCCCCAAGTGGTCGATTGCGATCCACGGCGGGGCCGGGACGCTCGATCCCAAGGCGATGACACCGGAGCGGCGCGCCGAGTACGAGGCCGCGCTTCAGGTCGCGCTCGATGCCGGAGCCAAGGTGCTGGCAGAGGGCGGCAGCGCGATGGACGCGATCAAGGCCGCGATCATCCCGATGGAGGATTCGCCGCTGTTCAACGCGGGTAAGGGCGCGGTGTTCACGTGGGAG
>DLGU01000014.1:537-717 GCA_002482865.1 Porphyrobacter sp. UBA7686
GATCATGGACGGGCGCGATCGCAGTGCGGGGGCGATTGCCGGGGTGAAGACCGTGAAGAACCCGATCCTGTTGGCCGATACCGTGCGCACCCAAAGCGAGCATGTCATGCTGATGGGCGCAGGCGCGGAGGCCTTCGCGGTGGAGAAGGGCTTTGCCGTCACCCCGCCCGAATATTTCGC
>DLGU01000014.1:842-8689 GCA_002482865.1 Porphyrobacter sp. UBA7686
GACCGGCAAGCGCTGGGGCCGCGTGGGCGATGCGCCGGTGATTGGCGCGGGGACCTATGCGGATAATCGCGCCTGTGCGGTCTCGGCGACGGGGTGGGGGGAGTACTTCCTGCGCGTCGGCGTGGCGCATGAGATTTGTGCGCGGTTGCGGGCGACCAACGAGGTGAAAGTCGCGATGGCGGACGAAGGTGCTGCCGCTGAAAGCATCCGCACCGAGGAAGCCCAGTATATCGCCGATGCTGTCATGGCCGATGTCGCCAGCCTCGGCGGCGATGGTGGAGTGATCCTCGTCACGCCCGAGGGCCATGCGATCTTCAGCTTCAACACCACCGGCATGTATCGCGGCCGCGCGACCAGCGGTGGGGTGCGCGAAGTGGCGATCTTCGGCGGCGAGGAGAAGGCTTCGGCCACGCCTGATCATTGATTTGAAACCGTTCGTGCTGAGCTTGTTGAAGCACCGCCCTTCTCTTCGAACAAGCGTCGAAAAAAGGACGGCCCTTCGACAAGCTCAGGGCGAACGGGCTTTGCTCAATAAAGCTTGCCGATAACCGGCAACCCCCGCTCCGGTTCAGCGAATTCCTTGATGATCTTGCCCACGCGCGACAGCGTCAATTCCGCCCGTGCGGCCATGTCGTCATCGGCCTGACGCGCGCGGAAATAGCAGGCGAAGGTGATCGGCGGCTGGCCTTTCGGCCCTTCGGCAAACCCGATGTCGATGTAATTGCCTTCGGTCCCGACCATGCCGCTGGTGCCGGTCTTGTCGCCTGCGACCCAGCCTTCAGGCAGCCCCGCACGCACGCGGCGCAGGCCGGTTTCGGTGGCGATCATCCAGCCCTTCAACTCCGCCCGCTCGGCTTCCGGCAGGACGTCGCCATAGATGATCTTGGCGACATTGCGGGCCATCGCGGCGGGCGTGGCGGTGTCGCGGAATTCGGCCGGGGGGACGATGTTCATTTCCGGCTCGATCCGGTCGAGGCGGCTGACCTCGTCGCCGATGCTGCGCCAGAACGCGGTCAGCCCCGCCGGGCCGCCCAGATTGCGGAGCAGGATGTTGGCCGCCGGATTGTCCGAGGTGATCTGCGTCGCCCGCGCCAACTCGCGCAAGGTTGCACCCGTGCCGATCCGTTCGCGGGTGAAGGGCGCGTGTTCGAGCATGTCGGCCTCGGTCCACGTTACCCGCTTGTCCGCGTCAATCTGGCCCGCCGCATGGCGTTGCAGCAGCAGCGCGGCGAGCGAGAACTTGAAGGAGGACGCGTGGCCGAAGCGGCGATCGCGGTTCAGGCCGACCGACATCCCGCTGACGGTGTCGAATAGCTCGACGCCCAGCGTGCCGTTACCGACCGCCTCGATCAACCGCAGCTCTGCCGCCAACCGGCCCATCGGGCTCTGATCGGGCGGGATGCAGGCTGATGCCCCCAAAGCGAGGGTGCCGCCGATGAAATGCCGCCGATCCAACTTCATGAGAACTTGTCCGCTTTCCGCTTGCCGAACCGCATGTCGGCCTCCAACCGGCTGCGCAATTGCCCATAGAACGCCTCGAGGAAAGCCCTTTCGTCGCCCGCGCCGGGGTCCCAGCCGATCTTGCGGCAGATCGTGGCGTGCACGGCCTTGAGCGCATCGGGCTGAGCATCGCGCAGCAGCCGTTCCAACGTCTGAAGCTCACGCTCGCCATAGATCGAAAGCTCCGCCTCGCCGAAATCGTAACGCACGCCGGTGACTTCGCTTGCGCCCTCGGCAGTGGCGGCGCCCTGCGTGCTGAGCACAGCGGCCAGCCGGGTGCGCGGGCGTTCAACCACCCAGGTTCCGGCGACGATGTCGCCCGCCCGCAGGCCATCGCGGTTGAAGAACGGGAACAGCAGGAACAACAGCAGCCAGCCGGTCAGCACAAAGCCGAGCGCGCCGACATCCTCACCCTGACTGCTCAGCCCGATGAGGATCAGCAGCGCGATCAGCGGATAGAAGACCTCGATATCGCGCAGCAGGTTGCGCGCGATCACGGCCTCGGGCGTCAGGCGCGCCCCGCCGCGCGCGGCAATGCGAATGCCGACCAGCCGCTTGCCCAGCGTCGCGCCGCGCGGGCCGAGCTCCTGCACCAGAAAATAGCCGTACCACGCAGCAAAGCCGATCAGCACGGAGATGATCACCAGAAACTCCGCCGATCCCGGCAAGCGTTGTTGGGGATCAAAGCCGATCCCCTCCATCACGCCTTCGAACAGCGCTTGCATCACCCACTGAAAGGCGATCAGGCCGATGACGATGATCACCATGTCGATGATTAGCGCCCCGGCACGGGCTCCGCGCGCGGCGAGGGTGAGCGGCAGCGCCAGCCCTTCGGGTGTGATCAGCGTGCGGGCGCGCTTGTCCGGCTTGATGGCGGCGGCGGCCTTGCTCATGCGGCTTCCGCCGCTGCGGCGTCACCGGCGATGCGTGGGCGGTAGAGGACGAAATAGGTGAGCCAGAAGGCCAGCATCGTCCCGCCGATCACAAACCGGCCGGAGGTGCCATCGACCAGCTGACGCGGGAAAGCTTCAAGCAGCGCGGCGGCGATCATCATGATGACCACGCCGACCATCACCACCGCCGAGCGGCGCCCCGCCGCCGCTGCTGCATCGAGCACCGGAAGCTTGCCGGGGAAGGCCATCGCCCGCCCGATATGCAGCCCCGCCGCGCCCGATAGCAGAATGCCGAACAGCTCGGTCGTGCCATGCACAGAGAGCCAGGCGGCGAGTTCCACCACCAGCCCCTGCCCGTCGAACAGCCACAGCAAGGCACCCAGCAAGGCCATGTTGTGCACCAGCAGCAGCAGCGAGGGGATGCCGAAGGCGAACCCCAGCGCGAAGGCGAGGATGCACACCGCCGAATTGTTGCCGAACAGCTGCGCGGCGAAAGCCGACAGGCCGTCCGCACTGTTCTCGGTCGCCAGGGTGGCCAGCAATTGTTCGCGGCTGGCACCGGGCACGCGGGCCTCGCCGAAGCCGGCCGGGAACAGGCGGTAATACCACGCCTCGTCCTGCGCCACGAGCAGCCAGCCGACCACCGTGCCTGCCACCATCACGAACAGCGCGATGCAGATGTCGAGCCACAGGCTGCGCACCGCACGGCTCCAGCCGCCGAAGATGAAGCCACGAAACCAGCGGATGAAGCCCTGCCGCGGGCCGTAGACCTGAAACCACGCGCGCTGCACCAGCGCTTCGAGATAGCCGAGGGTCGCGGCGTCGAGTGACGTTTCGCGCGCCACCGAGAGCGAGGAGGCGGCGGTGCGATACAGCGCGGGCAGCGCGATCAGATCGGCATCGGCGATGCGGCGCAGCCCGCCGCGCTCCATCCGGGCGAGGATGTCCTCCAGCCTCCGCCAATCGCCTTCGCGCTCCAGCCGGAAGCGGTCGGACCGCAGCGCCGCGCTTTTGATATCGGGCGGCGCGGCGACTTGTCCGCGCCCGAACCATGACGAGATGACCGGCGCTTTCACCCTATTGCCTCACTATTGCGGATCGCGAGATAGCGGTCGATCAGGCGCGGCCCGATCGACGCCCACGGCGCTTCGAGCACGTCGATCCCCAACCGCCGCAGCCGGGTCAGCACCAGCTTGCGCTGCTGGGCGAGGCTATCGGCGGTGACCGAACGGGCCAGCGTCGCAATGTCGCCGGGCGGGGCGGTGATCAGGTCTTCGACCTCGCTGTCGGTCATGGTGACGAACAGCACCAGATGCTTGCCCGACAACCGCCCGAGGCTTTCGACCATCAGTTCGGCTGCGGTGGGATCGGTGAAGTCGGAGAACACCACCACCAACGAACGGCGCTGGAGCCGCCCGGTGAGCGTGGCGAGCGCGAGGGTGAAATTGGGTTCGGCCGCCTGATAATCGAGGCCCGCCGCGGCGCTCTGCAAGCGGTGGAAGGCGCGCGGATCGCCGATGAAGGGCGTCATGATCTGCGGGGCTTGCGCAAAGCCGAACAGGGCGACCTTGTCCCCGCCCTTCAGCGCGACATAGGCGCAGGTGAGCGCAGCGCTGACCGCCCGGTCGATGCGCGGCAGGCCGTCCACCGGCTCGCACATCGCCTGCCCGCAATCGAAGGCGAAGACGATCTGGTTGTTGCGCTCGCTCTCGTTCTCGCGGGCGAACAGGCGGGTGTGGCGGGCGCTGGCCTTCCAGTCGATCCGGCGGCGGTCCATGCCGGGCTCGTATTCGCTCAAGGCTTCGAACTGCGTGCCTTCGCCCCGGATGCGGCGGGCGATCAGGCCCATCTGGGCGTTGCGCAGAAAGGCCTGTAAATCGGGTGAGCGCACGGGGGAGAGGTCGGGCCAGATCCGCACCGGGCGGTCCAGCGGATAGTCGACCTGCCGCGCGCCGAGCCGCAAGGGCCCTTCCCAGCGCATCCATGCCCGCTCGACCTGTGCCGTGCCGCGCCGGGTGGGCGTGAGGATCGTCTCACCGCGCCAACCTTCGCCAAATGGTTGCGGGGCGAGCGTGAGCGTGACCCGGCCTTCAGGGGCCAGCCGCGGGTCGCAGGCCAGCGCAGCCTCGGCCCGCGCCGGCTGGCGGCCCGTGAACCGCGCCGTGATGGCGAGTACGCTCGGTTGCCCGACCTCGATGTCTTCAGGCGTGCGGATTTCCCAACCTTCGAGCCGCCCGGTCATCACCGCATCGAGCGCGATCAGCGCCACCAGCGTCAGCCCCAGCATCGGCGCGATCACCCACGCGCCCGGAGAGGTCGCCGCGATCACCACCGCCACCGGCGCGAGCGCCGCCGCGATCCACGCCGCTCGTTCGGTCGGTGCGACGATCAGCAGCGGCCGCAAGGGCAGCAGCAGGATGCCGAGGACAAGGCGAAGGACGCGGATCACCTTAGCGGGGTGCCTCGGTGCTTTCGACCAGTTCGGCGACCAGCGCTTCCATGTCGCGGCCCTCGATCTCGGCGGCGGGGCTGAGGGTCAGGCGGTGCCGCAGCACCGGCACAGCGAGCGCCTTGACGTCATCGGGGATCACATAGGCGCGGCCCTCCAACGCGGCACGGGCGCGGGCGGCACCGGCCAGCAGCACCGCAGCGCGGGGGGAGGCGCCCACGGTCAGCTCGGAATGGTCGCGGGTCGCGCGGATCAGGCGCACAACGTAGCGGGTGATATCCTCGGCGACGGTAACCTGCGTCAGCGCGCCGCTCGCTGCGACGAGGCCAGCGGCATTGGTCACGGCGGTCACGCCCAGATCGGCGGGACGCTGCGGGCCAGAGCGCTGGCCATAGGTGGCCACAATCCGCGCTTCCTCATCCTCGGCCGGGTAAGGCACCAGCAGCTTNNAACAGGAAGCGGTCAAGCTGGGCTTCGGGCAGGGGATAGACGCCCTGGTTCTCGATCGGGTTCTGGGTCGCGACCACCATGAAGCGTTCGGGCAGCTGGTGCGTTTCCCCATCAAGCGTCACGCGGCGTTCCTGCATCGCTTCAAGCAGCGCGGCCTGCGTCTTGGGCGGGGTGCGGTTGATTTCGTCGCCCAGCAGCAGATCACAGAAGATCGGCCCGCGCGTCAGCGTGAATTGGCTGGTCTGGAAGTTGAACAGGTTCGACCCCAGAATATCGCCCGGCAGCAGATCGGGCGTGAACTGGATGCGTCCAAAATCGAGGCCCAGTGCGGTCGCAAAGCTTTGCGCAAGGAAGGTCTTGGCGGTTCCCGGCGGGCCTTCGAGCAGCACGTGGCCTTCTGCCAGCAGCGCGGTCAGCAGCATGTCGACCATGTCTTCCTGCCCGACGATCGCCTTGGCGATTTCGGTGCGGATGGCGCCTGCGAGGCTGCGGACGTCGTCGAGTGTCATGGTCATCATTGTCCCTGCGATAGCTTGGCGTTGAGGTCGTCGAGGCTTTGCGCGGCGGCCAGAATGTCGGCGGGTTTTGCGGCCGCTTCCAACCGGGCGGCGCGGCGGGTGAAGGGTTCTTCTTGCGGCAGGCGGCGGGCGAGCGCTTCGTCAATCGCCTGCGGATCGGGCCGGGCGAGGCCAAGCCGTTCTGCGAGCCGCCGCGCGGACAGGGCGACATAGGGCGCGCTCAGCAGCCGGAACCGCCGCGCGCGCAGGATCAGGCCAGCACCATTGGCGATCAGCTGATGCTTGCCAAAGGCGATGTCCGGCCCGGCAGGCGCGGCCGGTGGGCCAAAGCGCTGGAACGCGCGCCAGCCGACGATCAGCAGCGCCACCAGCAGGCTCAGCGTCGCGGCAAGGAAGGGCGGGCGGAAAGCGAGCGTCAGCAGGTTTTCCGACGCCCCAAAGCCGTTCAAGGTCATGTCGAAGGTGACTTCGTAAACGTCGGCATCATCCGCCAGCCAGTCCACCAGTGCCACGGCTGCCGCGGCGCGGTCGGCGTCGGCAAGACCGTAATTGTTCGCAAGGTCAGGCTCGGCGAGAAAGATCACCGGATAGGCCGGATTGTCATCATCAAGGCCCTCACCGGGGTTGACCCAAAAGGCGAGCGCGCGGCCTTCGGCATCGGCGATCAACACTTCGTGTGCGGCTTCGGGCACGGCATACATGGTGGCGGAGGTCGGCAAGCGTCCGGCGAGGTCCAGTCCGCTCCAACGGTCCCCGGCGGCGCTTTCATCGTCTTCGGCCAATTCGTGGCTGAACCGATAGGGTTCGGGCAAGTCCTCAGGCCATTCCGTCGCTTCCGCGCCGTCCAGAACCACCCAGCCGCGCTTGAACTTGTCGCGGGCTTCGGAGGGGAGTTGGTCCGAGGGCGGCATGGCGAACCATTTGGGCAGGATCACCAGCGTCGGACCAAGGAAGGTGCGGTTTTCGAGGATTTCGCCGATTGCCTCGCCATCACCAAAAGCCGGAGGGGTGAGCACCAGCAGGCCGCTGGTC
Source organism: Porphyrobacter sp. UBA7686 (assembly GCA_002482865.1). Classification (GTDB taxonomy): domain Bacteria; phylum Pseudomonadota; class Alphaproteobacteria; order Sphingomonadales; family Sphingomonadaceae; genus Erythrobacter. Next base: position 7,685 of record DLGU01000014.1, read on the forward strand.
TCCAGCCCCTGCGGGCTGCGCGACCGAGCGACGTCATAATCTGCCGCCTCGACCAGTCGCACCAGCCCGGCATAGCCGTTCAATCCGTTGCTGGCGGCATGGGCCTGTCCCTGTCCGCGCGTTCCGCCGAAGTCCTCGCCCGCGCCGATCAGATACAGCGCGGCGAGGAACAGCGCGAAGCCGCCCACCACCAGCGCCAGCACCCCGCCGCGCGAAAAGGCTCCGCCGGACGTCATGCCAACCGCCCCAGCGGCGCCCCGCGCGGATCGATCCGGGCGAGTGCAAAGTCGGCATAGGCGGCGCGCGCAGCCTCCCAATCGCTGCGGTCAAGCGTGCGCAGCGCAAACAGCGAGCGTTCGACCCGCTCGGCAATCACGCCGAAAGCGGTGCGCGCGGTGTCGGGCAGGGCGGGGAGCGCGGCGAGTTCGCGTGCGGTGCTCGACGGTTCGACCCAATCGGGACGCGCCGCTGCGATCTGGCCCACGCTGCGCTGAAGCAACAGGTGCGTCGCCGCATCGAACTGCCCTTCGGCGGCGAGCCGGTCGGCATCTTCGAGCAGCGCAAGGCTGGCCGCCTGATCCGGTTGCCAGGTGTTATCGGTCCCCGCGTCCGAGGCTGAGGATTTGGCGCGGCGCAAAAAGCTTGGATCGATCAGGCGCACCAGCAGCACCAGCGCAAACAGCGCGACCATGCCCAGCAACACCCATTGCAGCCACCACCAGGAATCGCCCAGCGCGAGCCCTGCCGGTCCCAGCCAATCGGCGAGCATTTCGCCAAAGGCGATCAATTGGCGTTCCAGCCAACTCGGCTCGGGCGGCGCGATGGGGGGGATTTCGACCGGGGCGAACTGGACATTGCCTTCGGCGTGCAGCGTGTCCCATCCGGCGGGAGGCGATCCGCCTGAATTGGCTAATGATTCGGAAGGCGAAGAAGCGGCCGCTGCGGTCATCCGGCGACGGTGGTGGCACGGCGGGTGCGCCCGCGCAACGGGAAACAGCGCGGCGG
>DLGU01000014.1:8705-8900 GCA_002482865.1 Porphyrobacter sp. UBA7686
CGTCTTATCCGCGTTTTAGCCTCTGGCGCGGGCCTGTTCGTAGCTGCCCAGAATGCGCAAGACCTTGGAATGAAACGCGCATTCCTCCAGCGCGCGGTCCACCGCCGGATCGCCCGGCGCGCCGATGATGTCGGCATAGAAGGTGGTGGCGGCAAAGCTGGTGCCTTGCTGGTAGCTTTCCAGCTTGGTCATGTT
>DLGU01000014.1:8953-18455 GCA_002482865.1 Porphyrobacter sp. UBA7686
GGAATGTTCTTCACCTCGAAGATGAAGGTGGTCATCACCGGCTTGCCTTCGAGCGCGCTGGCGGCCAGCGGCTGCTGCGCGAGGATCACGAAGCGGGTCATGTTGTCCGCGCTGTCCTCGACATTGTGCTCGATGATCTGGAGCCCGTAGAGCTCGGCGGCAAGCGCCGGGGCGATAGCGGCAACAGTGGGATCGCCGCGCTCGGCCACATAGGCCGCTGCGCCTGCGGTATCGGCGTGGCTCAGCGGCACGATCCCGCGCGCCCGTAGATAGTGGCGCGACTGGCCGAGCGCCTGCGGGTGGCTATAGGCCGCTTCGAACGGGCCGGAGCCCAGCGCCATCAGCGCATGGTGGATCGGCATGAAATATTCGCCGATGATGTGCAGCCCGCTTTCGGGCAGCAGGAAGTGGATATCGGCGACCCGCCCGTGCTGCGAATTCTCGATCGGGATGATCGCCTGCGCCGCCCGCCCATCCTTCACCGCTTCCAGCGCGTCTTCAAAGCTGAAACAGGGCAGCGGCAGCATATCGGACCGCGCTTCGGTGGCAGCGCGATGCGAATTGGCCCCCGGCGAGCCCTGAAACGCAATCGTGCGCGCAGGCTCTGCCAAAGCTGCGGCGCGCATCTGGTCGACGATGGCAAGGGCGGGGCCGGGAAAGGATCGCATGGTGCAAGCCGCCTATAGGCGCAGGCGCGCAGGCACAAGCCCGCTTGCAAAAGGTGCAAGAATTCGTGCCACGATCAGTCTTGCGCGCCTCGGCTGGCGACACTATGAGCCGCCCGGGATGACACAGGATAACTCTTCGCAGGATAACGCGGCCAGCCAGACCGGCGGCGGCGATCTGTTCAACACTGCCGCAGGCTGGGTGCTGTTCGCGGGCGTCGTGGGCCTTGGGCTCGCGCAGCTCTCGAAAGGCTATTTCCACGGCGACAAGCCGGATCGGCCCGAAAAGCTCGGCTACGTGATCGAAGGCGCGGTCGAAGAAGGCGCTGGCCCGGCGGAAGCCTCGATTGCCGATGCGCTGAACGCCATGCCCGCTGCCGAGCTGGTCGCTGCGGGCGAGAAGGCCTTCGCCAAGTGCCAGAGCTGCCACACCGTCAATGCGGGCGGCGCCAATGGCATCGGTCCGAATTTGCACGGCACAATGGGCAAGGCCGTGGCCAGTCATGCCGGCTTTGCCTACAGCGCCGAGCTGAAGGCCGTGGGCGGCACCTGGGACTGGGACAAGATGGACGCCTGGCTCAAGAACCCCAAGGGCATGGTCGCGGGCACCAAGATGAGCTTCGCCGGTCTCGGCAAGGTTGAAGATCGCGCTGCGATTGCAGCCTATCTCAACGCGCAAGGTTCGAACCTGCCGTTCCCGGCTGCCGCTGCACCTGCCGCTGCTGCTGACAGTGAAGCCGCCGCGGCCGAAGGCGAGGCTGAAGCCGTCGCCACTGCCGAGGCAGGCACCGATCCGGCGGCTGCGACGGAATAAGCATCAGGGCGGGCGGCATCCAGGCCGCCCCCTCTCCCCTCACGTCAGCCCTTGAATCCTTGGGCGATTACATACCACTCCGACGAGCCCTTGCGGCTCGCCGGGGGTTTGGCGTGCTTGACCTGCGTGAAGTTCTTTTTCAGCAGGGCCAGCAGATCGCTGTCCGTGCCGCCCGCCAGCACCTTGGCAACGAAGGCGCCGCCCGGCGCGAGATTCTCGGCCGCGAACCACGCCGCCGCCTCGACCAGGCCCATCGTGCGCAGGTGATCGGTTTGCTTGTGGCCGACGGTGTTGGCCGCCATGTCCGACAGCACCAGATCGGGCGGCCCGCCCAGCGCTTCGGCAAGCTTGGCCGGGGCGTCATCGGCCATGAAATCCATCTGGAAAATGGTCACGCCCTCCAGCGGCTCGACTTCGAGCAGGTCGATCCCCACCACCTCGGCCTTGGGTGACTTGGCGCGCACCACCTGGGACCAGCCGCCCGGCGCAATGCCGAGATCGACCACCCGCTGCGCGCCCTTGAGCAAGCCGAACTTCTCGTCGAGCTCGATCAGCTTGTACGCCGCGCGGCTGCGATAGCCGTCGGCCTTGGCTTGGCGGACGTAAGGGTCATTGAGCTGCCGTTCGAGCCAGCGCACCTGACTGGCCGTGCGGCCCTTGGCGGTTTTGACCCGCTTGCTCGGCGTCTTGTCACCCCGGCTCATTTCGTGTCCCGTCCATTGCTCTGGCCGCCGCGCTGCCTTTGCAGCGCTTTGAGCGATCGTTCCGACTGGCGCTCGGCCGCCATGATGCTGCGCAGGATCCCTTCGCGGATGCCCCGGTCTGCCACGCCCAACCGCCGCGCGGGCCACAGGTCGAGAATCGCCTCAAGGATCGCGCAGCCTGCCACCACCAGATCGGCACGATCCTGCCCGATGCAGGGCAAGGTGGAGCGTTCATAGGGCGTCATCACCGATAGCCGTGCGCTGATCTCGCGCATCTCGCCAGAGGGCACGATCAACCCGTCCACGGCCTTGCGGTCATAGCTCGGCAGTTCGAGATAAAGGCTGGCAAGCGTCGTCACTGTGCCGCTGGTGCCGAGCAGGCGAATATCTTCGTGCTGCGCGGCCCCCGCCACGCGGGAGGCGAAGGGGGCGAAGCTATCGGCGACCATCTGCCGCATCTGCGCAAAGCGGGCGACGCGCGCGGCTTCGCTGTCTTCTGCGCGGCCGACTGTATCGGTGAGCGAGACGACGCCCCACGGCACGCTCTGCCAGTCGAGGATGCGCGGCACCCGGCTGGCGCCCTCGCCGACCGCTTCGACCAGCACCAGCTCGGTCGATCCGCCGCCAATGTCGAAGATCACTGCGGGGCCGGTGCCCTCTTCGAGCAGGATGTGGCAACCCAGCACCGCCAACCGCGCTTCTTCCTCGGCGCTGATGATGTCGAGCGCGATGCCGGTCTCGCGCCGCACTCGCTCGATGAATTCGAGCCCGTTTTCGGCGCGGCGGCACGCCTCGGTCGCGACCGAGCGGGCGAGGCGGACATTGCGGCGCTGTAACTTATCAGCGCAGATGTTGAGCGCGCTGAGCGTGCGATCCATCGCCGCGTCGGACAGACGCCCGCTGGTGGCGAGGCCTTCGCCCAGCTTCACCACCCGGCTGAAGGCATCGATCACAGTGAAATCGCGGCCCGAAGGGCGGGCGATCAGCAGGCGGCAATTGTTGGTACCAAGGTCCAATGCGGCATAGGCCTCACCGTGGCTGGCGGGCTTCATCGCACCAATATCGGCCAAGTCAGGCTTGGGCCGGTCTGCTCCATTGCCTTTGGCACGGCCATTGGCTCTGGCATCGGGCTGAGGGGGGCGCTTGTAGCGGAAATCGACTACCTTGCCGGACTTGCCGCCCCGGTTTTTCCCAGCACTTCTATTCCTGTCCGGCGGGAGAGTTTCCGCCATGATCACATTACTTTCATATCACCATGCGCGCGATGTGGGGCGCATGGCACTTGGGGCCAAGCTAACCCAAGCGCCGCGCAAGAGCAAGCAATGCAGGCGCAACGCGTGCTTGACCTTACGCCGCTGCGAAACTAGGGAGCGCCTTCGTCGACGCCGCCGGACTTTGCCGGTGGGGAAGGCCAATGCCCCGTCCTCTAATGGTAAGAGAGCGGACTCTGACTCCGTCAATCAAGGTTCGAATCCTTGCGGGGCATCCAGCCACCCATCGTCCGAATGTTTCACGCCGAAGCAACGCTCTGACGTACGGCAGAAACATTGCAGCAAACCAAGCCTATTGCGGCTCTGGCCACCCCCTACTAGGGGTTGAGCAATGACTGAAAAAGACCTGACTGACCGCAAGTTCTACCGTGCGGGCGAAGAGACCCGCTTCGCCGAGGGTGGCCCTGAGCGCACGCCCCAGACCGCGCATCCGGCCTATAAGCTCGCCTTCCGCGACACCGATTTCCTGCTGCGCGATGAGCTGCGCCCGGTGCGGTTCCAGCTGGAATTGCTCAAGCCCGAAATGCTGCTTGATGAAGCGCGGGTCGGCTCGACGCTGGTGATGTATGGCTCAGCCCGCATCCCATCGCCTGCGCAGGCCGAGGCGCGGATTGCGGCGGCCAAGGATGGCGATGAGTATGACCAGAAGGTCGCCGCCCGCCTCGCCGAGAAAGCCAAGTACTATGACGAGGCCTATAAACTCGCCCGGCTGGTCAGCGAAAAGGGCCTGATCGAGAACGGGTTGCGTCAGTTCGTCATCACCACCGGCGGCGGGCCTTCGATCATGGAGGCGGGCAACCGCGGCGCATCTGACGCGGGCAGCGAATCGATCGGGCTCAATATCGTGCTGCCGCATGAGCAGGCGCCCAATCCCTATGTGACGCCGTATCTCAGCTTCCAGTTCCACTACTTCGCGCTGCGCAAGATGCACTTCCTGCTACGCGCCCGCGCGGTGGCGGTCTTCCCCGGCGGCTTCGGGACGTTTGACGAGTTCTTCGAGCTCGTCACGCTGATCCAGACCGGTAAGATGAAGCCGATGCCGATCATCCTGTTCGGTAAGGAATTCTGGAACCGGGTCGTCAACTTCGAAGCGCTGGCCGAAGAAGGCGTGATCTCCAAGGCTGATCTCGACCTGTTCACCTGGGTGGAAACCGCCGAGGAGGCCTGGGCCTGCATCTGCGATTTTTACGAGATCAAGAGTTAGGCGAGGCTGCGCACCGACTGATGGCCGAGCGGGCCGTGGCCTGCTCCGAAACCGGGGGCGGCCTCGATCGCGCGGATCACGAATTGCCGCGCCAGCCTGACCGCGTGCTCCAGCGGCTGTCCGTGGCCGAGCAGCGTCGCTATCGCCGATGACAGAGTGCAACCGGTGCCGTGGGTGTGCCGGGTGTCGATCCGCGCATGATCGAAGGCGACGATCCGTGCGCCCGCATCACCGGCTGCGGGGAAATAGAGCACATCGCGGACGCGGTCGGTATCGCCATGCCCACCCTTGGCCAGCACCGCCGTACCAACCGCCTCGGCGAGTTCCTCGGCAGCGTCGACCATGGCTTCGTGAGTAGTCAGCGGACGGCCCACAAGGTGCGCGAGTTCGGGCAGGTTGGGGGTGATCACCGCCGCGCGCGGGAACAGCAGCGCGCGCATGGCTTCGACCGCATCCGGCGCAATCAGCGCAGCGCCCGACGTGGCGATCATCACCGGATCGAGCACGATGGGCGCTTCGACCCCCGCCAACGCCTCGGCCACCGCGGTAATGACGGCGGCATCATGCAGCATCCCGATCTTGATCGCATCCACGCCAATATCGTCGATGCACGAGGCGATCTGCTGCGCCACCATCTCCGGCGCGAGCGGGACGATCCCCTGGACGCCAACGGTATTCTGCGCCGTGATCGCGGTGATCGCCGTCATGGCATAGCCGCCGAGCATGGTGATGGTCTTGATATCCGCCTGAACGCCCGCCCCGCCTGATGAGTCGGAACCGGCGATGCTGAGGATGCGGGGGGGTGGGGGGGTGGTCATGCACCTGCCATAGCAACTCTGTGATCAGGATTGGATTGTTTTGCAGGGGTTGGGTGGAAACTTCCCAAAGCCCTCAATCGTCGCCCCGTGCTTGACACGGGGTTAGGCTGATCTTTCATCCAGCTCACCAAAGGTTAGCCAAGCCCCGTGTCAAGCACGGGGCGACGAACTTGAGAAATGTCGAAAAATAGGTCGCTAGCCCAACCGTAGCTTTCCCCAAAGCCGGGCCAAGCAGACCCTCGCGCGCCTGCCTCAGCCCTTGTACTTCCGCTCCGTGCTCGGCGGGTATTTCGCGTGCAGCGCCTTGGCGCGTGTCGGACGGTCGACCAGCTCCCCGCCGCAATTGGGGCAGCGGTCGTCGAGGTCTTCGGCGCATTCGGCGCAATAGGTGCACTCGAACGAGCAGATGAACGCGCCGGGCGCTTCGGCGGGGAGGCCGATGCCGCAGGTTTCGCAATCGGGGCGCATTTCCAGCATCGCGGTGTCTCCTAAACCGCCGCGTGCACGGCTTCGCAGATGGCATCCACCACCTGTTCGACCTGCGCGCGGTCGTCACCTTCGGCCATCACGCGGATCACCGGCTCGGTTCCCGAGGGGCGGATCACCAGTCGGCCCTTGCCTGCCAGCGCGGCTTCCGCCTCGGCGATCACGGCCTGCACCTGCGGATTGTCGAGCGGCTTGCCGCCCTCGTAGCGCACGTTCTTGAGCAATTGCGGCACGGGATCGAACACGTGCAGCACTTCGCTTGCAGGCTTGCCGGAGCGCACGAGGCTCGCCAGCACCCGCAGCGCGGCGACTGTGCCATCGCCGGTGGTGCCGTGGTCGAGCAGGATCATGTGGCCCGATTGCTCGCCGCCGACATTGAACCCGCCCGCCTTCATCGCTTCGAGCACATAGCGGTCGCCCACCTTGGCGCGTTCGAGGGTGAGGCCCCGGCCTGCCAGATAGCGTTCAAGGCCAAGATTGCTCATCACCGTCGCCACGATCCCGCCGCCGCGCAAGGAACCGCGCTCCTGCATCCGCCCGGCGATCAGCGCCATGATCTGGTCGCCATCGACCGCGCGGCCCTTTTCGTCGACCACGATCAGGCGGTCTGCATCGCCGTCCAACGCAATGCCGATATCCGCGCCTTCCTCGACCACCTTGGCTTGCAACGCGGCGATGGCGGTGGAGCCGACGCCGTCGTTGATGTTGATGCCATTGGGGGTGACGCCCAAGGCGATCACCTCGGCCCCCAGCTCCCAGATCGCGGACGGAGCCACCTGATAGGCCGCGCCATTGGCGCAATCGACCACGACCTTGAGGCCATCAAAGCGGATATCGCTCGCCACCGATTGCTTCACCGCGTGGATATAGCGCCCGCGCGCATCCTCGATCCGGCGCGCACGGCCGATGCGTTCGGCAGGGGCGAGCGGGATATCTGTTTCCATCAATCGCTCGATCTCGGTCTCGGCCTCGTCCGACAGCTTGAAGCCGTCAGGGCCGAACAGCTTGATGCCATTGTCCGCGAACAGGTTGTGACTGGCCGAGATCATCACGCCCAGGTCCGCGCGCATTTCCCGCGTCAGCAAGGCGATGGCCGGGGTGGGGAGCGGCCCGGTCATGATCACGTCGATCCCGACAGATGTGAAGCCCGCCACCAGCGCGCTTTCCATCATGTAGCCGGACAGCCGCGTGTCCTTGCCGATCACCACCCGGTGCCGGTGCCCGCCGCGCACGAAGTGGCGTCCCGCCGCCTGCCCGACCTTCATCGCGGTCGCCGCGGTCATTACGCCGGCATTGGTGCGGCCTCTGATTCCGTCCGTCCCGAACAGCTTGCGTGCCATGAAAGTCCCGTCCCCGCTTCAGCAAGATTGTCTCGCGCTTCTGGCGCGGTTATCGGCCAAAGGGAAGGGCGGGGCGCTCGTTTAAGGGATATGGCATTGCTCGAAAGTGAAAACGCGGCGCCCGGTTCAGGCGGGCAGGGGAAATTCGCGCTGGTTTCGATCCGCTTGCCGGTGGCGTTGACCTTTGCCGCGCTGGTGGGCGGCCTGCTGGCGGGGATCGCCGGGGGAGCGATGGGCGCACCGACCGCGCTGACCGATATCGCCGCGCTGATCGGCGGGCTGTGGCTGCGCGCCTTGCAGATGACGATCATCCCGCTGGTCGCGGCGCTGCTGGTGCTGGGGCTGGTGCAGATGATCATGGCCGCCCGCGTCGGCACGGTGGCCCGGCGGATGCTGGCGATCATGGTCGCGGTGCAGCTGGCGGGCGGAGCCTTTACCTCGATTGCCATGCCGGCGCTGCTGCGTGCTTTCCCGGTGCCTGAAGGCGCGGGCGCGTTTCTTGCCAAAACGCCGGAGAGCGTGGGCGAAGTGCCCGGCGTGCTCGACTTCATGGCCTCGCTCGTCTCGCCCAACATCATCGCCGCCGCGGCCGAAACCGCTATGCTGCCGCTGACGCTGTTCTTCGTCATGTTCGCAGTCGCCATCACCCGTCTGCCCGAAGATCAGGGCGAGCGGCTGCTGGGGTTCTTCCATGCGCTGGGCAATGTCATGCTGCTGATCATCGGCTGGGTGCTGGGGATCGCGCCCATCGGCGTGTTCGCGCTGGCTTACGGCGTCGGGGTGCAGAGTGGTTACGGAGCGTTCGCGGCGCTGGGGCATTATGTGCTGACCGTGACGGCGATGGGCACCTTCATTCTGGCGCTGGCCTATGGCATCGCCATCGGGCTGGGCCGGACGGGGGCGCGCTTTGCCAGCGCTGTGCTGCCAGCCCAAGCCGTGGCGCTGTCGACCCAAAGCTCGCTCGCCAGTCTGCCTGCGATGCTCGATTCGGCCGGTCGGCTGAGCCTGCGCGCATCGACTGCTGAATTCGTGCTGCCGCTCGCCGTGGTGATCTTCCGCGCCACCAGTGCCGCAATGAACCTCGCTGTGGTCTATTACATCGCCGCGCTGGCGGGTGTGGAGGTTTCGCCGACCGTGGCGGTGGCGGGCATCCTGATTGCCAGCGTCATCAGCCTCTCCGCTGTCAGCCTGCCCGGATCGATCAGCTTCGTCGTCTCGATCGGCCCGATTGCGCTGGCGATGGGCGTGCCGGTCGAACCGCTCGCGCTGCTGGTCGCGGTCGAGATGCTGCCCGATCTGATGCGCACCTTGGGCAACGTCACCATGAATGTTGCTGTCACAAGCGCAGTTGACCGCGCTGCTGCCTCGTCCGAGACGCCAAAGGAGGCAGCGACGACTTGAAGCTGCAACCCTTCGCCCACATCTGCGTTACCAATACAGACTGATTTCAACCCAGCCTTCTGGAGGACACCCATGGCTTTCGCACTTTCCCCGCTGCCCTATCCCGCTGACGCGCTCGACCCGGCGATTTCGGCCGAGACGTTGTCGTTCCACCACGGCAAGCATCACCAGACCTATGTCGACAAGATGAACGCCGCGATTGAAGGCACCGCGCATGCCGACAAGTCGCTCGAAGAAATCGTCGCCGCCTCGCGCGGCAGCGACAAGGGCCTGTTCAACAACTCGGCCCAGACCTGGAACCACGCGTTCTACTGGCATTCGATGGCGCCTGCCACGACCGAACCTTCGGCGGAACTCGTCGCCGGGATCGAAGCCGCGTTCGGCTCGGTCGACGAGCTGAAGCAGAAGCTCAAGGATCGCGGCGTTGGTCACTTTGCGTCGGGCTGGGTGTGGCTGGCTGAAAAGGACGGCAAGCTCAGCATTGAGGAAACCCACGATGCCGACACGCTGGCCGACAGCGGTTTCAACCCGCTGCTGGTGCTCGACGTGTGGGAACACGCCTATTACCTCGATCACCAGAACAAGCGCCCGGCCTATCTGGACGCCGTGGTCGAGAACAAGCTCAACTGGGCCTTTGCCAGCGAAAACCTCGCGCGCGGCACGGTGTGGACTTACGCCTGATTTTCTCAGGTTAGCGAATGAGGAAGGCCCGGGGCGGAAACGCCTCGGGCTTTTTTCTTTCTCCCCGTCCCGGGCTTGACCCGGGACCCCGCTACCTTTTGGTGACAGCGAGGAGAGA
>DLGU01000014.1:18530-22581 GCA_002482865.1 Porphyrobacter sp. UBA7686
AGGATCGCGCTGTGCGCCACATCGTCATCGCTCGAACGGCGCGGGATGCTGCCATTCGCCAGCATTTCGGTGAGCGCAGCGCGGGCGCGGCCCACGCGACTCTTGATCGTGCCGACCGCACAGCCGCAGATTTGCGCGGCTTCCTCGTAGGAGAACCCACCCGCGCCGACGAGCAACAACGCCTCGCGCCGCTCCGCCGGGAGCGTCAGCAGCGCGCGGTGCAGGTCGGAGAGATGGATCGGTTCTTCCTGTCCCGCAGGTGCGGTCAGGATGCGTTCGGCCACGCCTTCATCATACTCGCCGCGGAAGCGGTTGCGGCGCATATCAGTGAGGTAAGCGTTGCGCAGGATCACGAAGGTCCAGGCGCGCATCGAGGTGCCGGGTTCGAACCGGTCCTGCGCTGCCCATGCCTTCAAGAGCGTTTCCTGCACCAGATCGTCCGCCAGATCGGGCCGACCGCACAGGCCACGCGCAAAGGCGCGCAGATGGGGGACGACGTCTGTCAGTTCACGCTTGAAACTGGCCTTGTCGATGGCCGAAAGGCTGCCGCCCGGCTGGCGTTCGTCGTTCGTAGGCCCTTCGCTCATTGGCTGGTGTCCCGGCCATCGCGCGCTGCACCCTTGCCGCGGGCAGGGTCAATCGCATCGAGCCGGTCGAGCAGATCCTTGAAACTGTCAGGCAAAGCCTCTTCGACCACCGAATCATACAGCTGCTTCAGCCCATCGGCCCATTCGGGCGGGCGCTGTTGGGCGCTATCGTCGCCCCCGCCATTGCTGCCACCCTGATTGAAATTCGAGGCCATGATGCTGTGGTGTGTCCCTGATCCCGTGGTCCCGGCCCCACTGCGGGACCGATTTCGCCGCCCTGTTGGTTGACCATACCACGATGGCCGCCGCCTTGGCACGCTTGCGAGTTTGGACGATTCGGGAACGATGCGCTACCAGTTTGGTTCCGGCTGCGACCTCAGCGTCCCGCTTTGTACCGCGGCTCGGACAGGACTGCACGCCATCGACCCGCTCAATCTCAACCCGGAGCTTGTTTCCGCCGTCCCGCCGCCGCCGACCTCGTCGGGCCGGGCGCGGCGCTGGCTGGTGCTCTATCCGCGCGCGATTCCACTGGTGATCTTCCTCGCGCTGGCCGCCATCACCGCGCTCAGCGTCTTTGCGATCGAGAGCAACGCCCGCGCCAGCGAACGTGCGCTGATGCGCGAATATGCCCAAGGCGTGGCCGCCGCGCTCGACCGCAGCGGGAGCGGGTTTACGTCCTATCTCAGGGCTGGCGCCGCGCTGTTCTCCAGCCTTGAGGACGTCAGCCCCGAGACCTTCGACAATTTCGTGCGCGCGCTGAAGCTCAATACCGAATATTCGGGCGCCGAAGGCATCGGCTGGATCCCGGTGCTCGAAGGACGCGATTTGCCGGCCTTCCTCGCCGAGACCCGCGCCACACAGCCCGCCTATCCCGATATCTTCCCCGCCCCCACCAGTCGCACCGGGCGGGTGGCGCCGGTGGCGATGTTTGCTCCGGCTGCGCCGCACAACCGCCGCGCGCTGGGCTATGACATGTATTCCGATCCTGCCCGCGCTGCCGCCATGGCCGAGGCCGAACTGACCCTGCGTCCGGCCGCATCGGGCCGGATCGTGCTGGAGCAGGAAACCAGCGGCACCGCGCCGGCCTTTGCGATCTACATGCCGGTGTTCCGCATGAACCGTCCGGGCGAGCGCGGACTGGCGGGTTTCGTTTACACCCCGTTCCGCGCGCGCGAGTTTCTGGACGCGGCTATCGACCGGGAGGGGCCGGGTCGCTTCGGGGTGCGGCTTTACGACGGAGAAGTGAACACCGGACACCTGCTGGTCGCGAAATCGATCAGCGATGCAGCGAGGGACACGGTCGAACAGGAAGTCACTATCGCCGATCGCAAGTTGATGCTGGTGATCGAACACGCCGATCATCGGGTGCTGTCACCTCTGTCGATGGTGACGCTGGTGTTCGGGCTGGCGCTGGCGAGCTTGCTGATGCTGCTCGCGCGGCTGCTGACCCAGCAGGCGTTCGAGGACCAGGCGCGGCTGGCGTTCTTTGAAGAACAGCACTCGATCCGCAATTCGCTGACCCGTGAACTCAATCACCGGGTCAAGAACACGCTCGCCAATGTGCTCTCGATCCTGTCGCTGACCCGGAGACGGGCGAGCGGGCTGGATGATTTCGCCGACAGCCTCGAAGGTCGCATCCGCGCACTGTCCGCCACGCATGACCTGCTCACCGTGACGGACTGGGGTACCACCCCGATCCGCGCGGTGATCGAGGCGGAGCTGCAGCATTTCCGTAGCGTGCTCGACGATACGATCCTGCTCGAAGGGCCCGAACTGGAGCTGGCTCCCAATGATGCGCTGTCGTTTGGCCTTGCGGTGCATGAGCTGGCGACCAATGCCGCGAAGTATGGCGCGCTTAGTGTCCCCGGCGGGCAAGTCACCATCCGCTGGCACCGCGGGGAGGAACACGGCGGGGAGACCGGCTGGGCCGAGGTCGAGTGGCAGGAAACCGGCGGGCCGCCCGTCGCAACCGAGCGCCGCCGCGGGTTCGGCACCGAGCTGATCGAAAAGGTGGTCGCCCACGAATTGCGCCAGCCGGTAACGCTCGACTTCGCTCCCACCGGCGTGCGCTGCGTGCTGCGCGTCCCGGTGCGCCGTCCGGCCGACTTCCGCATTCGGGAGAAGGACGGGGAGCGGAGCGGGGCGAGGCGTTAGCCCAGCGGCCGCGTCGATCCGAAGAACAGCGCCTGACTAATTGCCGCGCGCACGGTGGCTTCCTGGAACGGCTTGGTGACCAAATAAGTCGGCTCGGGCCGGTCGCCGGTCAGCAGGCGTTCGGGGTAGGCGGTGATGAAGATCACCGGCATCGACCCGGTTGAGAGGATATCATCCACTGCATCAAGACCGGACGACCCATCGGCCAGCTGGATATCGGCCAGCACCAGTCCCGGCATCGCATCTTCCACCGCAGCGCGGGCCTGCGTGCGCGTGGCAGCCGTGCCGCTGACAGTGTGGCCAAGCCCGGTGACGAGGTCTTCCAGCTGCATCGCGATCAGCGGCTCATCCTCGATGATGAGGACCGACGTGGTCTGCTCGCGTTCGATATCGGCGATGGCCTGCGCGACCATCTCAGCAACGTCTTCGGGTGAGCGGTCGAGGATTGCGGCGGCTTCGGCCGTGGTGAAATCCTCCAGCGTGGTCAGCAGCAGGGCCTGACGCGCGGGCGGGGTAATCACGCCCAGCCGCGCCTGCGCCCCCGCCTCGTGTTCGCTCGCCGCCGTGCCGGTCGCTTCAGGGCCCGAGGCGCTCGCCCAGACCTTGCTGAACGCGCGGTAGAGCGGCACGCGCCCACCGGCGAGGCTGGCCATCAGGGCTTCGTCGGCGAGCACGGCTTCGAGCATTTCGCGCACGAAGGCATCCCCGCTCGCCTGCGATCCCGTGAGCGCGCGGGCATAGCGGCGCAGGAAGGGCAAGTTGGCCGCGATCTGGCTTCCGAGAGACATGAGGCACCTTTCGCTTGGATGTGTTGGAGCAATCGATCAAGGCCCATAGCGGTTCCCCGCAGCGTCGTCGCGGTTATCCGGCAAGCCTCTGGAATACAGCAGTTTGCACCGCTTTTCCGTTACGGCAAAAAAATTTTGACGAGCCCGGGAACCGGATTTCGGGACGATCATTATCCCATTGTCACCGCCGAGACCCCCCTCCCGTCCAAGCGGCTGGTGATACGATCCCGAAAGGCCTCCGTTGTTTTGCAACGGAGGCCTTTTTTCGTTGGGCCGTTCTATCCCTCGCCATTGCTTCGCAACGGGGAGGGACCGGAGAAAACTATCCCAACTTCCGCTCGTAGATCACATATTCGCGGTTGACCTTGCTCTTGATCGTGTCGGCGATCGCCAGCATCCCCTGATTGTCCTCCAGCACCCAGCCAAGCTCGCCGCGGGTGGATTCGAACTTGCCAACCGCTTCCAGACGGATCGCCTCGATCATCATGAAGGCCAGTTGTCCGGCCATCCGCGTTCCGTGCA
>DLGU01000014.1:22597-33327 GCA_002482865.1 Porphyrobacter sp. UBA7686
CGCAGCCAGCGCAGCATGTAGATCCAGCCGAACGGGAACAGCTTGCCTTTGATCTTCGCCAGCGCGTCGTTCACATCGGGGAAGGTGAGCATGAAGGCGACCGGGCGCCCGTCCACCTCAACGATCACGTTCAATTCCTCATGGATGATCGCACGCAGTTTCTTGCCGGCATAGGCGACCTCAGCCGGGGTGAAGGGGACAAAGCCCCAATTGTCCGACCAGGCATCGTTGAGGATCGCCAGAATGGTCGCGACCTCTTCATCCCAGCGGCTCTTGTCGACCCGGCGCAGATTGATCCGCGGGTTGCGCTTGCCGGTCTGGACGAGCCGGTCCACCAGCGGGCCGAACCCGCTCGTGATGTCGAGATCATAGGTGTAGAGCGTCTTGGCGCGGGTAAAGCCCGACGCCTCGATCCAGCCGGCGTAATGCGCCGGGTGGTGGCCCATCAGCAGCATCGGCGGGTGATCCTGCCCGCTGACCAGCAGGCCAGGCTCCTCCCAGATCGACAGGGAGATCGGGCCGAGCACGCGGGTCATCCCCCGCTCCGCCAGCCATGCCTCGGCAGTGGTCAGCAGAGCGCGGGCAACATCTTCGTCCTCGGCATCGAAATAGCCGAAGAAGCCGGTGCCGGGGCCAAATCCCTGCTCGGCCGGCATGGCGAGCGCGAGTTCATCAATATGTGCCGCAATCCGCCCAACGGGCTTGCCGCGGCGGTGCGCGATGAACAGCTGCACCCGCGCGTGGCCGAAGAACGGGTTCTTGGCCGGATCGACCAGTTCGATCTGTTCGGAGCGGATTTGCGGGACGAAATGCTCCAGCCGATCCGAAAAAGCACGGCCGAGATCAACGAAAGCCGCCCGCCCGCGCTTGTCGCTGACCGGCACGATCTCTATCTCTGCTGTCTTGGCCGCCACATCCGTCACGCAACCATCCTCGTATTTGCTTTCAATCAAGGTGTCTGTGTCGCGCCCGGGCCATTGACGCAAGGCTATCGATCACTGTCACCAACAACCCGCGTTTGGCTCGGCCCCCGAATTGGGGTAGGGCGAGCCTCAGGATTTGCCGAAAATGACCATGCACCAGACCATCCACCCCCAGCCCGCGAGGGCCACACGCGTCCAGTTCATGGTCGAGGATGACAAGGCGATGCTGCGCGCCGCGCGCGACCTGACCAAGGGTTTGGGTGAGGCGAAGCCCGCGATTTATTGGACTGATATGCTGGTATCGGCGGGCGTGGGCTATGCCGGGATCGCGGTGGCGATTGTGTCGGGCAGTCTCGGCGTGAAGATTGCCGCCGGTCTGGTGGCTGCGCTGGCGCTCTACCGCGCGCTGATGTTCATTCACGAGCTCACGCACATCCACCGCGATGCGCTGCCCGGGTTTCGCACCGGCTGGAACCTCCTCGTCGGCATTCCGATGCTGACGCCGAGCTTCATGTATGAAGGCGTCCACACGATCCACCACAAGCGCACGCAATATGGCACGGTGGAAGATCCCGAATACCTGCCGCTCGCGCTGATGAAGCCGTGGAGCCTGCCGCTGTTTGTGCTGGTGGCGATGCTGCTGCCGGTGGCGCTGATCGTGCGCTTCGGGGTGCTCTATCCGATGGGCCTGATCATCCCGCCGCTGCGTACGTTCACGTGGGAGCGGTTCTCGTCGCTGTCGATCAACCCTGAGTTCCGCCGCAAGGCGCCCGAGGGTGATTTTGCAGGCCGGGTACGCTGGCAGGAAGCGGGTGCGAGCCTGTGGGCTGTGGCGCTGATTGCTTCGGTCTTCGTGTTCGGCTGGCAGCCGCTGGCGACAGCGCTGGCGATCCTGTCACTCGCCGCGGTGCTCAACCAGTTGCGCACGCTGGTTGCCCACCTGTGGGAGAACGAAGGCGAGGCGATGACGGTGACCGCGCAGTTCCTCGACAGCGTCAATGTGCCCCCGCCGGGGCTGGCGGCGGAGATCTGGGCGCCTGTCGGTCTGCGCTATCACGCGCTGCATCACCTGATGCCTTCGATGCCATACCATGACCTGCCCGAAGCGCACCGCCGCCTGGCGCGCGAGTTGGGGACCGGTTCGACCTATGAAGGCGCGAACCATCCCGGGATGCTGACGCTGGTGGGCCGGATCGCGAAGAGCACGATGGGGACGCGGGCATAAGCGCCCAGCTTCAATCCAGAAAACAGATCATCGCGCAGCGGCGGTCGGCGGGCAGGCCGTCGTCCACCTCGTTCGCGAGTTCCCCGGCGAGGCGCGGATGGGCGTCGATGGCGGTCAGCTCCTCAAAGCCCAGACGCGCGTAGAACGGGCCGTTCCAAGCCAGATCGCGGAAGGTCGTCAGGGTCAGCGCTCTGAACCCGGTGTTGCGCGCGTCGATCATCGCGGCGCGCACCAGCCCGGCCCCGATGCCGCGCCGCTGGTACGCCGGGGCGACGTCCATTTCCCAGATGTGGAGTTCGCGGCTGAAGGGTTCGGCCACCAGAAACCCCGCCATCGCCTCGCCGACATGGGCGACAAGGCTGTGACCCTTGCGGATCAGGCGAGCAAAGTCAGCCGGGTTGCGGGTGACAGTCGGATCAATCCCCGGCTCCCCTGCAAAGACGACTGCCGCTGCGCGCTCGATCTCCGGCATCGCTTCGGCGTCGCCCGCGCGCGCGAGCCGGAGCGACCACTGACCCCTCACTCTTCGGTCCGGATCAGCACCGTCTCGCCGAGCAGCAGGAACAGCACGAACGGCGCCCAGGCCGCAAGCAGCGGGGGGTAACCGCCGAAGCTACCCATCGCCAGCGCGGCATTGTCGACCACGAAATAGGCAAACCCCAGCGCCATCCCGATGATCGCGCGCACGAACAATTGGCCCGACCGTGCCAGCCCGAAGGCAGCAATCGAGCCCAATAGCGGCATCAACAGCGCCGACAGCGGCCCAGACAGACGGTGCCACCACTTGGCGCGCATCTCGTCCGTGTTACGGCCCGCCGCTGCATAGGTGTCGATACTGTGCGACAGCTCCCAGAAACTTTGCGCGTCGGGATCGATCGACTGCAGCATGATCCGGTCAGGGGTGAGGGTCTGGCCCACCACGACTGCGGCCGGACGTTCGGTAACCGCACCGGCGACGTCGAACTTCACCGGGTTTTCCAGCCGCCAGCCGGGGCCGGCATAGGTCGCGCGGGCGCTGCGGATCTGTTCGCGGATGATCCCGCCGGGCGCGCGGGCGTACCAGGTCACGCCGGTCAGCACGATGTTTTCGCCCGTCCCTGTCAGGGTCGCAGCGGTGAGAATATTGTCGCCATCGATGAGATAGACGCTCGATCGCACTCCGCCGGTCTGCGCGGGCGGGATCGGGCCATATTCGGCGCTCTCCCACGCCTTCAGCGTCGCATTGGCGCGTGTGACGACCCGCTCGTTGAAGGCGAAGCTCCCCAGTGACACCAACGCTGCGGTCAACAGTAGGGGCGAGAGCACCTGATGCGCCGATAGCCCCGCCGCCTTCATCGCCACCACTTCGCTGTTCTGGTTCAGCGTCACCAACGTGATCAGCGTCGCCAGCAGCACCGAATAGGGCAGGAAGCGGGAAACCAGCTGCGGCAGGCGCAGACCCGCATATTGCAGGATCTCAGCCTGTCCGTTGCCCGGCGCGGCGAGGATCTTGCCTGTCGCCGACAGCAGGTCGAGCGCGAGCAGCACCAGGACCAGCATGACGAGCACTGCAAGGATGCGCACCACGAACATCTTCGCCAGATAGATCGTCAGCGTGCGCGAGGGGAAGAAGTCGAGCTGCATCGCCGCCTACTCTGCCGGAGCCGTTTGAGGCGCAGGCCCCACTGCGCGCGGGCGGCGGCGCGAGAACAGCTTCCTCACCCGCTTCGACAGCTTGGCAAAGGCCATCTCCAGTGCGCCGATCGCCTGCCCGCCGGGGACATAGGCGACGCGGTAATACATCCAGATGATCAGCCCCGCGAACAGCACGAAGGGCACCCAGAAGGCGAGGATCGGATCAAGCCGGCCGAGCGAGGCGACATCCTCGCCGTATTGGTTGATCTTGTGATAGGCGACCACCATCACGATCGACACGAATACCCCCAGCGCACTGGTGGATCGTTTGGGCGGGATCGCCAGCGCCACTGCCAAGAGCGGCATCAGGAACATCATCACGATCTCGACCAGCCGAAAATTGAAGCTGGCGACACTGGCGTCACGCTGATCGGGCGCGCTGTCGCGGCTCCAGCCCATCTTGAGCAGTTCGGGCAGGATATATTCTCGCGTCGCATCACCGCGCGCGCGGAATTTCTCGATCGCGGGCAAATCGATAGGCAGGTCGTGGCGGCTGAAACTCAGCACGCGCGGGGTCTGGCCCTGCATCCCGGTGTCCTGAATAATCGTGCCTTCGGTCAGGCGCAGGATGATCGTATCGGGATTGTCGCGGGTGGAAAGGAATGCCCCCTCGCGCGCGGAGATTGACAGCACTTGCCCCTTGGCATTGGCGACGCGGGCGAAGATGCCTATCAGCCGGCGGCCGTCATCCTCGCTCTCCTCGATCCGCAGTGCCATGCGGTCGGCAATGGTGGTGAACTCACCGACCTTGATCGAAGCCCCGAGCGCGCCGGAGCGAAGTTCGTACTCCATCTGCTCGTAGTAATAGCGGCTGATTGGCTGGATGTAGAACACCAGCGCGATGTTGAGCGCGACCATCACCAGCGTGATGAGATAGGGCATCCTGAGCAGCCGGTTATACGACAGCCCGACCGCGCGCATCGTATCAAGCTCGGAGGATGTCGCCAGTTTGCGGAACGCCAGCAACACGCCCAGCAGCAGCCCCAAGGGGATCGCAAGGCTCGCATATTCGGGGATCAGCGCGCCCAGCATCTTGAACACCACGCCCACCGGCCCGCCTTCGACCGCGACGAAATCGAACAATCGCAGCATCTTGTCGAGCGTCAGCAGCGATGCGGCAAGCGCAAACACGCCCAGCATCGGTACGATGACCAGCCGCAGGATATAGCGGTCTATGCTGGGGATCATGTTGAACAAGAGCGGCTTTCCGTCGTTTGCGTGCAGGCCATAGCGATGCAGCGCCCCCGCGTCATGCCCCCAATTCTGGGGGAAGGTCGATGAGCGCCAGATTTACCGCAAAACCGCTCTACCAGAACCGGCTGCCGGGTATGCCCTTGAACGGGCCCGCCTCGCGCGCGGTGATCCAGCCGCCATAGAAGCCGCCGGGCTGCGGGGTGATCTGTTCGCCATCGATCAGCACAGCATCGAACGGCGTCGCATAGAAGGCGATGTGATCCTTGATGCTGGCAAAGGCAGGCGTGGGGGCGGGGTAGCTCCACGCCGTGGCCGCAACCGTCTCGGTGCCGATCACCACATCCCAATAGACCGCTTGGCCTTTCCATTCGCAGATCG
Organism: Porphyrobacter sp. UBA7686; assembly: GCA_002482865.1. Taxonomy (GTDB): domain Bacteria; phylum Pseudomonadota; class Alphaproteobacteria; order Sphingomonadales; family Sphingomonadaceae; genus Erythrobacter. The sequence continues at coordinate 27,992 of DLGU01000014.1, forward strand.
AGCGGGCCGGGTTGGGCCGCAGGCGCGCCATCGCGATGTCGGATTGCGGAATGTAGTAGGTGGGTGGGTGGCTGGTTTCCAGGGTGCGCCACGCCCCGCGCGTGTCGGCGATCACCACATCGCGCTGAACGATACGGATATGCCGCGATGTCGGTTCACAGATCGGAGGGCGGGGGTAGTCCCACACGCTTTCCTGCCCCGGCAGCAGCGGATCGGGATCGGGATCGTGCGGCTGGCGCATGGCCTGCCGGTCAGGCTTTCTCAAGCGTGCATTGCAGCGGGTGCTGGTTCTGGCGGGCGAAGTCCATCACCTGATTGACCTTGGTTTCGGCCACTTCGTAGGTGAAAATTCCGCAGACGCCCACGCCGCGCTGGTGGACGTGGAGCATCACGCGGGTGGCCTGTTCCAGATCCATCCCGAAGAAGCGCTTCAGCACCAGCACCACGAATTCCATCGGCGTGTAGTCGTCGTTGAGCATCAGCACCTTGTACTGGCTCGGCTTCTTGGCCTTGGCGCGGGTCTTGGTGGCGACCCCGACCTGATCCTTGCCATCGCCGTCCCCATCCTTGCCATCGCCGTCCCCATCCTTGCCAGCGCCGCCATCCTCGTCATTCGCGCGCAGGGGCAGGACAAGCGGCGCGTGCGGCTCGACCATGGCGGCGAGGGGAGGGAAGGACAGGTTCGGCATGAACCTCCATTATGGGAAAGGCACGCGCGTGTGCAAGCGGTTGGTTGGATTCATTTGGCGTCGGCCATGTAGGCTCGCCAAATAGAAAGGGCCGGCCAGACGCTGGTCTGGCCGGCCCGCGCTTTTCAGCGCTCTTTCGTGAACCGGGTTGGGAGAGAGGAGAGAGGCCCGGCTCAGAAACTTTTTGGCTTACGCAGCCTTCTTGATCTTTTCCGCGGCGACGCTGACGCGGTTCGAGATCGGGGCGAAGGCTTCGTTGTAGAGCTTCACCCAAGCTTCGGTGCGCTTCGAGCCGTAGGAAACCAGCGCGTCGAAGTTGCGACGAGCGATTTCACCCTGAAGCTGCATCAGTTCGGTCGGCGACTTGACGGCGGCAACCTTCTTGGCGTCTTCGGTGACGGTTTCGATCACGGTCTTGCCGGTTTCGACGTTGTCCTTGAGCAGTTCCTGCGCACCAGCGATGAAGATCTTGCCGCTTTCGACGACAGCTTCGACGTTCGCCTTGGTGAACTCGGTGGCTTCCGAAGCCAGCACGGTGGTCTGGGCGTAGGCGGTCTTCGCGCGGGTCTGAACGTCGGCGATGACGTCCTTGGCGGTCGCGGCGATATCGGTGTTCTTGGCAGTGGCCATGATGGTGTCCTTGAGCTTGATGACGGGGTTGGTCTTCGGCGCGGCGGGCTTGCTCGTCTTGACGGCAGCCTTCCTGGCCAGCACCGGCTTTTTGACCGGGGTTTTGGTCGCCGTCTTCTTGACGGTCTTGGCAGCGGCCTTCTTGACCGGGGTTGCCTTCTTGGCAGCCGGGGCCTTCTTGGGCGCAGCAATTTTCTTGGCGACCGGATCGGCTTCAACCTTGGGCGCTTCGACGGACTTGGCCGATGCTTCGGCATAAGCCTTCTCGGCAGCAGCGTCGATCTTGGCGACGGGAGCCTTTACTTCGGTAGCAGTGTTTTCAACTTCGGACATGGTAGCCTCGCTTCATGTTGCACTGCACAAAATAGTGAATGCGGATGCGAAGTCAAGCCTTTTTGTGCAGTGCACAAAAATGTACGAATGTTTGCGGATTCAGAGGTTTGGTGCTTGGGGCAGAGTGCACTTGCTGAACGAAACCCCTTTAGCGCGTCTTCACATAGCGCCCCGGCGCGTCCTCAATCACGGTATCACCCTTGCCGCCGGGCACGCGCTTGGCTCTTGCGGGAACACGCGCGTCGGACTGGCGGTGAAGCCATTCGAGCCAGTGCGGCCACCAGCTGCCCGGATGCTCGGTCGCGCTCTCGACAAAGGCCTTGAGCGACGGCGCGGCGCTATCGCCGACCCAGTATTGGTACTTGCCCGCAGCGGGCGGATTGACCACGCCCGCGATATGGCCCGAACCTGCCAGCAGGAACTCCATCGGCCCGGTGAAATGCTTCGTAATGCGCCACACGCTTTCGGCGGGCGCGATGTGATCTTCGCGTCCTGCCTGCACGAAGCTGGGGGTGGCGACCTTGGTGAGGTCGATCGGCGTGCCATCAGCCTCCAAGGCGTCCGGCACCACCAGCTTGTTGTCGCGGTAGAGATCGCGCAGGTAGGCGTTGTGCCACTTGGAGGGCAAGTTGGTGACGTCGCCGTTCCAGTGGAGCAGATCGAAGGCGGGGTAATCCTCGCCCATCATGTAGTTGTTCACCACATAGTTCCAGATCAGGTCACGGCCCCGCAGCGCGTTGAACGCGGCAGCGAGATAGCGCCCATCAAGGTAGCCATGCGGCGACAGCTGCCCGATCATTTCCAACTGGCCATCGTCGATGAAATTCTTGAGATCGCCGCTCTTCTCGAAATCGACTTGCGCGGTGAAGAAGGTGGCGGACTTGACCTTCTCCGCCTCACCCCGACGCGACTGGATCGCGAGCGTTGCCGCCAGCGTTGTCCCCGCGACGCAATAGCCGATGGTGTGGACGGCCGGCACATCAAGCCGCGCGCGCACATGGTCGATCGCTTCCATCTGGGCGCGGATGTAGTCGTCCCACACCACATCGCCCATGGTCTCGTCGGCTGATTTCCAGCTGACCACGAAGACAGTGATCCCTTGATCCACCGCCCACTTGATGAAGCTCTTCTTGGGCGTCAGGTCGAGGATGTAGAAGCGGTTGATCCACGGCGGGAAGATGATCAGCGGCACTTCCAGCACGGTATCGGTTGTGGGGCTGTACTGGATCAGCTGGAAGATCGGCGTTTCATGGACGACCTTGCCCGGCGTCGCGGCCAGGTTCTCACCCAGCCGGAACGCGTTGGGATCGGTGTGGGTCAGCTGCCCACGCTTCATGTCGTTGATGAGGTGCTGCATCCCGCGCACGAGGTTCGCCCCGCGACTTTCGATCGTGCGCTTCATCACCACCGGATTGAGGGCGAGGAAATTGTCCGGGCTCATCGCCTCGGCCAGTGCGGAAACGGCAAATTCGAGCTGCTGGCGCTTGGCACGGTCGAGCCCGTCCATGCCCTTCACGGCCTGCCGGAAATAGTCGGCCAGCATCAGATAGGTCTGATGCAGCAAAAGGAAGGCCGGATGTTCGCGCCATGCCGGGTCGGCAAAGCGCCGGTCGCTCTTGGGCAGAGCGGCGGCTTCGGGGGCGTCAGCCATTTTCCCGCCCGTCGCGCCCGCAGCAAAGCTCTGCATCACGCCTGACCACAGCTGCATCTGATCCTGGGCCAGCTTCGCCGAGGCTTCGAACATCCCCTTAGGCATCTGGCCGAGCATCGCCTGCGACATCACCAGCCACTGCGCCGGGTCCAGCACATTGCTGCCGCCCATGCTCCCTTTGACGGCTTTCTCGGCAGCTGCCTGTGTCTGATGCGACGCGAAATCGAACCACAGCTGCTGGAGCTGCGTCGCGGTGGAGGCCCATTCCGCCAGCTCGGCAGGGTCCATTCCCCCCTTCATGCCGCCGCCGAGCAGCGAATCGAACCCATTGGCTCCCAGCATCTCGCGCATGGCGTCGCCCTGCATATCGAAGAAGCCTTTCAGCCCCTCGCCTGCCGTCGCCATCAGGTCGGAATCCTGTGCCATCGCGTCCAATTGTCCCTTGTCTATCGCACCGTCATACCAGTGTCGCCCATCCGGCCAAGCCGCAATTGGCGAAAACGCCTTCCCACGATCCGCGGGTTTAGCCTAGGGAGAGGACGCGGGGGTCTGATCAGAGCCGCTGAAGACCCCGCGCAAGACAAGGTGATGACAGACGATGAATGACCAGTTCTACCGCATGAAGCGCATGCCTCCGTACGTGATCGCGGAAGTCAACGCCATGCGTCATGCCGCGCGGCTGGCAGGACAGGACATCATCGACCTCGGCATGGGTAACCCCGATCAGCCCCCGCCGCAGCACGTCATCGACAAGCTGTGCGAAGTCGCAGCCAAGCCCGATGCGCACGGCTATTCGCAGTCCAAAGGCATCCCCGGCCTACGTCGCGCGCAGGCGGGGTATTATGCGCGCCGGTTCGGGGTCGAGCTTGATCCCGATAGCGAAGTGGTGGTGACGATGGGCTCGAAGGAGGGCCTCTCCAGCCTTGCCACGGCAATCATCGCGCCGGGCGATGTGGTGCTGGCGCCCAACCCGTCCTACCCGATTCACACCTTCGGCTTCATCATTGCCGGCGCCACGATCCGCTCCGTGCCGACCACGCCGGACGAGCATTACTGGGAGTCGCTCGAACGGGCGATGAATTTCACCGTGCCGCGCCCGTCGGTGCTGGTGGTGAGCTATCCCTCAAACCCCACCTCGGAAATCGTCGATCTGGCGTTCTATGAGCGGCTGGTGGCTTGGGCGAAGGAGAATCAGGTCTGGGTTGTATCCGATTTGGCATATTCTGAGCTCTATTTCGACGGCAAGCCCACCCCCTCGATCATGCAGGTGCCGGGGGCGAAGGATGTCGCGATCGAATTCACCTCGATGTCCAAGACCTATTCGATGGCCGGCTGGCGGATGGGCTTTGCGGTCGGCAACAAGCAGCTCATCGCGGCGCTGACACGGGTAAAGTCCTACCTCGATTACGGTGCCTTTACTCCGATCCAGGCGGCGGCCTGCGCGGCCCTGAACGGTCCGCAGGATATCATCGACACCAACCGCGAACTCTATCACAAGCGCCGCGACGTGATGGTCGAGGCCTTCGGCCGCGCGGGTTGGGATATCCCTGCGCCGCCCGCGTCGATGTTCGCCTGGGCTCCGCTGCCGCCAGCGCTGAAGTCGATGGGCAGCCTCGAATTCTCCAAGCAGCTCCTGACCGAAGCGCAGGTCGCTGTCGCCCCCGGGGTTGGCTACGGCGAAAACGGCGAGGGTTACGTTCGGATCGCGATGGTGGAGAACGAGCAACGGCTCCGTCAGGCCGCGCGCAACATTAAGCGCTATCTGCAGTCCAAAGGCGTCAACAGTTCGGCTGCCTGACGGCCGGATTTTGCGCCGACGTTAGTCGATCCGCAAGGTCTTCTCATCCAAATCGGAAGAAATTGTATCCGTTTTGGGCTATGTTTGGTGTAACCCGCGCCGGACAGTCAAAGGAGATCGGCATGACATCCTTAGCCGCACGACGGCTGACCGACAGGCAGCGGGCCGTAATGGAACGCATCGACCGGCGTGTGCCTATCAAGGTGATCGCGCAGGAACTCGGCGTGTCCGAGAC
>DLGU01000014.1:33336-36270 GCA_002482865.1 Porphyrobacter sp. UBA7686
CACATCCGCGCTCTCAAAGACATTTACGACGCAGGCAACCTTGGCGATCTGGTGGAGAATTACCGCGCAGTCCATCGCGACAGCCGGGTGGAGCTGCCCCAGCCCCGGTCGCGTGATCCTCTGCCTTTCGTGGCGCCGGCCCTGTCGCAACCGGTTGCCCCAGACAGCAGCGCGGCCCAGCCCCCACGGACATTCCTGCTCGTAGAGGCTTGGGCGCGCGATGAAACCGGTAGCATCATGCTTGGTGACGCCCGGACATTCGTGCCGTCCGAGAACCAGTCGGAGCGGGGCGAGCCGCAGCTTGTCCCCAAGCTGCTCGAAGGGGAGAATGCCGTGCCCTTCCGGCTCCTTGCGATCCTCTCGATTGCCGCCTGCATTCTGGCCACGGTCATCCTGAGCGTGAATGCCGCCGTGGTTCTGAGCGATGTGGTGGAAGACAAGGCAGCGCTTTCGGCGCGGGACTGGACCGCGCCCGTGCCCGTGCAGACCGCAGCCACCTCGGGTTGCTACCCTGCATGTGGCCGTCCGCGCTGATATGGTTGGCGCTGATCGAAGATTTGCGGCCAGACTTGCGGCAGCACCAATTGTGATCGCTGCCGATTTGTGCGCGGTGCGACGATGATCTCCGATTTCATCAGCGCCCATCTGGTCGATATTCAGAACATCATTTTCCTCAGCCTGCTGTTCGCGATGTGGTGCTGGGGGGGCGGTCCGGAACGTGGCTTGGCCATTGTCTTCGTCAGCACCATCGTTGCGCCTTCGCTGATGTTCCAGACGCTGAGCGACGGGATCGATGATCTGAGCGCATTTTCGCTGTTTTTCGGCCTGGCCGATACAGCCGCGCTGATTGGGCTTATCCTCGTCGCGCTTAATGCCAATCGGACCTATCCCATCCTGATCGCCGCCTTTCAGGTCGTGGCTTTCAGCTCGCATCTGGTGAAAGGCACAGTCGATCAGGTCTCGCCCGGGGCGCATCTTGTGCTCGCGGCAGCCCCCGGCTTTTGTCAGGTTGCGCTGCTCTTCGCTGGTCTGGTGCAGCACCGTATCCGGTTAATCCGCTTCGGATCCTATCGCGACTGGCGCTTCGGCCACGATCTCCATCGCCTCGCGGCAATGCTGAGCGCGCGGGCCTGATATGGCCTTGATGGATGGCGCGAGCTTCTTTGCCGCAGTCTAAACCTTCGTGCCGCCTTAGCCTAGGCATCTCTGGACAGGGCGCGGCGGATCAGCCAATCTTGCGGTCAAAACCACGCCTTGAGGGATCACATCGCTATGTCCGCTACCGCCACCACGATCGCCAATGACCGCGTCGCTATCGACCTTGGCGAAGATGGCGTCGCCGAAGTCCGCTTCGTGCGGGGCGACAAGATGAATGCGCTCGACCCGGAGATGTTTCAGCGCATCATCGAGGCGGGCAGCACGCTTCAGCGGATGAAGGGCCTGCGCGCGGTTGTGCTGTCGGGTGAGGGGCGGGCGTTCTGCGCCGGGCTCGACCTATCGAATTTCTCGCGCAAGCCGCCCGAGGATGAGCCCAGCTTGACCGAGCGCACCTATGGCAACTCCAACCGCCCGCAACAGGTGGCGATGCAGTGGCGCAAGCTCCCGGTCCCGGTGATCGCGGCGGTGCACGGTGTGTGCTTTGGTGGCGGTTTGCAGATCGCCAGCGGAGCCGACATCCGCGTTGTCCATCCAACCACTCGCATGGCGATCATGGAGCTGAAATGGGGCCTCGTCCCCGACATGGGCGGCTATGCGCTGTGGCGCGGACTGGTGCGCGACGATGTGTTGCGCGAGCTGATCTACACCAACCGCGAATTCACCGGGGCTGAAGCCCAGACGCTCGGCCTGGCGACCTACCTCGACGAGAACCCGCGTGAGCGCGCACTCGCCATCGCCCGCCAGATCGCGAACAAGAACCCCCACGCAATCCGCGCGGCCAAGCGGCTTCAAGCGGGCATGTGGGAGCGTGAGACCGATGCGATCCTGCTGGAGGAGAGCATCGAGCAGCACGCGATCATGCGCAGCCGCAATCAGGTCGAAGCGGTGATGGCCGAAATGGAGCGCCGTAAGCCCAATTTCGAAGACGTGTAAGCGCCCGCTTCAGCCACCCGGCAGCCGGCGGCCGTATGGGGCATTTACCCCATGCTGCACTGCAAAAATTCGCTTGGCGATTAGGGCCGTGAGCCTATTCTCCGCGTGAATGAGCCTCCTCTCCCCACTCGCCTTCGCGCTACCGGCCCTGCTGATCGCGGGCGCTGCGGCCGGTTTTGCTGGCGGCCTATTCGGGATTGGCGGCGGGTTCGTAGTTGTCCCGGCGCTGATGTTCCTGCTGCCGGTGCTGGGCGTCGCGCCAGAGCAGACGGCGCATGTGGCGGTGGGCACGTCGCTCGCCTCGATTATCTTCACCTCGATCCGCTCGACCAGCAGCCATGCCAAGCGCGGCTCGGTTGATTTCGGGCTGCTCAAAGGTTGGTCGATTTGGGTGGTGCTGGGCACCGCAGTCGGCACGGCGCTGGCCGACTGGATTTCAGGCGCGCACCTCGCGCTGATCTTTGGAACCGGGGTGTTGGCCTTCGCAGTCTATTTCATGCTGCCCGCCCGGCAGGGTGCGCCTCTGTTTGCCGCGCTGCCATCCGGCCTGCCGCGCGCCGGGATTGCCAGCGCGCTGGGGGTATTCTCGACCTTGCTCGGCATTGGCGGCGGCACGCTCACCACCCTGACCATGACGGTCTGCGGCACCCCGATCCACCGCGCGATCGGCACTGCGGCCGGGATGGGCGCCATCATCGCAATCCCGGCGACCATCGGCTTCATCGTCATCGGGCTGGGGGAGAGCGGGCGCGGCTGGGGTTCGCTCGGCTTTATCAACCTTCCCACCGCCGCGGTTCTGATCGCCACATCGGTGCTGTTCGCGCCGCTGGGCGTGGCGGCAGC
>DLGU01000014.1:36363-44805 GCA_002482865.1 Porphyrobacter sp. UBA7686
TTTATCGGCGTCTTGATGATCGCCAAGTTCTGACCCTTTGCCACCTGACCTAAAGGAGCTCCCCATGCAGACCACTCGCCGATCTTTCATCGCCAGTGCCAGCCTGACCGGCGGGCTTGGCGCTTTGCCGTTCTCCGCGCTTGGCGCAGCGGTGGCCACTCCGGCTGCCGAGCCCGATTTCGGGCCGAAGATCGGTCAGGCGCTGCTCAGCCGGAACGAGAACCCCTATGGCCCGGCCCCCTCGGCGCTGCGCGCGATTGCCGAGACGTCGAAGATGGGCTGCTATTACGCCGACCGTGGCCTGATGCGGCTAACCGCGATGATTGCCGAACGGCACGGCGTCTCCCCCGCACAAGTCGTTGTCGGCGCCGGATCGACCGAAATCCTGTGCGCGATTGCGCTGGCGTGGGGGCGGGAAGGCGCGATCCTGTGCCCCGATCTGTTCTGGGATACGACGGTTATCTATGGCGAGCGGCAGGGCATCACTTCGATCCGGGTGCCGTTGACGGCCGATATGAATGTCGATCTGCCAGCGATGGCGGCTAAGGCGCCTGACGGGGTCGCGCTGATCCAGCTGTGCAACCCCAACAACCCCACCGGCGTGCTGATCGAGCCTGCCGCGCTGCGCAGCTTTGCCGCAGAAGTGACCCCACATGCGACCTTGCTGGTGGACGAAGCCTATAACGAGCTGACCGACCGGCCCGAAGACAACGCGATGGTCGATCTGGTGCGCAGCGGCAAGGATGTGATCGTGTGCCGCACCTTCTCCAAGATCTACGGCATGGCGGGCCTGCGCGTCGGCTATGCCATCACCAGCGAAGCCAATGCCAAGCGCATCCAATCGCACCTGATGAGCTTTGGCGGCAATCTCGCCGGGCTGGCGGCCGCGATTGCGAGCTATGACGACACGCCCTTCCTCACCCAGTCGCGCGCCGCCGTGCTGGAAGGCCGCGCGATGATCCTGGATGCCGTCGCCAAGGCGGGACTGACCGCGCTCCCTTCGCAGACCAATTTCGTCTTCGTGAAGGTGCCCGATGCCGACGCCCTGCGCGATGCCATGGGCCAACGCGGGATTTCCATCCGTGGGACCTATGGCGAATGGAAAGGCTATTCGCGGGTCAGCACCGGGCGGATCGAGGACGTCTCCCGTTACGCTGCCGCGCTACCGGAACTGACCCAAAAGCTGTGGGGCTGATCGTCCGCTAGCCAAAGACGGCGACGCACTGGATCCCGTCGAGCACTTGCTGGCCATCAGCGTCCCACAGCCGCAGCCGCTCTGACGAATAGCCTGCTGCGGCATGCTGGCTGGCGTTTTCGGCCAGATACCAGCCATCGCGTGATCGGCTTTCGGGATCGAGCACGTTGAACGACCAGTTGATCGAACTGATCGGGCCTTGCCGCTGCATCACCCGCATGGCGCCAGGCGGCATGACGTCGCCCATCAGCACCAGCTTGGAGACCGGGTCGAGATCATGCGCCTCGGTCAGCCGTGCCCAGCGCCGCACCGTCGCTCCGCGATCCTCGCCCCGGGTCTGGCCGTGGCGAAGTTCGAAGTTCTTGGCGACAAAGCTCGGCGCGAAGCTGTGGGTGACCTCTTGGGTATCTTCCGGCGAGCCGGGCCAGTTTTCGGGCGGGGCTGCTGGTTGGACCGCATTCGCCTCCCGCCCTTCGGCAAACAGCCAGAAGGCGCTGAGCGCGACCTTCCCGTCACTGATGATCTCGCTGCGCACCTGAGTCACATTCCGCCCCTGTCGGATGATCTCGGCCGAGAGCGCGATCTCTTCGCCCACCGGCGCGACAAAGGCGATCTGGCCCGCACGCAAGGGGGGCAGGCCGCTAAAGGCGCGGGTCGCCATGGTATAGGCCACTAGCGCCGAAGCCCCGCCATACAGCGTGCGTCCCTGCATCCAGTCGGCGGCATGGGTGAGGCGGGCCGGGCCGGGCTGGCCGGTGACGGGTTCGAGCAGGCTGGCGATGGTCATAGCGGCCAGCTTTGCCGCGTGATCGCAGCGCGGTCCAGACTGACGTTGCGTAAACCAGAGCGTCCTGAAACATGCATTGCCAAGCAGCCCCCGAATCGCTAGTGCGCCGCTTCCGTCCGAGGCATCTGCCTTGGGTGGCTCGGCCCGATGGCGGAGTGGTTACGCAGAGGACTGCAAATCCTTGCACGCCGGTTCGATTCCGGCTCGGGCCTCCACCTTTGCATTGCGCCCGCGCGCCCACACGATTAGGGCCGCGAGCAGGAATGCCGCTTTAGCTCAGTCGGTAGAGCACATCATTCGTAATGATGGGGTCACGTGTTCGAGTCACGTAAGCGGCACCACCTGCCTTCAGGCACTCTCCCAAAGTGAATGTTCGGGATACCGACCGGCCGATTAATCCAGCTCGATCACGGTTCCGCGCGCCATGACAAACTGAACATCCTTGTAAACCGACACATCCTTCAATGGGTCGCCCGAGACTGCGATGATGTCAGCGCTTTTGCCCGGTGCGATTGTGCCGACCTTATCGGAAAGGCCGAGCAGGTCAGCGGCGTTGATCGTGGCTGCGACCAATGCGCTTTCGGGTGTCATGCCATGCGCGACCATGAGCTCGAATTCGTCGCCATTGCGGCCATGCTTCGACACGCCAGCGTCAGTGCCGAAAGCGATACGGACCCCGCGTGGCACGAGCGTCTCAAGTGTCTTGCCGGTGATCTCGATGCGCCATTTGATCTTGGCGAGGACATCAGGCTCATAGGCATCGGGGTTCGCCGCGAGCCTTTCCTTATATCCGTTCACTGTCGACAAGGTCGGGACGTAATAGGTTTTGCTCTTCGCCCACAGCGCGATGACGTCCTCGTTGAGCATGGTGCCATGTTCGATCGAATCGACGCCGAGCTTGAGCGCCTGGAGAGTCCCGTCGGCGCCGTGCGAATGGACCGCCACCTTGCGTCCGAACATCCGCGCGGTGGCGACGACCGCTGCGGCCTCATCATCGAACATCTGGCTGCCGAGCCCCGCGCCAATCCGGCTGTTGACGCCGCCGGTGATGGTCATCTTGATCACGTCCGCGCCGCGGCCGATCTGTTGTCGCGCTGCGCGGCGGCAGTCTTCGGCCCCGTCGCAGGTACTGCCCGAGCCCGCAAAGAAGGGTCGCAGTTCGTCACGATAGCCGAGCGCGTCGTCAGAATGGCCGGCCGTGCCCGACAGGCTACTGCCGGCATCAACGATCCGCGGCCCCATCGCCTTGCCGGCATTGACCGCGTCGCGCAGCGCGAAGACCGCGCCGTCGCCGTCGCCGAGATTGCGCACGGTGGTGAAGCCCGCTCGCAGCGTTTTCATCCCGTTGGCCTGTGCATTGAAGGCCTGGGCGGCGGGAGACAGAGTCACCGCCTCCAATTGTCCCGCCAACCCGCCGGAATCGCTGGTCAGGTGCACGTGGCTATCGATCAGTCCGGGGAGCACCGTATGATTGCTCAGGTCGATGAACTCAGTCCCGTCGGGACGTTCCGCATGCCCATCAACGACTGAAACAATCAGACCATCCTCGACAATGATCGTCGATGGTCCGCGCGGCGCTTCGCCGGGCACGTCGATCAGGCGGCCGGCATGAATGACGGTCGTCTGCGCCACGACCATCGACGGCATGATGATCGACATACCGACGGTGGCTGCAAAGATAACCGATTTCATACATTTTTCCCCTGTTCCCGGCCAACCGTCTACCTTCTGCGCCAGGCTCGCTCAAGCAGCATTGTCCATTCATCCGGTTGACGATGTTACGAGTGAAGGCGAATAGACGCGGATTGTAGAAGCGGGCGGCCTTGCGCGCTTCCAGAGGGGCGAGTTTTTTGTTCGAGGCTCTCTTTCGGCACTCTGCTTCTTTGATCCCGCAAGGCGTATTTGGGCAACTCGGATGGCTGCGGGGGTCCTTGGGGGCGGCCGCTGCCATCGCAGTAGCTGGTTTTACGACCGCGATGCTGATGCAAGATCAGGCCACCAATTTTCCATTTCTGATCGCGCCGCTGGGGGCTTCGGCTGTGCTGGTCTTTGCCGTTCCAGCCAGCCCTCTGGCTCAGCCTTGGTCCGTGATCGGCGGCAACTTCGTTTCTGCAGTCATCGGGCTGAGTCTGGGAACATGGATCGGCGAGCCCAACATGGCCGCCAGCTTAGCTGTCGGCCTGGCGATCGCCATCATGACCTTTGCACGCTGTCTTCACCCGCCGGGCGGTGCCTGCGCGTTGTTGTGCGCTCTGGGCGCGACAGGCGCGGACGGTTGGACCTTCTTTTATCTGATGCCCATCATGGCGAATGTGCTCACATTGTCGCTGGTTGGCTGGGCTTTCAACAACCTGACAGGGCATCGCTGGCCCCACGTTATTGTGCCCACGTCGCCGACTTTGGTCGATAGCGGTCTGCGGCACACTCGGGAGGATATCGAGGCCACCTTGGCTGGCTGGGACGAACTGCTCGACGTTGATGTTGATGATCTCGATGCGTTTTACCGCGCTCTAAACGAACGATCCTCCGCGCGTCAGACCCGGCAATGACGTCGCAGCAAACCGCTGTATCGCATCATCCGCTGATTAGGTCCGGCCGGGTCGCATCAATCGCACCGGCGCTCCGGTCTGCGCAGCAACGCATCTGGCGGAGCGTGGTGGCCTGTTCGTCGATAAAGTCCTGCGCTTCGTCGTGCGGCTGCCCCGCGTGCCGGGAAGGGTTGCTAGCGATGACGGACCGGGGCGACACATGTGTCGGGCGGGGGGCTGCCATCCATTCCGTGCTGAGCGGTTTGATTACCGCGCGGACTTCCGGCACCCATTCCCCCCGGGTGCAGAACTATGGCCGGATTGCCTTCGGATTCCCCGAAGGATGCGGCGGGCCGGGTTGAGGAGTATTCACGTGGACAGACGCGATTTTCTGGCGCTCAGCACCTTTTTTACAGGTGTGGCGCTGACGCCTTCCATTTTTGGCAAAGCGATCGCGGCTGAACAGCTGCAAGACGCCATCGACATCGCGGTCAAGAAGCGGCTCGCCGATGCGGCGCTCGGCGCAGCGACGGCGGCGGGTGCGAGCTATTGCGATGTCCGGGTTGGCCGCTACCTGCGCCAGTTCGTCATCACCCGCGAACGCAATGTCGAGAATATCGTCAACACGGAATCGACCGGCACCGGCGTGCGCGTGATCGCCGATGGCTCGTGGGGCTTTGCGGCCACCAACGAGATGACCGAGGATGCCGTCGCCAACGCCGCGCGTCAGGCAACCGCGATCGCCAAGGCCAATGCCCGCATCCAGACCGCACCGGTGCAGCTCGCGCCGACGCCGGGCGTCGGCGAAGTCAGCTGGCGCACCCCGATCAAGAAAAACGCGATGGACGTGCCGATCGCGGACAAGGTCAACCTGCTGTTGTCGGTCAACGACGCCGCACTGGGGGCCGGGGCGAGCTTCGTGAATTCGCTGCTGTTCCTTGTGAACGAGCAGAAGTATTTCGCTTCGACCGATGGGTCTTACATCGATCAGGACGTCCACCGCATCTGGGCACCGATGACCGTCACCGCCGTGGACAAGGCCAGCGGCAAGTTCCGCGTCCGCCAGGGCCTGTCCGATCCGCGCGGCATGGGCTACGAGTACATGACGCCCAAGCCGGCCGACAAGGTCACCCTGCCCGGCGGCGCGGTGGTCTACGGCAATTCCTACGACATGGTCGAGGACGCCGTGGCCGCAGCCAAGCAGGCCCAGGCCAAGCTGAAGGCGCGTTCGGTCAAGCCGGGCAAGTACGACCTGATGCTCGACCCCTCGCACCTGTGGCTGACCATCCACGAATCGGTCGGCCATCCGCTGGAACTCGACCGCGTGCTCGGCTACGAAGCCAATTACGCCGGCACCAGTTTTGCAACCCTGGACAAGTGGAAAGAGAAATTCCAGTACGGCAGCGACAAGGTCACCATCGTCGCCGACAAGACCCAGCCCACCTCGCTGGGCGCGGTCGGCTACGACGACGAAGGCGTCAAGACGCAGCGCTGGGATCTCATCTCCAAGGGCAAGCTGGTCAACTACCAGGTCATCCGCGACCAGGCCCACATCCTCGGCCTGACCGAATCGCAGGGCTGCTGCTATGCAGATTCCTGGTCCAGCGTGCAGTTCCAGCGCATGGCGAACGTGTCGCTGGAACCGGGCGAAGCCAAGCTCAGCCCGGCCGAGATGATCAAGGACATCGAGAACGGCATCTACATCATCGGCGACGGTTCCTTCTCCATCGACCAGCAGCGCTACAACGCCCAGTTCGGCGGCCAGCTGTTCTATGAAATCAAGAACGGCAAGGTCACCGACATGATCGAGGACGTGGCCTACCAGATCCGCACGCCGGAATTCTGGAACGCCTGCGTGGCGGTCTGCGACAAGAGCGACTACCGCATGGGTGGTTCGTTCTTCGACGGCAAGGGCCAGCCGGGCCAGGTCTCGGCGGTCTCGCACGGCTCGTCCACCGCGCGCTTCAACGGCATCAACGTCATCAACACCGCCCGGTCGCTGGGCTGAACCGCGCGCAGGAGAAGCAGCAATGAGCATTCTTTCAGAAGCGCAGGCCAAAGCGATCCTCGACAAGGTGATCGCCTTTTCCACCGCGGACAACGCCAGCGCCGTGCTGAGCGGCGGGATCGGCGGCAATGTCCGGTTCGCGCGCAACGATATTTCCACTTCGGGCATCGTCGATGATGTCCAGCTCGCGGTCGAGGTCGCTTTCGGAAAGCGCGTGGGTACCGCCTCGATCAACCAGTTTGACGATGCCTCGCTCGAACGGGTTGTGCGCCGGGCCGAGGATCTGGCCAAGCTTGCACCGGAAAACCCCGAATACATGCCGCCGGTCGGCAAGCAGACATACACTGCGACCGAGACCTTCAGCGAGGCGACCGCCGCGCTGACGGCGGAGGCCCGGGCCAAGATCGCCGAAGCCTCGATCCTGCCCTGCCGTGAGCGTGGCCTGATCGCAGCAGGCTTCCTAGAAGACGGGCACACCTTCTTTGCCCACGCCAATTCCAACGGCAATTTCGGCTATCAGCGCTCCACGATCGCGGATTACACCTGCACCGTGCGCACCGAAGACGGGCGCGGGTCAGGCTGGGTCGCCAGCAACGTCAAGGACGTGGCGGAATTGGATGCGGGCACCGACATCCAGATCGCGATGCGCAAAGCGGCGGCCTCCGTCGATGCAAAGGCTCTGGAACCCGGCAAGTACACCGTGATCCTTGAACCTGCGGCCGCCTCTGGCCTCATCAGCTTCATGATGAACTTCTTCGATGCGCGTTCGGCGGATGAAGGGCGCAGCTTCCTCAGCAAGCAGGGCGGCGGCAACAAGATCGGCGAGCAGATCATGGATCCGCGCGTCAACATCTACACCGATCCGGCCAACCCCACGGTCCCCGCCATGCCGTGGGATGGTGACGGCCTGCCGCGCGAGCGGACCAAGATCATTGATGCCGGCAAGGTCGCGAACCTTCAGTATTCGCGTTACTGGGCGTCCAAGCAGGGCAAGCCCGAAACCGCGGGCTGGGGCAACACGATCATGGAGGGCGGCACCAAGTCGACCGCCGAGCTGATCGCCAGCACCGAGCGCGGCATTCTCGTCACGCGCACCTGGTACATCCGCATGGTCGATCCGCAGACGGTGCTGCTCACCGGCCTGACCCGCGACGGCACGTTCTATATCGAGAACGGGCAGCTGATGTACCCGATCAAGAACTTCCGCTTCAACGAAAGCCCGGTCATCATGCTCAACAATATCGACGAGCTGGGCCGGTCGGTCCGGGTCGAAGATGGGTCGATGATGGTGCCGCCGATGAAGCTCCGGGACTTCACCTTCACCTCGCTGTCGGACGCCGTCTGACGCGACAGGAACAATGGGCGCGGGTCACGTGAGCAATTCAGCGATGAACCGCGCCCGTTTCCTCAGGTTGCTGGGAGGCGGACTCGCCGCCGCGATGATGGGCAGCCGCCTTGCCGCAGCCCAGCGCGCGGGCGGCGCGGCCACGGGCGGGTTCGACTTCTGGTTCACCCGGCTCAAATACAATTCGGGCGACTGGGATGTCGACCAGCGGATGCCCGCGAACCTGCTGACGTCGCTGGTCGATTACACCACCTTGCGCATTGATCCTGAAGAGCACGTCGTCGCACTCAGCGATCCGAGGATGCTGTCAGCCCCGTTCTGCTACCTCTCCGGGCACAAGGCGGTCGAATTCTCGGATGTCGAACGCCGCAATTTCGAACGGTATGTGCGCAATGGCGGCTTTGTGTTCGTGGACGATTGCAACCACGATATCGACGGCCTGTTCGCCAAGTCATTCGAAGCGCAGATGGCCGGGATCTTCGGCGGCGAGGCGATGAAGAAGCTGCCGAACAATCACCCGCTCTATTCAAGCTTCTTCAAGTTCGCCGGGCCGCCTGCCACCAGCTTTGAACTCAACGG
>DLGU01000014.1:44843-49178 GCA_002482865.1 Porphyrobacter sp. UBA7686
GGCGTGCTTTACAGCAACAAGGACTACGGCTGCGAATGGGACTACGACTGGCGCAACAAGCGCTTCCTCGCCGAGGACAATACCCGCTTCGGGGTCAATATCATCATGTACGCGCTCTCCAATTGAGGGGCAGCAATTGAAGGGTTTGAACACGTGTCACAGCAGGCTCCGGTAAGCGCGGCGGATCTTGAGCGGCGGATGGCCAAGCTCGGGGACCTAAAGCGCGCCATCGCGACTGCGATCGTCGGGCAGAATGATGTGGTCGATCAATTGCTGATCGGGCTCTTGGCGGGTGGGCATTGCTTGCTCGAAGGCGTGCCGGGGCTGGGCAAGACGCTGCTGGTGCGCACGCTGGGCGACGCGCTGGAGCTTGATTTCCGGCGGGTGCAGTTCACGCCTGACCTGATGCCGAGCGATATCCTCGGCACCGAACTGCTCGAAGAGGATCACGGCACCGGCCACCGATCTTTCCGCTTCCAGCAAGGCCCGGTGTTCACCAACCTGCTGCTGGCGGACGAACTCAACCGCACGCCGCCCAAGACGCAGGCGGCGCTGCTTGAGGCGATGCAGGAAAAGACCGTCAGCTACGGCGGGCAAACGTATCAGCTGCCCAAGCCCTTCTTCGTTCTGGCGACTCAGAACCCGCTAGAGCAGGCGGGCACCTATCCCCTGCCCGAAGCACAGCTTGACCGGTTCCTGCTGCAAATCCGCGTCGGCTATCCGACCGCCAGTGAAGAACGCGACATCCTGGCGCTCACCACGGGCCGCGCGGGCGAGGACGTGCCGCGGGTCATGGAGGCCGGTGATGTGCTCGCCTTGCAGACGAATGTGCGCGAGGTTTATCTGAGCGATGATCTGCTGAGCTGGATCACCACTCTGGTGCGCGCGACCCGGCCCGGCGATGCTGCCGCCCCGCCCGAAGTCGAAAGCTATGTGCGCTGGGGCGCGGGGCCGCGCGCAGGTCAGGCGCTCGTGCTGTGCGCCAAGGCCCGCGCCTTGCTGAGCGGCCGGTTCGCCGCGACGCGTGAGGATATCGCCGCGCTGGCCGCGCCGGTGATGCGCCACCGCCTGCTCCTGTCTTTCGCAGCCGAGGCCGAGGGCAAGAGCGCGGATGATGTGGTGGCCGCGTTGCTGGCTCGCATCCCTCCCCCGGCGGGCTGAGCCATGGCGCGCACGCCGCTGACGATCCCGCCCGAAATCCGGGGCCGGTTGAAGCGGCTCACGCTCAGGACCCGGCGCATATCCGGCACCCGTGGCTTCGGGATGCACGCCAGCCGCAGCAAGGGCGCAGGCCTCGAATTCGCGCAATACCGCGCCTACGAGCCGGGCGATGAACCGCGCCGCATCGACTGGAAGCTGTTCGCGCGCTCCGACAAGTTCTTCGTGCGTGAGGCGGAGGAGGAAAGCCCGATTGCGATCTGGATCCTGCTCGATGCCAGCGCGTCGATGGCGCAGGCAGACCGGGCACGGCCGGACTGGTCGCGGTTCGATGCGGCCAAACTGCTCGGCCTGTGTATTGCCGAGCTTGCGATGCAACAGGGCGACCGGTTCGGCTGGATCGCCTTGCAGGACGCCGCGCTCGGTGTGGCCGATCCGCGCGCAGGACGCGCTCAGGCGGGCCGGATGCAGATCCATTTCAGCCGCCTAGAAGCCGCTGGCACATTCCCTGATGACGCGACCCTTGCGCCGCTGTGGGAGCGGATTGGCGCGCGCGACTTGGTGCTGTTTGTGAGCGACTGTTTCGACGAAGGCGGGATCGCGCTGATCGAGCGGCTGGCCAAGGCGGGCCGCGAGGTGGTGGCGATCCAACTGCTCACCACCGAGGAGCGCGATTTCCCGTTCGATGGCGGCTTCCGATTCCGCGATCAGGAAAGCGGGGCGGAGCTGATCAGCGATGGTGCGGCGCTGCGCGACACCTTCCTCAGCCGCTTTGCCGCCGCGCGGGCTGCGCTGGACGAGCGGCTCGACAAGGCCGGCATCCGCCATGCCACCGTCGTGCTCGACGAGCCAATCGACCGGCCGTTGCACGTCTTGTTCGGGACAGGGGTAGCGCCGACGTGACGCCGTTGCTGTTGGCCCCGCTTGGCCTTGCGGCGCTGGCCGCCATCATCGTGCCGCTGCTGATCCATCTGCGGCGGCGGACGGAGGAAGTGCCGGTCGATTTCGCCGCGTTGCGTTGGCTCGACGCGCTGCCCCGTCCGCGTAGCAAGCTGCGCTTTGACGAGCTGTTGCTGCTCGCCTTGCGGCTGCTGTTGGTCGCGCTGCTGGCGCTGTTGCTGGCGCGGCCCGCGGTGCTGGGGTGGCACGATGACGCCGCGCCGATCCTTGTTGCATCCGGTGTCGAGGTCGCTGCCGCCCGCGCAAGTGCAGGGCCTGAAGCTGACCTGCGGTGGATTGCGCCGGGCTTTCCTCCCATCGAGACGCCCCCGCCGCAGCAGTCCACAGTCTCCAGTCTGATCCGCCAATTCGATGCGGAACTCGCGCCGGATGTTCCGCTGACGATCCTCGTCCCGCCGGTGCTGAACGGCGTCGATGCCGAGCCGCTCAGGCTGACACGCGCGGTCAAGTGGCAGGTCGTCAAAGGCAGCCAAAAGGCAGACGATCCCGCCCCCGCTGCAAGCCCGGCCTTGGCGGTTCGCTATGCAGCAGGCGGGGAAGCGCCAGTGCGATACTTCCGCGCGGCAGCTGCGGCATGGCGTGACGAGCCTCGGTTTGACGCTGTCGCTGGGAGCGAACTGCCGCCGCGCGATCAGGTGCTGGTCTGGCTCGCGCCCGGCCGCGTTCCGCAAGCCGTGGTCGACTGGGTGAGCGCAGGCGGCACCGCTGTGCTCAGCCATGCTGCTGAGGTCGCGATGCCCGACACCACCACGGCGTTGTGGCGCGACGATGTGGGCGAGACGTTGGTCGAAGGTGGGCCCTTCGGTGCGGGCCGATTGTTGCGCTTCACGCGCCCGCTGGAGCCTGCCGCCATGCCCGCTCTGCTCGAAGCCGACTTCGCCGCCCGGCTGCGTGATCTGATCGCACCCGCAGCGCCGCCGCCGACCCGCGTGCTGTCCACCGCCTTTGCGCCCAAGGCAGGCATCCCGCCGTTCCCGCTGCCGCCGCGTGAGCTGTCCGCGTGGCTGGGCATCCTGATCGCTATCGTCTTCCTCGCCGAGCGCTTGCTGGCGAGCCGGCGGCGGAGGTTCGCGCCATGAGCCGGGAGCTCAACCCGAGCCACTGGGTCGCCCCGGCGCGTCAGCGCGCCGCGATCAACGCTATGCTGGTGTGGAGCCCGGTGGTGCTGGTGCTCGCAGGCCTATGCTGGCGGCTGGTTGGTATCGGGCTGGCAGCAGGTGTGCTGGTGCTCGGCGTCCTCGCGCTTGGATGGGCCGCCAGACACCTCGCGAGCCGATACGACCAAGGCTGGCTCGTCCGCCGCCTCAACGCGCGCGAGGCGCGGCTTGAAGACAGTGCCGGGTTGGTCTTTGCCTCCACCGATCTCGCCCCGCTCGAACAACTGCAGGCCGAGCGGATCGCGGCCCGGATCGAAGCCATCGACCCCGAAACCCTCGCCGATGGCTGGTCGCAGCGGCCCATCATCGCCGCGTGGTTACTCGGAGCCGTGGCGCTTGCCGCGATCATCCTGTGGCCCGCCGAAGCGTCAGCGCCGCCGCTCGCTGCTCCATCACAAACCGAAGCGGCCGCGCCCAGCCAGCCTCGCCTCACCGGTCAGCGCGTGCGGATCATCCCCCCCGCCTATACCGGCCTGCCTGCGCGTTATGCCCAGAGCCTCGACATTCGTGCGCCGATGGGCTCGCGGATCGAATGGACACTTGCCTTTTCCCCGCAAGCCAAATCCGCAGCGCTGCAACTTGTCGGTGGGCAGACACTGCCGCTGACGCTGGGCGAGGAAGGGTGGTCGGGATCGCTACGGCTCGACATCCCCTCGCTCTATCATGTCACCGCCGAGAAAGCCCGGATGTCGCAGACGGCGCACCGGCTTGAACCCATCACCGACGAACCGCCGCAGGTGCAGGTGATAGAACCAGCGTCGGGTCTGGTGATGATCCAGCCCGAACAGCGGCGCTGGCGCGTGGTGTTCGAGGCGAGCGATGATTACGCCGTCGATCAGATGGCCCGCCTGACACTCACCACCGCGATTGGTGAGGGTGAGAATGTCAGCTTTTCCGAACGCAGCCGGATGGTCTCCGGCACAGGCGATCCGAAGCGTCGCCGCTTCGTCGTTGATCTCGACCTTGCCGCTTTCGGGCTTCAGCCGGGCAGCGATCTGGTGGCGCAGCTGACCGTTGCCGACACGCGTGCGCCCGGCCCGCAGGTGGTGCGCGGCCCCGG
>DLGU01000014.1:49197-49745 GCA_002482865.1 Porphyrobacter sp. UBA7686
TGATGGCGAAGCAGACCATGCCCGCCTATTTCCGCAGCCAGCGGCAGGTCATCATCGACACCGAAGCGCTGATCCGGGAACGCGGGAAGGTGAACGCTGACGACTTCATGGTGCGCTCAGACACAATCGGGGTCGATCAACGCCTGCTGCGACTGCGCTACGGCCAGTTCGTTGGGATGGAAGCAGAAGAGGCACCGCGTCGCCCGCCGCTCCCGGTCGCCGAGAAGGATGCGCCCGCCGGGCAGGCCGAGGACGAGCACGACCACTATGATGGCGATGGCCACGATCACGGCGACGCGCCGGAACCGCCGGTGTTCGGCGGGCTCGGCAATATCACGGCCGAATATGGCCACGTGCATGACGAAAGCGAGGCGGCGACCTTGCTCGACCCCGACACGCGCGAACTGCTCAAAAGCGCGCTTGATGCGATGTGGGACGCTGAGTTGAACCTGCGCTCGGGCCAGCCGGAAAAGGCGCTGCCGTTCGAGCTGAAAGCGCTCGATTTCATCAAGCGGGTCCAGCAGGCAAGCCGCATCTACCTCGCCCGG
>DLGU01000117.1:0-8375 GCA_002482865.1 Porphyrobacter sp. UBA7686
GGCGGTGCTGCTGAGCTTCCGCCTGAACGACAACCGCGTGATGGAAGACTGCGCTTCGGGTGCTCCAGCCTATGACAAGGTGCCGCTGAAGTTTGCCGGATGGGGCGCGGACCGCTTCAAGGAAGCAGGCTTCCGCGTGGTGCCGGGCGCGGTGGTGCGGCGCGGGGCGCATATCTCCAAGGGCGCGGTGCTCATGCCCAGTTTCGTCAATATCGGCGCCTATGTGGGCGAGAACACCATGATCGACACCTGGGCGACCGTGGGCTCCTGCGCGCAGATCGGTGCGAATGTGCACATTTCGGGCGGCGCAGGCATCGGCGGCGTGCTGGAACCGCTTCAGGCCGAACCTGTGATCATCGGTGACGGCGCCTTCATCGGCGCCCGAGCCGAAGTGGCCGAAGGCGTGCGCGTGGGCGAAGGCGCCGTGCTGTCGATGGGCGTCTATCTCGGCGCATCGACCAAGATCGTCGACCGCGCGACCGGCGAAGTCCACATGGGCGCCGTGCCGCCCTATGCCGTGGTCGTCCCCGGCTCCATGCCCGGCAAGCCCCTGCCCGATGGCTCGATGGGGCCGAGCCTCTACTGCGCGGTGATCGTCAAGACCGTCGACGCGCAGACCCGCTCAAAGACCGGCATCAACGAGCTGCTGCGCGACTGACTGGCACTGCAGGGCGCAGGCACGGTCGCCCTGACCTGTTTGCGCCCCGCCCTGTCCGATTGTTACGAAACACCGGCACCATTCAACGCATAGTCTCCCGCCAATTACGCAGGAGACCCTCTATGCCGCCACATAACCGCGACAACCGGATTGACGAGACTGACGCCAAGGGTGGCAGCAACGAAGGCGTCGTGCGCTGGGTGCTGCTCATTAGCCTCAGCCTAGCCATCGTCGCGCTGACCGTGATCTGGGTGACGGGCGCGCTGACGCAGGACAATGTCGAGAGCCAGGGCACAGCGACGGGCCGGATCGAGGCGGAGACCGACGCTGCGGACGAACAGCGTGATGATTTGGCTGAACAAGGCGATCTGGTCGCCCCCGATACCGACGAACGCACCGAAACGCCCGGCCCCGGCGCGCAAGGGATCGCCCCCAACGCCGACTGACCGGGAACCATTTGCCCCCGCTTGACTTGATTGACGCTACGGAAGATATTTCCGTAGCGTCAATAATAACGGGGAGAGCAGACATGGCCGATCCAAACGAAGCATTCCGCATCAGTGACGAAGCCGCACGCGGGGCGGTCAGCAACACGGGCCTTCGCTATGTGCTGGCCTTCAGCCTCGGCTTTGCGGTCATCGCGATGAGCCTCGTTTGGATCATCCCTGCGCTTTACAACGCGAGCCATTGATCATTTGGCAGGAGGGTTGATCAGCGTCTCGATCGGCGGCACGTTCGCTGCCTGCGCCGCATAGGCTTCGGCAGCGCGCATTACCCGCAGGATGTTGCGGCTGGCGATCATCTCCAGTTCCGCCTGCGAATAGCCGCGCCGCGCGAGTTCGGTGAATAGCGCCGGGTAGCCGCTGACATCCTCCATGCCTTCCGGCCCGATCGGCATGCCGTCATAATCGCCGCCGATGCCGATATGCTCCACGCCCGCCACTTCGCGGATATGGTCGATATGATCGGCCACATCGCCGATCACGCTCTTGGGTTCGGGATTGGCGGCAACCCATGCGGCCACCGCCTTGGCCGCAGCCTCGGGATTGCCGAGATGCTCGACCCGCGCCTGAGCGATCACGCCCGCGCGCTTGGCGTCCCACTGGCGCACCTTTTCATTGATGAAGCGCGGTAGGGCGACCACCATCACGACCCCTCCGTTTGCCGGAAGGCGCTTCAGCACACCATCGGGGACGTTGCGCGGATGCGCCGTCACCGCCCGAGCACCCGAGTGGCTGAAGATCACGGGCGCGGTGGCGACATCAAGCGCGTCCATCATGGTTGCTTCGCTGACGTGGCTGAGATCGACCAGCATCCCCAGACGGTTCATCTCGCGCACCACATCCTTGCCGAAATCGGTCAGTCCGTCATGCTTGGGCGCATCGGTCGCCGCATCCGCCCAAGGGATGTTGGAATTGTGCGTCAGCGTCATATAGCGCGCACCCATCGCGTGGAACTGCCGCAGCACGCCAAGGTTCGATCCGATCGAATAGCCGCCCTCCATCCCCAGCAGGGAGGCGATCTTGCCATCGCGCATCGCGGTTTCGACCTCATCGGCGGTCAGAGCATAGCGCATGGTATCGGGGTTGCGGGCGATGAGGCGCTTGGTAACGTCGATCTGCTCGATGGTCTGCTGCACCGCCGCCGCCTCGTTGGCGTTGTGCGGCACATAGACCGACCAGAACTGCGCGCCCACCTTGCCCTTCTTCAGCCGGTTGAGATCGGTGTGCATCGCCCCGTCATCACCGCCCACGTGATCATGCTCGTCCATGGTGTCGGTGAAATCGAAAGCGTTGATCTGGTTGTTCTCGCGCGAACGCAGCTGACCGGGGGCATCATTGTGTCCGTCGAACACTGGCGCGGCCTCAAGCGCGGCGGCGGCGGTGGCAGCCGCCTGTTCCTCGCTGACCTTTTGCGCAGCGGCAGGCGCAGCCAGGATGAGCGCAGCCGCAAGGGCGAGGCGAGAAGGCGCGAAAAGTTGCATGGAGGAGGCTCCCGAAGCTAGAGCGCCTGCACCACCGGGGATGGGGGCAGGCAAGGACATCGGCATGAGTGATAGCGCGGCAGGACTGATCGAACAATTGGGCCTGACCGCTCACCCCGAAGGCGGGTGGTATCGCGAAACTTGGCGTGGTGCGGCCTCCGCTGCGGGGCGCGGCGAGACGGGGCCGGACGGACGCGCCAGTGGCACCGCGATCATCTTTCTGCTGCGCGCTGGCGAGGCGTCGCATTGGCACACGGTCGATGCTGCCGAGCTATGGCTATGGCAGGCGGGCGATCCGCTCGAACTGCGCCTCGCCGCCGATGATGCGGGGCCGGTGCGCTCGGTTATCCTCGGCAGTGATGTCGGCGCGGGCCAGCAGTTGCAGGGCGTGGTTGCACCGGGCGAATGGCAGGCGGCGCGCTCCTTCGGTGAGCCGCGCTTCGGCTATAGCCTCGTCTCCTGCGTGGTGGTGCCGGGGTTCGACTTTGCGGGCTTCACGCTGGCGGCACCGGGCTGGGAGCCGGGCGCTTGATCAAGCTCGGCATCCGCTGGCTGCTGGCCGTGTTCTATGCGTTTGCGGGCGTGATCCACCTCATCAATCCCGCGCCGTTCCTCACCATCACCCCGGCTTGGGTGCCCGCGCCCGCGGCGGTGGTGCTGCTGACCGGCGTGGCCGAGATCCTCGGCGCGATCGGATTGGTGCAGCCGTTCTCGCTCAAGCTAAGGCAGGCGGCGGGATGGGGACTGGCGCTCTATGCGCTGTGCGTGTGGCCCGCCAACATCAACCACTTCGCGATGGACATGGCGCGCGCCGATGGTGGGCTCGGTCTTGGTTATCACGTGCCGAGGATGTTCGCGCAGCCAGTGATCATCTGGCTCGCGCTCTGGGTGGGCGAATGCTGGCCCCTGCGCCGCCGCCCCATGCCTCCCGGCGCATGACGCCCGAGGACGCGATCCTCTCCCTGCTCGCCGAGCGGGCCGAAGGCGCAACCATCTGTCCGAGCGAAGCCGCGCGCCGCCTGGCCGGGCCGCAGAGCGATTGGCGTGCCGAGATGAACGCTGTCCACGCCGCCACCGACCAGTTGGCCGAGGCGGGGACGATCACCCTTTCATGGAAGGGCGCTGACATACAAAAGCGGCGCGGACCCTATCGGATCGCGCGCCGCTGATGTGTGCCAGAGGCAAGACGCCGCAAGGGCGCCGTGCCGCTTAGCTCAGATGCTTCGAGACCGCAGCGGTCATCTTGAACATCGAGATCTGGTCCTTGCCGATCACCGCGCCGAGCTTGGCGTCGGGATTGATCTGACGCTTGTCGGTGGTGTCCTGCAGGCTGTTTGCCTTGATGTATTCCCACACCTTCGAAGTCACCTGGGCGCGGGTCATCGGACCCTTGCCGATCACGGCTTCAAGGTCCGCCGAAAGCGTTACCGGCTTCTGCAATGCGTTGGTCGTGCCAGCCATCATCTACTCCCTTATTTAAGTGGCAGGTTAGTCAAAGATCATCATCTTCCCAGCCTGCATCATCGTCTCCGCCGCCTGTGAAGGTGGCGTGGAGCACTGCACAGGCCGTAATCGTCCCTTGCAGCGATGCAAGCAGTTCCGCTCGTCCCGCGCCGGGCATCAGCACCAGCGGCAGGTCGGTCGCGAACAGTTGAAACAGGTAATGGCGCGTTTCGCCCTCGGGCGGGTCGGGCAGCAGCCATTCGGAATTGCCGACGGCGTTCTTGCCCGTGCGCGGCGGGGTTTCGCCTTCGAGCAGCTTGCCGCGTTGCCCGGCAAGACCCCAGACCAGCCAGTGGCAGGCAGGCTCGTCGCCCTTGGAGGAGGCATCCTCCACCACCAGCACCAGTTCTGCCGATCCGGGCGGGGGCGCGCTCCATTCGAGCGGCGGAGCCACGGCGTCTTCTTCCGAAGCGGTGAAGCTGGGATCGAGCGCCTCGCCCGCCGCGAAGGCCGGGCTGGTCAGCGCGAACCCGCCGCGCGCAAACGCCTGCGCCGACCCCAGCTTCGCAATGGCGAGGCCGGGATGACGCGCGGATGCGGGCACATGGGGTGCGAGCCAGGCAGGGAATTCCGTCATGATTCTGTCAGTACCTCAGGGCTGGTGCTAGTCCGTTCGGATGCCCGATACGAGACTGCGCAAGTCGGTTTTTGGCAGTTTCTGAGGAAAACTGCGCAAATGCAGGCAAAAAAGTCACGCTTTTGCGCAGGTTGACAGCCTTTCGGGCATAGCGTTCTTGCTCTTGCCTGCGCGCCATTGCATCTCTGGACGTTGTCGGCTGTCCTTTGGACACGTTGCCCTTGCGGAGTTGCACACTTTCATGAAGCCCTGTCGCGTTGCTCTCAGCCTCTTGCTCTCGGTCAGTCTGGTCGCCTGCGGCGGCGGCGGGAGTTCGTCCTCGCCACCACTCGCCGGCGGAGGCGGCGGCGGGACGCCGAGCCCCACGCCAACCTCGTCAGCCTGCTCGCTGCGCGCACAGCAGGACTTTGCCGACAGTGTGCTCAACGAATGGTATCTTTTCCCCGATCTGCTCGCGCCCGCCAACCCGGCCTCCTTCAGCAACCTCGACGACTATCTCGATGCCCGCGTGGCCCCCGCCCGTGCGCAAAACCGGGACCGGTTCTTCACCTTCGCGACCTCGATCGCGGAAGAAAACGCCCTCATCAATTCCGGCTCCTCGGCCGGTTTTGGCGTCCGCTTTTTCTATGACACCGACGCGCGCCGGGTGTTCGTCCAGGAAGCTTATGAAAACGCCAGCGGGTTTGCCGCCGGTCTCGACCGCGGCACCGAGGTGACCGCGGTCGGGACGAGCAGCGCAAACCTGCAGTCGGTTACCAGCCTGTTTGCCAGCGGCGGCGCGCAGGCAGTCGTCAATGCCTTTGGGCCGCCAACGGCGGGAACGACCCGCGTGCTGCGCTTCACACAGCCCGGGGGCGCCGTGGTCGAGCGCAGCATCACCAAGACCGAATACCCGCTGGACCCCATTTCGGACCGCTACGGCGCAATCATCCTCAACGACGGGCCGAAACGGGTCGGATACCTCAACCTTCGCACGTTCATTATTGCAGATGCGGCAAACCAGCTGCGCGCCGCCTTCGGCCAGTTTGCCGCACAGGGCGTGACCGAAATCATCATCGACCTGCGCTACAACGGGGGCGGGTTGGTCGATGTGGCCGACGTGATGGGCGATCTGATGGGGTCCGGCCGCGTGGGTCAGGTGTGGAGCCGCGAAGTGCTGCGCGCATCCAAGTCGGCCCAGAATTCAACCCGCACCTTCCGCACCGAACCAAACGCCATCGCACCCAGCAAGGTCGCCATCATCACCACCGGCGCCAGCGCATCGGCAAGCGAGTTGGTCGCGAACAGCCTGATCCCCTATCTCGGCAGCAATCTGGCGCTTGTGGGGAGCAATTCCTTCGGCAAGCCGGTGGGGCAAGCCGGTTTCGATCTGGCCGCCTGCGACCTGCGTGTGCGCGCTGTGGCGTTCCAGACGGTGAATGCAAACGGTCAGGGCGATTACTTCACGGGTCTGGCCAGCGTGGTGCCCAACACCTGCCGGGCTGCCGACGATACCACGCGTCCCTTTGGCGACCCGCGTGAGGCATCGATCGCTGCCGCGCTCGACTTCCTCGGCGGACGGGCCTGCACCCCGATCACAGCAGGCGGAACGGCCTCCAGCCCGGGTGGACTCGACGAGAGCCAGAGCGAACGGCAGGATTTCAGGCTGCCCGAACGCCAGCCGCTCCAGCCGCTCCGCCCGACGCCCGCCCAGCGCGAGTTGCCCGGATTGTTCTGACGCCTGACTGAAGCCTTTCGGGAACTGCCGCGGCGGACGGGGACGGGGTATCGCTCAGGTCGACCCGGGTCAGGGAGCCTCCCCGCCCGTGGAAGGCTGGCTATCGGTATAGCCGCAGCCCTTCAATGTCTCCCCGCCCAAAGCGACAGTGGCCACGAAGGGGAAACTGCGGTCGCTCATCCCGTCGCTGCATTCACCGGGGGTGAGCGTGGCGGTCAGCTCCTTGCCGTCAAG
Source organism: Porphyrobacter sp. UBA7686 (assembly GCA_002482865.1). Lineage (GTDB taxonomy): Bacteria > Pseudomonadota > Alphaproteobacteria > Sphingomonadales > Sphingomonadaceae > Erythrobacter. Next base: position 6,674 of record DLGU01000117.1, read on the forward strand.
CGTACCGGACAGGCCGAGACCGTTGTTCCCCGCGAACCTTTTGACGGCAAAGGCCGTACCGGGCTGGTTGTCAGGGGTGGTCCAGAGGCCTTCGTCACCTTCGACCTTGAGGTTCCAGAACGGCTCGGTGCCGGTCAGGGTGACAGTCTCCTGCGGCGCGACGCTGTCGAAGGTCTTGCCTTCGGGGTCGATGCCATCTTCGCCGGTCGGGGTGCAAGCGGGAAGAGCCACAGCAAGCATAAGGTACAGAGGGGGCCAACGATATTTGGTGAGCATGACGAAACTCCTTTGACGCCAGTCATCTAACCCGCGTTCAGCACCATAGCAAAGGGGCTAAAGACAAAAGGCGGGCACCGGTCGCCCGGTGCCCGCCCTTGCCAGACCTTAATCACCTACCGGAATTTACTTCGGCATCAGCACGGTATCGATCACATGGATCAGACCATTCGACGCTGCGACATCGGTCGCTGTGACCTTGGACGTGTTCCCGGCCGCATCGGTCAGCACCACGCCGTCGTCGACAATCTTCGCGTTCAGCGTGCCGCCGCCTACGGTGGGGACGGTATAGCCTGCATCACCCGCTTCGGTGATCGCGGTGGTCAGCGTGGCTGCATCAACCGCACCTTCGACCACGTGGTAGGTCAGGATCGCCTTCAGCGTATCCTTGTCGTCGGTGGTCAGCTTTTCCACCGTGCCGGCAGGCAGCTTGGCAAAGGCATCATTGGTCGGCGCAAAGACAGTGAACGGGCCGGTGCCGGAAAGCGTTTCGCCCAATTCGGCCGCCGTCACTGCGGTCACCAGCGTCGAAAAGTCGGCATTGCCCTGGGCGACTTCTACAATCGTGCCGGCGGGGGTGGCATCATCGGCAATCGCGGTCGTGTCTGCGGCCGTGTCTTCGGCGGGGGTTTCGCTGGCACAGGCCACCAGCGCGAGTGCGGCAACCGAAGCGAGCGTGAAATGCATGATCTTCATAGGGTAATCCTCATTGGGGCCACATAGGCCGGGGGTGCGCAGGAGGCTGGAAGTTTTTCCGGCGCAAGCGGGAGTATCGCCAAAACGGCGTGTCCCATTGATCATACGAACGAGGGGGCAAGTTGGATCGTCAACTTGCGTTGGCTCGGCCTCCATTCGTCCGGAACCATACCCGACTGAGCGGGTTAGCCACCTCCATGAACCCCGTTCCCACCCGCGAGGCCGCGCAGGCCCGCCTCGCCGAATTTCTCCCCGCCGCCGGGCACCGCTACGCTGAAACCCGTAACGCCGATGACGGCCCGCGCGAAGGCGGCGGGCGCGGCAATGTCTCGCAGCTCTCCCCCTGGCTCCACGCCGGCCTGATCAAGGAGCCCGAGGTGCTCGAAGCAGTCCTTGGCAGGCACGCCCCGCGCGCGGCAGAAAAGTTCGTCGCCGAAGTGTTCTGGCGGATTTACTTCAAGGGCTATCTCGAACAGCGCCCGGCAATCTGGACCGATTATGTGAAGGGCGTGGACGGCGCCCTTGCGGCCCTGGATCGCAACGCAGGGCTGCGCAAAGCCTACGCCGAAGCGGTGGAAGGCCGCACCGGGATCGAAGCCTTCGACGTGTGGGCGCAGGAACTGGTGGATACCGGCTACCTCCACAACCACGCCCGCATGTGGCTCGCCAGCATCTGGATCTTCACCCTGAAGCTTGATTGGCGGTTGGGGGCGGATTTCTTCCTGCGGCA
>DLGU01000117.1:8416-9765 GCA_002482865.1 Porphyrobacter sp. UBA7686
GTCGTGGCGCTGGGTGGCGGGGCTCCATACCAAGGGCAAGCACTACCTTGCGCGGGCTGACAATATCGCGCGCTACACGGCGGGTCGCCCCGAAGGTGCATTGGCGGCGGAAGGACTTGCTGAAGACGCCGAACCCCTGACCGAAGCGCAGGATTATGTCCGCCAGAAACTCGACTTGCCCGCCCCGGCGGCTGCCGCGGATCTGGCTCGGCCTTTCGCCCTGCTGCTGCATGACGAAGCGGCGCATCACGCCCCGCTCGCCCTGCAGGGCTCGCCTGCCTTGGTGATCGGCGCAGCCCGGCCCGCCGCACGCTCGGCCGGCGCGGTCAGCGCTCCGGCTGCGGATTTTGCCACTGGCGCTGTGGCGAGCGGCATAGCGGAAGCTGCGGCTGTCTTTGGCTGCCCGGCGGTCGAGTGGCGCGCCGGCGAACCGCTTGCCCCCCTGCTGGCCGAAGCGGGAATCGACCGGATCGCCCTGCCATACCTTCCGACCGGATGGACCCGTGACGCGCTATGNNGCATGGCCCGATCTTGCACCCTTGGTCGCACAGGGCCGCGTCGACACGCTGCTCGGCGATCTTGACCGCGCAACGTGGCCCCACGCCAAGGCTGGCTTTTTCGGCATCGCCAAAGCGATTGACGGCTTGCTGGCCGAATGCGGCATTGCAGGCGGCGCGTGAGGCTCTCAACCCGGAATTAACCCTCGCGGGCTAGGCTCTGGCTCTCGCCATGCCAGAGGCCGCCGCGCCATGCTCTATCCAAATCGCCTGCAAACCGCGCTGATGTTCTCGGGAAGGGCCGACTGCCTCGAAGCCGTCGTGCGCGATTTTGCGCGGATCGAGGGGATGCGCACGGGCGCGTCCTTCCATCAATCCGAAACCGATCCCGGCCGCTTCTACCGCCTGTTCGATGCGACCGAAGAGCTGATGATTACCTTCGAAAAGCTTGACCGGCCCGCCGACATGGGGTGCTTCCGTGCGGCGCTCGGTTCCGCCTATACCGGCATCGTCACGCCCGACATCCGCGAAAGACTGGCGCGCGCCGACAGCCACATCCTGCTCGAAGTGTCGCACGGGGTGATGGCCGGGGTTGACGAAGACCCGAAATTCGCCGCCCTGTTCGACGCGATCGGCAAGCCCCGCGAGGGTGCGACTCAGGCCCAGTTCGAGCGCCGCCTAGCGGTGCTCACCCTGATGACCCGGATCGTGATTGACCACGCCATGCCGCTCGCGGTGCACTGGACGCAGTCGGACACACTCCTGAGCGGCGACCTGTTCGACCGGCTAGCGGCGGGCAATGAATTCCCCGGGCCGATCCATGCTCATCCCGTGCTGTTCGGCCCCCGCCCT
>DLGU01000045.1 GCA_002482865.1 Porphyrobacter sp. UBA7686
TGGTCGGGGAGACAGGATTCTCATCGCGTCTGTTTAGAAGCCCTTGATCCAAATAAAGTATTGAACGTGTTTTGCTTTTATGAGCAAATATGTCACATGACGCTGTCACATCGCCGAGTCCCCAGATGCCCTATGTCGTGAAGCGCCCCGGCTCTAGTAGCTGGTATTACCGCGAGGCCGTGCCCGCCGACATTGGGGCGATCCTCACAGCAAGGAACGGTAGGAAGCCGCCAGACGCTATGCAGTCGCTGCGGACAACGGACTGGCGTGAAGCAAATCGCCGGGTCATCGCAGTCAGGGCGCGGCAGCACGAGGAGTGGGACGAGATCCGTTCGTGCTCGTCGTCGTTGCCCAATATTCCCTCGCCCAGCGCGATGATTGAGGCGGTTACGTCGCATGTCCACCAAGGCTTTCTTCGCGTGCAACGCAAAAAGTTGCGCGAGGAGCTCGCAGCGTCGGGCACCAACTTGACCGACCTCGCTATCCAAAGGCGCAACAAGCGAGCCCAAGTAGCTCTTCTGCCCTCACCGAACGATATGCGCGAAATGGAACAACTTGCCGCAGCTGTATCGCGCAACCAATCGTGGGACGTCGCTCCGGGCAATGGTGTTCAGGGTGAGCGCTGGAATGAGCTAGTGGCTCTAGTGACCAAGGCCGTGCAGCTTGCGCGCTCGGACCTTGCCGATCTGATGGACGGGAAGGATGCGAACACAGAACAAGAAGCTGTATTCGAGCGACTAGGAGGTAAGCGCGCGTCCGAAGTAAGCGCAGCACCTGGCGAGAGCATCAAATCATTGTTCGATCTGTATGAGCGCGATCAGCTTCGTGTAGGGAAGCGCGCTGACACACTCGCTACCGAGCGCAAAATCATCGATCACTTTGGAAGGTTTGTCGGTGACGCGATCGCCGTGACCGCCATATCGCGGACACACATCCGCGATTTCAAGCGTGCTTTGTCGGAAGTTCCTCATCGGTGGACGACGCGCGACGAGCTGGCAGGTATGCAACTTGCCGATGCGGCGCGCACATGGACTGCCATGGGCGGCGAGACCCGTTCGGCTCGAACCGTGAATCGTGAGGTCTCGGCGGTTAGCGCTTTTCTCGCGTGGCTGAAGGACAATGCCTACATCGAAGAGAACGTCGCGGTCGGCTTCCGCAGTAGGATCGACAAGGCAAAACACAAATTCCCTCCCTATACGGACGTGCAGCTCAAGGACCTATTTTCGAGTCCACTGTTCGTTGGCTGCCATGCCAAGAAGGAGCACCAGCCGGGCAACGAAAAGATACGCGACTGGCGATACTGGTTGCCGTTGTGTGCGCTGTATTCTGGTGCCCGCGCGGGCGAGGTGGCGCAGTTGGAAGTCGCCGACGTCAGACAGATTGAAGATGTTTGGGTGTTTGACTTCAACGACCGCGACGAAGGGACCGGCAAGAAGCTCAAGAATTCGTCATCACGGCGGCTAGTCCCGATTCACGACGCACTGATCGCGTTGGGCCTTATAGAATACGTCCAGCGTCAATCACGTTCTGGCGAAACGCGCCTCTTCTCCAACCTGCAACCGGGACCGCGGGGCAACTGGAGCTACCAACCATCTAAATTCTGGGCGCGCTATCTCGACCGGATCGGCATGAAGCGGCCTGGTCTAGGATTGCACAGTTTTCGGCACACGTTCGCGGACGAATGTAGGCGATCCGGGGTAGAGGAGGGCGTTCTCAAGGCGCTGCTTGGCCATGCCGATCATTCGCAGACCGGTCACTATGGCACGCTTGCACTAGGTAACCTTCAACAGCGGCAGGAAGCGATCAAGTCCATCTGCTACGGCGGCCTACACGCGCCATAGGCGATCACTCAACCACTTGGTCTGACATCGGTGCCAGCTTCGCCAGCAGGCGATTCTGCGCTGCAAACGGCACGCCTGCTTCGCGCATGGCGGCTTGCAGGTTTTCGACCAGCGCGTTCATGTCGGCCTTGGTGACGCCCATCTCGGCGTGAGCTGTGCGCATGTCGCGGCCTGAATAATCGCAGCCCGCGCCGAGCAGGTAGCAGAACTGTTCGCCCAAGGTGCGCTTGAGGCGAACCATGTCATGCGCGGCGAAGATCGCGGCGACGCGCGGGTCGGCCTCGCTGAGATCGACCGTGCGTGCAGCGATCCGGGCAATACCCTCCCGCCCACCGAAATCGCGCGCCAGTGCGGCGCTGTCATAGGGCGTCGCCCCGGCATTGGCGTTCGACTGCTCATAGGGTTCGACGGGAATCTCGCCGGTGACAGGATCGCGCTCCTTCACCTCGACCCCGAATTCGGCGTCCCAGTCGGTCCCTTCGGCAGGGGCCTGTTGCAGCAGCATCAGGACGGCAGAAGCAGTGGCGGCCAGCAGCATCGTGAGAACTCCCGAAGCAGGATCAGAATGCGACCTGTGCGGACAGGAACCCGCCGCGCTGATCGGAGAAGGTGGCGATCGAGCCGAGATCGACATAGGCCGCCGTCAAGGTCAGGTGATCGGTCAGGGCGTAGGCGGCGAAGATGTCCATCCAGTCATCATCCCCCAGTCCGAGGTTGTCGGGCTTTGATCGATATTCCGCCCCCAGCACCGCGCGGCGCGACAATTGGTAGCCGAGCGATCCTTCGAATTGCAGCGCGTAGCCGGCCCCCGCGGTCGTCCCGAAGCCGAGCAGGCCAAGTTCATTCGCCTCGGTGTAGCGCACAGTCGCATTGACCAGCAGGCTGCGCGCCAGCACCAGTTTGGTCGCGCTCAGCGTAACATCCGTGCTTTCGTCATCCGTAGCCCCGAGCGCACGCACCAGCGCGCCATCACGGCTGCGCTTGTGCTCAATGCCAACGGCGATCTGCGGCAGCCATGGATCGCCATAGACGACATCGCCTGCGACCCGCAGTTTCGCCCCGAACGTGTCCATGTTGAAGGTATAGCCTTTTCCGATTCCCAGCGCCGCGCCGACATCGCGGGTGTCGAAATCGGCGCGCGCGATGCTCAGTTCCAGCCGGTCGCCAAAGCCTACAGCGACCCCGTAAGACCGCCAGCCATAGTCTGGCAATTCAATCGCTGTGGCGTGGGCTGAGAGCCCGATCCCACCCGGCATCTGCTGCCCGGCAATCGTCGCCCAACGCGCAATCCCACCACCTGAGGAGCCTTCAACGGTGGAAACTCCGTTCGTCAGTAGCAACTTACCGCCCTTGAACAGTCGCGCTTTTCCCGACTGGACGCCGTCCTCGTCAAAGGCCGTGGTGATGTGCACCGGTGGGACCGCACGCCGGATTGGCGTGGGCTCGACCTCGGCATCGAGCACGGGGACATAGGCGATTTGCGGCAGTTCGGCGGGCAGCGGGGCGGCGGGCACTGCCGCTGCTTGGGCGAGCGCTAGTAGGCAAGAGTGGATCGAAGTCATTCCCTGAGCATTTAGCGACACTTGGTAAACGCCACCTAAACCAAGCGGCGAGGCTTTCTTAAGATGTTCGCCCTAAGTCGGGCTGCCTATCATGCGCAATCCTGCCACTTCCCGCTCAGCCCTTATGACCCTTGTCGCCGGTCTTGTGTCCGCAGTCAGCCTCGCTGGCGGCGCGGTTCTGGTGCAGGCTGCTACGCCTGCCACCTTGCGCGTGCAGGTGGTCGACGAGGCAGGCTTGCCGGTGCGCGATGCGGTGGTCGAATTGCACAGCGCCAAGGGTGCTGCCGGGCCAATCCGCTTCGCTTGGAAAATGGGTATGGCGCAGAAGAACCAGCAATTTACCCCCGGCACTCTGATCGTCGCCAAAGGTAGCACAGTGGCCTTCCCCAACCTCGATAATGTCCGCCATTCGATCTACAGTTTCTCCAAGCCCGCACGGTTCGAGATTGATCTTTACGGCCGCGACCAGACACGCACGCAGAGCTTCCCGATCACCGGCAGCGTCAAGCTGGGTTGCAACATCCACGATCAGATGCGCGGCTATATCCGTGTGACCGACACGCCCTTTGCTGCAAAAACCGATCACAACGGCTATGTCACGCTGTCCGGCATGGCGAGCGGTGCGGCGAAGCTAACCGTTTGGCATCCGCAACTGCGCGCGCCCACGGGGGAGAGCAAGTCGGCGATTACCATTACCGGCGGCGGACAGAGCCACAAGCTTAAGGTGGCGTTGCGATGAGCACGCCCGAGAAATTGCTCGCGCGACTGACGACCTTGTGCTTCGGCACGCTCAGCACGCGCATTGCGCTGCTCTACGCTGCGCTATTCGCGCTGGTGCTGGGACTGGTCGTCACGCTGGCAGTCGGTGCCCTGGCGCGCTTCGGCGAGGCGAGCGCGGCGCGTGACCTCGCTGCCAATGCCCGCGTGTTCGATGAAATCCTTGCTGCGCGCGCGCGTCAGATGGGCGACCAGGCCAATGTCCTCGCGCATGATTTTGGCTTCCGCGAGGCGGTGGCGACCGGCGATGCGCCAACTATCGCCAGCGCGCTGAGCAGTCTCGAAGGCCGGGTTCGCAGCGACATGGCATTCGTGCTGACACTCGAAGGCGAAGTGCTCGCCGCCGATGCGACCGGCGTGCCTGCCCCCGAGAGGCTGTGGACGCAGCTCGACAAGGGCGGCAAGCGCGGGATCATCCGGTCAGAGCAAGGCTTTGCGCTCGCCGCCGCCGCGCCGGTCGAAGCGCCTGATCTGATTGGCTGGCTGGTGATTGCTCAACCGCTTGACCGTGACGAGCTCGACCGGTTGGTTGAACTGGCGCCGATCTCGCTCGAAGCCTCAGTAGTTGATGTCGCGCGCCAGCCCGCCTGGCTGCGCGAAGCCAGCGCCGATGCAGTGTTCGAGCGCGAAGAAAGAAGCCGCTTCCTTTACCACGTCTCCGATCTTGCCGTGCTGCAAGACGACATCGCCCCTCGTCTGGTGCTGCGTCACTCGCTAGCGGAGTCTCTGGCGGCCTACGCCAGCCTCAAGTCTTGGCTGATCATTCTGGCGAGCGGCGGGATCGTGCTGGTGCTGGGCCTGAGCTGGAAGGTCGCCCGCAGCGTGACCGAGCCGCTCCAGCAGCTGGACGAGGCGACCCGCCTGATCGGCCAGGGCCGAGAGGTCAGCCTAAAGGTCAAGACCGATGACGAAATCGGTCGGCTGGCAGGAAGTTTCAACCAGATGGTCGCCGCGATCGAGGAGCGGGAGCGCCAGATTATCCATGTCGGCCTGCATGACGGCCTTACCGGACTGCCCAACCGTAAGCTGTTCACCGAACAGCTCGCCAACACCCTGTCGCGCCGCCGGGTGGGGGAGCAGGTGATGGTCGCCTATGTCGACCTTGATGACTTCAAGATGGTCAATGACACGCTCGGCCATCCAGCGGGCGATGCCTTGCTGCGGATCATCGCCGATCACCTGCGCGAAGACTTGCCTGACGCGCTTCTCGCGCGGCTGGGCGGCGATGAGTTTGCAATCCTGATCGATGGGATCGATGACAAGGCGAGCCTTGGCAATATTGCTGATGCCTTACAGCGCTGCTTTGACCGGCCGCTGTCGATCAACGACCAGAACGTCTCATGCGGCGCCAGCATTGGGATCGCGATGGCACCCGGCGATGGCGACGACGGCAACACGCTGATGAAGAACGCCGACCTCGCGCTCTACCGCGCCAAGCATGAGGGCAAGTCGACCTACCATTTCTTCGAGCCTGCCTTGGACGAAGCCGCCCGCCAGCGCCGCCAGCTGGAGCTGGACCTGCGCGCCGCGATCAAGGAAGGCGGGTTCGAGCTCAATTTCCAGCCGCTCTACAGCCTCGCCGAACGCCGCCTGACCGGGTTCGAGGCGCTGATCCGCTGGAACCATCCCACGCGCGGGCGCGTCAACCCGGTCGAATTCATCCCGCTGGCCGAGGAGA
>DLGU01000039.1:0-2678 GCA_002482865.1 Porphyrobacter sp. UBA7686
GACCGGCTGCGTCAAGTTCGACCGGGTCGGCCGCGCGCTTTCGGCCAAGGTGATTGTGTTGATCGCGGCGAGCCTCGCCATCGGCCGGGTGATCGACGAGAGCGGGGCGGCGGATTGGCTGGGGCAGGCGCTCTCGCTCGGCCTTGCCTATCTGCCGCCTGCGCTGGTGCTGTCGGCGATCATGCTGTTCGTGACGATCCTCACCAATTTTGCCTCCAACGCGACCGCGGCGACCATCGGGACACCGATTGCCTACAGCATCGCCATGCAGCTCGGACTGCCGCCTGAACCGCTGGTGCTGGCGGTGCTGTTCGGCTGCAACCTCTCCTTTGCCACACCGATTGCCTATCAGACCAACCTGCTGATCATGTCCGAAGGTGGCTACGAATTCGGCGACTACATGCGCGCCGGGGTACCGCTGGTCGCGCTGATGGTGACGGTACTCTCGGTGCTGCTGGTGGTGTGGTATGGGCTTTAGGGCCAGGAGGCTTTCCTAATCTGGGCCAGCTGTGCCATGCTTCGGTAATGACAGTTTGCACCCCTCTGCTGAGACCACGTCTGGCCATGTGGCGGGGGCTTTCCCAGTCGGGGCGGTTTTTCTCTCCTTGGACAGTGTCTCATGTGTCTCCAACACGGGTCCAAGGGCACGTGCAACTGAACGAAAGGCAAGCGTGATGCGGATCAAGGCGATTCGGGCAGGGGTGGCCGCCGTGGCGCTCATGGCAGTGCCAGCACAGGCGGACGAACTGCGCGATGCGGTCGCGGCAGACCTGCCCGCCCTCGTGGAGCTCTACAAGGACCTGCACGCCAACCCTGAGCTGAGCTTTCAGGAGGTCGAGACCGCCAAGAAGCTCGCCGCCCGCGCTCGGGCGATGGGGTTCGAGGTGACCGAAGGCGTTGGCAAGACCGGCGTGGTCGCGGTGATGAAGAATGGTGACGGCCCGACTGTGATGCTGCGCGCTGACATGGACGGGCTTCCGGTGATCGAACAGACCGGACTGCCCTATGCCTCCAAGCGCCGCGCCGTGCCGCAGACCGGGATCGAGACCGGCGTGATGCACGCCTGTGGGCACGACACCCACATGGCCGCATGGATCGGCACTGCGCAGCAGCTCGTTGCCCGGCGCGATCAGTGGTCAGGCACGCTGGTGATGATCCTCCAGCCCGCCGAGGAGATCGGCGAAGGCGCCAAGGCGATGCTGGATGACGGGCTCTACACCCGCTTTCCCAAACCCGACTACGTGCTGGCCTTCCACGATGCGGCGCAGGCTCCGGCGGGGCATATCGGCTACGCCAATGGCTTCGCTCTGGCCAATGTGGACTCGGTCGACATCGTGGTGCCGGGCGTCGGCGGTCACGGTGCCTATCCGCATACGACCAAGGACCCGGTGGTGCTCGCCTCGGCCATCGTCATGCGCTTGCAGACTCTAGTGAGCCGCGAGCTGAACCCGACCGATTCGGCGGTGGTCACGGTCGGCAGCTTCCAGGCCGGATCGAAGCACAACATCATCCCCGATGAAGCCCGGCTCCAGATCACGGTCCGCAGCTACTCTGACGCGGCGAGGAAGCAGTTGCTAGAAGGCATCGCCCGGATCGCGCGGGGCGAGGCGATTGCCGCTGGGATGCCTGAGGACAAGCTGCCCAAGGTCACGGTCGCCGACCCCTACGTTCCGGCAACCTACAACACGCCTGCTCTAACGGAGCGGGTCGTCGCAGGGCTCAAACCGCGCTTCGAAGACCGGGTGTTCGAGGTGCCTGCGGTGATGGGCGGAGAGGACTTCAGCCAGTTCTACCGCGCCGACCGCGAGAATGTGGAATCGCTGATCCTCTGGGTCGGCGGCGTGCGGGCCGAGGAATGGGCCAAGGCGCAGAAGGGCGAGATCACGCTGCCTTCGCTCCACTCCCCGTTCTGGGCGCCGGATGCCCCTGTGGTGATCGCCACCGCGACTGAGGCGCTAACCGCAGCGACGCTCGATCTGATGGGCAAGAAGGGCGTCTAGACAAATGCGGCCGCCGGAGCGCGCCTTTGGGGCGCATTCCGACGGCCGTTTCTCCTCCCCAGGAGAACTGTAAAACGGGTGAAGCCTTACGAGGGAACGTAAGTGCCCAGACGGTGGTGCAGAGCGTTGATCTTGGCCAGCTCCTCACGGTCTTCGGTGTTGCGGGCGTGGCTTTCGAGCGCGCGGCGCAGCAGCTTCATGTCCGCGGTCGAAAGCAGAGCGCGGGCGCGTGCCGGCTCGGGATTCGGGGTTTCGGTATCGGTCATCGTCACTCTCCTCGGGGTGATGGTCTCACGCCCTTAGGCGGCTTTGCAGGCAACCGGAAGGCCACAATAACGCGACCTTCCGGCTCCTCTCCCGGGCGGCTTATGCCGCCTCGAACTGGTTCATCGTATTGTGCGCGCCGCCAGCCTTCAGCGCGGCTTCACCGGCGAAGTACTCCTTGTGATCATCACCAATGTCGCTGCCCGACATGTTCTGGTGCTTCACACAGGCGATGCCCTGACGGATTTCCTCGCGCTGCACGTTCTTGACGTAGCCCAGCATCGCCTGCTCGCCGAAATACTCACGGGCGAGGTTGTCGGTGCTGAGCGCGGCCGTGTGATAGGTCGGCAGGGTGATGAGGTGGTGGAAGATCCCGGCCCGTGCAGCAGCGTCGCGCTGGAAGGTGCGGATCTT
>DLGU01000039.1:2691-4276 GCA_002482865.1 Porphyrobacter sp. UBA7686
GCTTCAGCGCCCAGTTCAGTGCCGTCGTAATCGACGCTCATCAGCTTGGCGCGGTCATAGGCCGACACGTCCTTGCCCGCCGCTTCCCACGCATCGAACACCTGCTGACGGAAGTTCAGCGTCCAGTTGAAGCTGGGCGAGTTGTTGTAAACCAGCTTGGCGTTCGGCACGACTTCGCGAATGCGGTCGACCATTTCGGCGATCTGTTCGACGTGCGGCTTTTCGGTCTCGATCCACAGCAGATCGGCACCGTTCTGAAGCGAGGTGATGCAGTCGAGCACCACGCGGTCAACGCCCGTTCCCGCGCGGAATTGGTAGAGGTTCGAGGGCAGACGCTTGGGCGAAAGCAGCTTGCCGTCACGGCTAATGAAGACCTGGCCATTAGTGATGTTGGCGGGGTCGACTTCTTCGGCATCGAGGAAGCTGTTGTACTGATCGCCCAGATCGCCCGGCTCCTTCGAAAACGCGATCTGCTTGGTCAGGCCAGCGCCGAGCGAGTCGGTCCGGGCGACGATGACGCCGTCGTCGAGACCCATTTCAAGGAAGGCCATGCGGCAAGCGCGAATCTTCTGGAGGAAATCCTCGTGCGGCACGGTGACCTTGCCGTCCTGGTGGCCGCACTGCTTTTCGTCCGACACCTGATTTTCAATCTGAAGCGCGCAGGCGCCCGCTTCGATCATCTTCTTGGCGAGCAGATAGGTCGCCTCGGCATTGCCGAAGCCGGCATCGATGTCGGCGATGATCGGCACCACGTGGGTTTCGTAGTTGTCGATGGCGTTCTCGATACGCTTGGCTTCGACCGCGTCACCGGCCTTGCGGGCGGCGTCGAGGGCACGGAACATCATGCCCAGTTCGCGCGCGTCGGCCTGCTTGAGGAAGGTGTACAGCTCCTCGATCAGGGCGGGCACCGAGGTCTTCTCGTGCATCGACTGGTCGGGCAGGGGGCCGAACTCGCTGCGCAGAGCTGCAACCATCCAGCCCGAAAGGTAGAGGTAGCGCTGCTTGGTGGTGCCGAAGTGCTTCTTGATCGCGATCAGCTTCTGCTGCGCGATGAAGCCGTGCCAGCAGCCGAGCGACTGGGTGTATTTCGCAGGGTCAGCATCGTAGGCAGCCATGTCGGCGCGCATGATTCCGGCGGTGTACTTGGCGATGTCGAGCCCGGTCCGGAAACGGTTCTGGGTGACCATGCGGGCGGCGCTTTCGGGGTCGATAGCGGCCCAGCTCGATCCGTTGGCAGAAACGATGCCCTGCATCCGGGTGATGGTGTTCTGGTAGGTCATAAGTGTCTCCTGTCCATCCTGGGGAGGGGTTTGAGGCCTTGCAGACTCGCGCCGCTGGATGGGCAGGCTTTGGCGTGTTGCGCCGCAGCATGACAGGGAAACTTACAGAAATTCGTGTCGCTATGCCGACAATTGCCCGCAATATTGTGTCAATCGGTAAAGTAATTTACAAAACACCCATGGCTGACACCAACCTCCTCGCCGGACCCGCGCTCCGCCGATTGCGTAAGCGCGAAGGGCAGACCCAAGCCGCGATGGCGAGCATCCTCGGGATTTCGCCGTCCTATCTCAACCTGATCGAGCGC
>DLGU01000065.1:0-1072 GCA_002482865.1 Porphyrobacter sp. UBA7686
TGTTCCTGGTCGGATCGTGCCCGTCGGAAGTGATCAAGCTCGATCTCGCCAAGGCTGCCCAGCGCCTCGGCGCGGTGCATATGCCGCGCGTCCGCATTCTGAATTACTCGGGCAGCGGGATCGAAACGACCTTTACGCAAGGCGAAGATGCCTGCCTGTCAGCGCTGGTGCCGGTGATGCCTGCCCTTCCCGCCGATGCGCCCAAGGAGCTGCTGATCGTCGGCAGCCTCCCTGACATTGTCGAAGACCAGTTCCTGCGGCTGTTTGCCGAAATGGGTATCGCCAAGGTCGGCTGTCTGCCCGCCCGCAACGCCCGCGATCTGCCGAGCGTTGGCCCTGGCACCCGCTACCTGCTGGCCCAGCCCTTCCTGGGTGAAACCGCGATGGCGCTCGAAGGTCGCGGCGCTCAGCGGATCGAAGCACTGTTCCCCTTCGGCGTCGACGGCACGAGCGATTGGCTTCGCGCTGCTGGCGAGGCCTTCGGCATCGACCGCGCGCTGACCGAACAAGTGATCGCGCCCGGCCGCGCCCGCGCGGCCCGCGCGCTCGCCAATCTGCGCCCGCAGCTTGAAGGCAAGCGCATCACCTTCCTGCCCGACTCGCAGCTTGAAGTGCCGCTCGCGCGCTTCTTGCAGGATGAATTGGGCATGGAGCTGGTCGAAGTCGGCACGCCCTATCTCCACCGCGCGCATCTCGCCCGCGAGCTGGACCGGTTCGGCCCCAACGTACGCCTCAGCGAAGGCCAGCATCTCGATCGCCAGCTTGATCGTGTGCGCGCCGACCGCCCTGACATTACCGTGTGCGGGCTTGGCCTTGCCAACCCACTCGAAGGCGAAGGCCTGACCACCAAGTGGGCCATCGAACTCGTCTTCTCGCCGATCCATGGCTTCGACCAAGCCGCCGATCTTGCCGAACTCTTTGCCCGGCCGCTGCGGCGCCGGGACATGCTGGAGATCTAGGCGATGCAACTGGCTGTCTGGACATATGAAGGCCCCCCGCACGTCGGCGCGATGCGCGTCGCGACCGCGATGGAAAAGCTCCACTACGTGCTGCACGCACCGCAGGGCGATAC
>DLGU01000065.1:1124-4463 GCA_002482865.1 Porphyrobacter sp. UBA7686
ACCTTCGAAGCCCGCGATCTGGGCAAGGATACCGCGCAGATCTTCCAGGATGCCGCGCGCGAAGCGGTCGCCCGGTTCAAGCCGCAAGCGATCATCGTCGGCGCGTCCTGCACTGCCGAACTGATCCAGGACGATCCGGCTGGCCTGTCCGAGGCGATGGGCCTGCCCTGCCCGGTCATCCCGCTCGAATTGCCGAGCTATCAGCGCAAGGAAAACTGGGGCGCGGCGGAGACCTTCTACCAGATCGTCCGCACCCTTGCCGACAAGTCGGTGGTGCGCGAACCGCGTGAAGGCCGCGCAGCGCGCGTGAATATCCTTGGCCCCACGGCCTTGGGCTTCCGCCACCGCGATGATCTCGTCGAGATCCGCAAAATTCTTGCCCTGCTGGGTGTCGAGGTCAATCTCGTCGCTCCGCTGGGTGCCACCCCGGAGGACATCACCCGGATCGGCCAAGCCGATTTCAACATCGTCCTCTATCCCGAAATCGCAGATGAGGCCGCCCGCTGGCTCGAAAAGACTTTCGATCAGCCCGCAGTGCGGACCGTCCCTATCGGCGTGGGAGCCACCCGCTCCTTCATTGCCGACGTCGCCGAGCTGGCAGGTGCAGATCCCACGCCTGCCCTCGGCGACACCTCTTCCCGGATGCCTTGGTGGTCACGGTCGGTTGATTCGACCTACCTGACCTCCAAGCGCGTCTTCATCTTCGGCGACGCGACCCACGCGGTCGCCGCCGCCCGCATCGCCCGCGAGGAACTGGGCTTCGAAGTCTGCGGACTTGGCTGCTACTCCCGCGAATTCGCCCGCGAAGTCCGCGCCGAAGCGGCCCGTTGCGGCATCGAGGCGCTAATCACCGACGATCACCTCGCGGTCGAAGACGCCATCGCAGCTGCTGCGCCTGAACTGGTGCTCGGCACGCAGATGGAGCGCCACATTGCCAAGCGGCTGGGCATCCCCTGCGCCGTCATCTCGGCGCCGGTGCACGTGCAGGATTTCCCCGCGCGCCATTCGCCCCAGATGGGCTTTGAAGGCGCAAACGTGATCTTCGACACCTGGGTCCACCCGTTGGTGATGGGCCTTGAAGAGCACCTGCTCACCATGTTCCGCGACGATTTCGAGTTCTCCGACGAAGCGGGTGCATCGCACCACGCGGCGCATTCGCCCCGCAAGGCATCGGTGCAGGCCGTTTCGGAAGCACCGGTGGAAGACATCCCCGCCCCTGCAATGGCCATGGCGGAAGACGACAGCACGCTATGGACCGCAGAGGCCGAACGCGAGCTGAAAAAGATCCCCTTCTTCGTGCGCGGCAAGGCTCGCCGCAACACCGAGAATTTCGCCGCTGCTGAGGGTCGCAGGCAAATCGATCTCGAAACCCTCTATGACGCAAAGGCGCATTATGCACGGTAATGTCGCCTCCGCTTCCACGCTGGACCCCCGCGCGCCCGTCCGGGTCGTGATCGTCACTCTCGACAATCACCTCAAAGGCGCCGTTGACCGGGCCGAGGAAGCACTGGCGGCAGAGGGTATCGATCTCAGCCTGCATGCAGCATCCGAATGGGGCAGCGACGCGGGCGAGCTTGAACATTGCAAGGCGGCCATCGCCGAAGCCGACATTGTCATCGCGACGATGCTGTTCCTCGACGATCACATCCGCGCGATCCTCCCCAGCCTCGAAGCGCGGCGCGAAGATTGCGATGCGATGGTCTGCCTGATGTCAGCGGGCGAAGTCGTCCGGCTGACCAAGATGGGCGCCTACCGGATGGACGCGCCGGCCAAGGGCCCGCTTGCGCTGCTGAAGAAGCTGCGCGGCAATGCTGGCAAGCCCGGCGGCAATTCGGGCGCGGGGCAGATGAAGATGCTGCGCCGCCTGCCCAAGCTGCTGCGCTTCATTCCCGGTACCGCGCAGGACGTACGTGCCTATTTCCTGACGCTGCAATACTGGTTGGCCGGTTCGGACGAGAACGTCGTCGCCATGGTCCGCGCGCTGATTGATCGCTATGCGGCTGGTGAGCGGCTCTATCGCCGCGGGATCACCAAGGCCGAAGCCCCGCTCGAATACCCCGAAACCGGGGTCTATCACCCGCGCACCCAGCAGCGCATCTCCGAAAGCCTGCGCCTCCTCCCGCGCGAGGAAGGCCAGCACGGCACGGTCGGTCTGATCCTGCTGCGCTCCTACCTGCTCGGCCGCGACTGCGCGCATTATGACGGCGCGATTGCCGCCTTCGAAGCCGCTGGCCTCAAAGTCGTACCGGTGTTCGCCAGCGGGCTCGACGCGCGCCCGGCAATCGAAGCCTTCTTCATCGGCCCGGATGGCCAGCCCACGGTGGACGCCGTGGTGAACCTCACCGGCTTCAGCCTCGTCGGCGGCCCCGCCTATTCCGACGCGCAGGCCGCGCGCGACGTGCTGGGCAAGCTCGACCTGCCCTACCTCGCCGCCCACGCGATCGAGTTCCAGACAATCGAGGATTGGGCGCACCGTCCGCAAGGCCTGCTGCCGCTTGAATCGACGATGATGGTGGCCATGCCTGAACTCGACGGCTCAACCGTGCCGAGCGTGTTCGGCGGCCGTGCCGGCAATTCGGACAAGGGCTGCACCGGCTGCGATCGCAACTGCGCCCGTCCCGCTTCGCACAAGGCCCGCCCGATGCAGGCCTGCCCGGAACGCGCCGAGGCGCTGGCCGCGCGCACCGTCAAACTGATCCAGCTGCGCAAGAGCGAGCGTGCAGCCCGCAAGCTCGCGATCGTGGTGTTCAACTTCCCGCCCAATGCCGGGGCCACCGGAACCGCCGCCTTCATGGCGGTGCACGAATCGCTTTATGCCACGCTCCAGCGCCTCAGCGCGGATGGCTATGCGGTCGACGTCCCCGAAAGCGTCGATGCGATGCGGGACGCTCTGCTCAAGGGCAATACCGATCGCTACGGCACCGACGCCAACGTCGCCCACCGCATCCCGGCCGATGAACACGTGCAGCGCGAAAAGCACCTCGCCGAAATCGAAGCCGCATGGGGCCCCGCCCCCGGCAAGCAATTGTCCGATGGCGGCAACATCCTCATCCAGGGTGCGCATTTCGGCAATGTCTTTGTCGGCGTGCAACCGGGCTTCGGCTACGAAGGCGATCCGATGCGGTTGCTGTTCGAAGGGACCTTCAGCCCCACCCACGCCTTCAGCGCCTTCTACCGCTGGATCCGCGAAGATTTCGGCGCTCACGCCATCCTGCATTTCGGCACGCACGGCGCGCTCGAATTCATGCCGGGCAAGCAGGCCGGGATGTCGGGCAAGTGCTGGCCGGACCGTCTGATCGGCGACACGCCGAATTTCTACCTCTACGCCGCCAACAACCC
>DLGU01000065.1:4499-4846 GCA_002482865.1 Porphyrobacter sp. UBA7686
TCCGAAGGGATGCTGGCCAAGCGCCGTTCTGGCGCGACGCTGGTGAGCTATCTCACCCCGCCGCTCGCGCAGGCCGGACTGTACAAGGGCTTGGTCGAACTCAAGGCGACCGTCGAGCGCTGGCGCACCACGATTGACGATGCCGATCATGCCGCTGAGCGTGCTGACCTTGCACAACTGGTCGCCGATCAGTGCGAAGCGCTCGACATCACCTATGCCGACATCGGCGAGCTGCCTGCGCGGCTTTATGAGATGGAAGCGGCGCTGATCCCCCATGGCCTGCACATCCTCGGCCGCAACCCGCAAGGGATTGAGCGCGAAGATATGCTCGATGCGATGATGGAAGC
>DLGU01000097.1 GCA_002482865.1 Porphyrobacter sp. UBA7686
TCGGCCCCGCTGGCGAGCAGCATCAGAATATCAGCCATGCGCCATCACCTCCTTGACCGCGGCCTGGGCCGCGGCGGGTTCCACATCGGCGCCGGCGACGCGGGCAACGATGTCGCGCGCGGCATCGGCAGCGACTGCTTCGATTTCGGCCATGGCGCTGGTGCGCGCAGCATCAATCGCGGTCTCGGCTTCGGCCAAGCGCCCATCAAGACGGGTCTGCGCCTCGGCGAGCTTGACGCTGCTGGCGGCCGCGGCCTTGGCCTTGGCTTCACCAATCACGCCCTGCGCCGCGGCACGGTTGGCGTTTTCACGCTTGCGCCAGGCTTCTTCTTGGCTCGTCGCTTCATCGCGTGCGGCCTGCGCCGCTGTCAGATCGCCCGCGATCTGCTTGTCACGCAGGTCGACCGTGCCCATGATCTTGGGCACCATTCCAAGGCCCACGAACACAAAGGTGAGGCCGAAGAACACCAGCAGCCAGAAGACCTGGCTCGAAAGTGTTGCAGCGATTTGTTCGATCTGAGGCATGATGGGCCTTTGTTACCGGCTGTTCAGCAGCGCACGCCGGGCGGGGCAGGACATGTCCCGCCCCGCCCGGCGCAGCACGGATCTTAGCGGAAGATCAGCAGAACGGCGATGACGAAGGCGAGCAGGCCGAGAAGTTCGGCGGCCGCGAAGCCGATGAACAGGCGGCCCTGCTGGCCGTCAGCGGCACCCGGGTTACGCAGCGCGCCTTCGAGGAACGAAGCGAACACGTTGCCCACGCCGAGGGCGGCGAGGCCCGCACCGATCGCCGCGAGACCGGCACCGAGGAGAGCTGCAGCAGTAGCGTCCATGATTATAAACTCCTTGAGAAAAAATCTGTTTGTTATCGGGGGTAGTCGAGAGGGCGTTTCAGCCCTTAGTGAAGGTTTTCCGCGTCGTTGATGTAGAGCGAAGTCAGCAGCGCGAACACATAGGCCTGAATGCCCGCAACGAGGATTTCGAGCGCGCTGATCGCGACCATCAGCACGAAGCTCGGCACGCCGACCAGAACGCCGGTCCCAATGCCGCCGCTACCGCCGGCAATGACGAAGCTCGCCAGCACCTTGAGCAGTACGTGACCCGCCATCATCGCAACGAAAAGTCGCAGCGCGAGACTGAACGGGCGGACCATGAAGGACACGAGTTCGATCAGGCTGATCGGCAGCGCGAGGAACGCGGGCGTGTTTGCCGGCCAGAACAGCGAGAAGAAGTGGAAACCATGCTTGGCGAAGCCGACGATCAGCACGATCGAGAAGCTCATGATCGCCAGCACGCCGGTTACGGTGAAGTGGCTGGTGAAGGTGAAGGCATGCACCCCGGGGATCAGACCGACCGGCACGAGGCCGAGCAGGTTCCCGAACAGGATGAACATGAACAGGGTGAAGATGTATGGGACGTACTTGCGCCCCGCCGCGCCGACATTGGCTTCAAGCAGGTCGTCGATGAAGCCGGTCATGCTTTCGACCGCCATCTGCCAGCGGCCGGGCACGAGCTGGCGCTTCATGCCGCCCGCGACAAACACCCACACCAGGACAGCGGTGATCGCCATCCACAATGCGGAGTTGGTGAACGCGATGTTGATCCCGTCAGCCAGCTGCCAATCGGAACCCAGAATGGGCTCGATGGTGAACTGCTTCATCGGATCGACCTTGCCTTCTTCGGCTGCCACGATCGAAAGATCCCCAAATGTTTCACATGAAACGCGCCCCTAGGTGGGGCCTAACGCGGTCTGGAAGGGGTCTAACCCTCACCATCCGGCCGCTGGGCCTCATCTGCGGGACGCGTATTCGCACCTTGAATAATCGTCCTGAAAGCCGACGCCGTTCCGAGGAACAGTCCGGCCAACAGACCCCAGGGCGCGATCCCGAACAATGCGTCAATCGCAAAGCCGATCACCAAGCCGCCGATAATCCCGCCCAGAAGACTGGCCAAAGCGCGGTTGCCGCTGCGGTAATTCGCATCGGTTCCCTTCACCGTTGGCCGGTTGCGTTGTTCTTCACGCTCGCGTGCGGCCTGAAGCCGCGCTTCGAGCGCGTCGATCCGCGCATCCTCGTGAATGGGTTCTCGTGCAGGTTTCTCGTCGCTCATGTCGTGGTCTCTAAAGGGAAGGCCACGACATGTGCAACAAGGTGCCCGCCGAGGGCGCCGCCCCCTTAGAAGGGGGGCTGTTCAGTGTCAACATCAGGTCACCCGAGTTTTGTGCACCTGCGAAGAGGTTTATTGTCCCCCCGCCCGGATGGGCTGCGGACAAATTACGGGCAGCGCACGTCGCGAACCGGCGGTTCGGCAGTGCGGGTCTGCCAGCTGCCATCGGGCGCGCGATACTTTTCGCCCGCCACGGTGCGGGAAATCGCCTCACAACCCGCGGTCAGCGAATAGGCTTCCAGCGTGGTCTTCTTTTCCTTGGCCTTTTCGGCATAGATCGAGCGGCGCTTGATATTGATGTCATCAACCAGACGCTGAAGCGCCGGATTCGCATCGCCGACAATGCCGAGATAGCCGTCAGGCTGCTCGCCCACCTTGCCTGCGTCGCGGGCGGCGGCATAGGCCGGGTCGCGCTGTGCCAGCGCAGGCGTGGCCACCAGGCCAATCGCGGCCAGAGCGGCAAGCCCTGCAAGAACTGAATTGCGCATCATTGTTCCTCCTCGAAGCGGCACATCCATCAAAAGATGTCCGCGTTCTCGTCAATCGTATTGGCCGCGTCTTCCGCGAGGGCATAGAGAACCTCTGCCCTGATGTTGATATCAAGCTGGATCACGATCGGCTTGTCGGGTGCCTGAATATTGATGCACCCTGACAACATCGCCCCCAGCCCCGTCAACGCGGCCATTGCCTTCACACCCGTTCCCCTTGCGCCGCCTCGGCTATCGCTTTCTCTGACATTGCAGAGGGATCGGGTCAAATTCGGGTGCGGCATGGCAGAGGATCGCTTTCTGGAGGTTGAACGGATCAAAGGCGGGACACGGCGCGTCATGGCTTCGGCGGCGGCGTGGCGGGGTCTGGCGGCGGCGACGCCGTCTCGGTCTGGCGCATGATCAGCTTGCCGTTTTCCATCCTGAGCAGACCCATATCGAATGGATCGCCCCAAGCGGTCGGATCGGAATAGCCACGCGCGATGATCGCCAGCTGCGAGAAATTCTGTGAGCGGACGTTGATCTTGAATTGGATCGGCAGCTTGGCGAGTCGCCGGGTGATGAAGTTCTGGCTGGTGCCGGCGCCCTGCCGCACCCCGTCAAAATCGAAGCTGGTGATAATCTCACCCGCCAGATCGCCCGCAAGTCCGATGCGCATCTGCCGGTAATCGAGCGAGCGCAGCGCCGAAAAGGCGTAATTGCCCATCGCGCCCAGATCCTCATAAGTCAGCTCGCCGATGTAAGCGACATTGCCGCCGCCCGCACGGCTCAGCAGCAGCCCGCCTTCGATCCGACCATTGCCGTTGGCATCGAAGACGATCGGCACGGTGCCATCAAAGGTGCCAGTGGCGCTGAGATTGGTCAGTTCCATCTCCGACACGAATGTCGCCGCATCGACCGCGATGATCTCGAACACGTAGCGGCGCTCTTCGGGCTGGCTGAAGTCCATCACCAGCGGGCGCATTTGCAGCGTGCCGCCCATGAACGGAAAGCGCGCGTCTTCGAGGCTGAGGAGCGTGCCGTTTTTCAGCTCGAACTGCACCTTGCCTGCCAGCACTTCAACGCCGGGATTGATCGCGGCGATGGTGACGGTTTGATCGGGCGCGGTGGTGAGATTGATGAGATCCGTGAAGACGATCTTGCCCGCCAGCCCCCGCACCGGGCCAAAGGCGGCGGCCAGATCGAAGCCGTCAGAGCCAAAGGTGCCGCTACTGGTGATCGCCTCGCCGTTCCAGTCCACCCGCCCCTCGCCCGTGATGGTGCCATCGGCGAGGGCGATGACCCCCTTGGCAAGATAGGTCAGGTCTTCGGGCTGGAGCGTCTTGTCGAACACCAGCCCCGGCACGGACAGACGCGCGCGGCCCGTAGCAGTGTCGAGATTGTGGGTGATCGCCACATTGGCGACGCCCCGACCCGATTCGGGGTGGCGCAGCAACGCGTCGGCCGTGATGCGGTTGTCGGCCAGCGTGAGGCTCGCGCCGTTGGCAGTCAGCGGAACAAACCGCGCCTCGCCTTCCGCCGGACGATCGGAGAGGGTGAAGGCAGCATTATCGAGCAGGAGGACGCTGTCGGCAAAGCTCCAGCGCCCGGTGATCGCGTCGAGATCGAACGGTACTGCCGCCAATCGCGCCGTCCCGCCGGAAAATGCGCCTGCGACATCGCCCGCAAAGCTGCCGGTGAGGCTATCGGCGGCCATCCGCACCTCGCTATCGCCGGAGCCAATTGTGGCGGCGAGGTCTTCGATGGCAAAGGGTTGCGGATAGCGCAGAACCACACGGTTGGCGGCAAGATTGGCGGGGTTCTCTCCCAGCGTTCCGGCAAGGTTCAGCGGCCCGGTGCGCGCGGCGAGCCTCAATGCGTCGCGATAGGCGAGGATCGCGCCATTACCCTCGGGACACAGAGTGATCTGCTGGCCATCAAGCGCGAGGCCCGATAGCGCCAGCTTGGTGAACCGCAGCGGGGTACAGCGCGTGCCCACCGCCAGCCCGCGCGCAGATGACCACGTGCCTTCGAGCGGGACGGCAAGGTCATTGACCGCCCCGCCCGGTAGATCGCCGCTAGCCGTCACCAAGCCGTCAAATGCAATCGTCCCGTCCGGCATGGTACGCACAGTCAGACGCGGGAGCGCGAGGCGGTTGGGACCCGCAGCATAGTCCGCCATCGCCATCCGCAGCGTCCAGCCACCCGCCTGCTG
Organism: Porphyrobacter sp. UBA7686; assembly: GCA_002482865.1. GTDB lineage: Bacteria > Pseudomonadota > Alphaproteobacteria > Sphingomonadales > Sphingomonadaceae > Erythrobacter. Next base: position 4,849 of record DLGU01000097.1, read on the forward strand.
CTGCATTCGGCCATTAATGCTGGGCAGCCCCTCCCCGCCCGCGAGAAAATCACCGCCGAGGCCCGACACGCCCTGAGCGCCCAGTCGCGCGCTCAGGCGGGAAAGCGCCAGCACGCGGGTGCCACTGCGGGTAGCGAGGCTGGCCTCGGGCACGATCAGCGAGGCATCGGTGCCTTTGTGGCGGATGATCCCTTCGGCGCGGACACTCGCACCGTCCAGCGCGCGGGTGACGCCGCCCCGCGCCTGGGCGATGAGGGGGGCGAGCAAGGTGCCTTCAAGCCCGCGCTCGGCTGAAGCGAGGCTGGCAGCGATGTCGTTGGCAGGCGCAAGCCCGGCCCCGCGCAGGGTGCCTTCCCACTGGCCGCTGGAACCATCGGCCGCCCCGCGCCAGCTCCCCTCCGCGCCGAGCCGCGCCAAACGGCCTTGCGGGCTGGCAACCCCGGTCAGCGCAAGATCATGGCCGAGCGCGAGGCGGCCGGGCGACCAGTTGACCTTCGCCGTGCCTCCAAGGCCAGCGCCGGTGACGTCGGCAAAGGCCGCGCGCGCGCCGGTAACGCGGAAATCGGCCTCGGCGGCGGAAAAATCGGAATTGAGGCTCATCAGCGTGCCGATGTCGGCCTTCGCGAGACTTGCGCCGCCGCAGGCCAGCCGACCGATGCGCAGTGGGCCATCAAGCCGGGGGGCGCCATTATCCGTGGCAAGCTTGCCGTAGAGCGTAGCTGTCTCAGCCCGGCAGCCCTCGACCCCGATCCCCGGCGCAGTGGCGGCGAGGTTTCCGACGAAGCCGTCATCAATCCGGCCCGATCCTTCAAGCTTCACACCGATCCGCCCGTAATCGCTGTCGACCAGCGCGCGCGCATCGCTCAGCGTCACGTCGATGGCGGGCAGCGCATGCGGGGCATCGGAGCCGGTGAACACCAACGGATCGAGCGCGCCGAGGCTGAATGTGCCGCCGCGCAGGCTGGCAAACAGCCGCGCGCCTTCCACACGTACGTTGCGCACCACGGGCCCGGTCCAGCCCACACCGGTTTCGATCACCATCCGCCGCACAGTCAGGTCAGGCCGCGCCGGGTCGCCGATCACGAGATTTTCGATCACCTGCGCATTCGGACCGATGCTGACGATGTCATAGGTCGCCGGAACGCCGCTTTGCTGGAGATAGCTGTCGATGACGTTGCCCGCGATTCGTTCGCGGGTGAGCCAGGCGGTGCCTGCGCCAAGCAAAACCGCCGCGCCTAGCCCGAGCGCGATGCGGCTGCGCCAACGGCGCGGTAGGAGCCGCCGCGTGCTGCTGCCCTCCGGCACGGTAATGTCCTGCGCGTCCGCTTCCGGCATCGTCCCTGACCCTTGCGCGCATCATCGCGCAAAGGCAATGAGGCTGAATAGCCCAACGCTTTCCCGGAGGTCGCATTGCCGGAAGCTGAAGACACTTTCTCGTTTCTGGACGGCGCCGTGCCCGACTTCGATGCCGGCAAGGCTGCGGGCGATGGTCACCGCGCGCGGCTCCGTCACCGCTTGCTGACCGGCGGGGCCGAGGCGCTGGCGGATTACGAAGTGCTCGAATACCTGCTGTTCGCTGCCATCCCGCGCGGCAATACCAAGCCGATCGCCAAGGCGCTGCTGGCGCAATACGGCAGTCTTGCCGGCGTGCTCAACGCCGACCCCATGGCCTTGCAGCGGGTGAAGGGCGTGGGCGAGAACAGCGCCGCTGCGCTCAAGGCTGTCGCCCTCGCCGCCCGCCGGATGGCGCGCGGCGAGATCATGGGCAGGCCAGTGCTCGGCAGCTGGCAGGCGCTGATCGACTACCTCACCACCGATATGGCGCATCTGACGGTCGAGCGCGTCAGGGTGCTTTATCTCGACACCAAGAACCGGCTGATCGATGATCACCACGTCGGCGACGGTTCAATTGATGAAGCCGCAATCCACCCGCGCGAAGTGATCCGCCGGGCGATGGACGTGGGCGCGAGCGCGATGATCCTCGTCCACAATCACCCCAGCGGTTCGCCAGAGCCCAGCCGCGCTGACATCCAGATCACCCAGCGCATCGCCGAGGCGGGGCGGCATATGGGCGTCACCGTCCACGATCACGTGATCATCGGGCGCGAGGGGCATACTTCACTGCGGGCCAAGGGCCTCATCTAGCGCTCTTGCCATCCGCGCCCCGCCCGCCTAGCCCGCGCGGCGAGAATCCCGCCCCAAATGGAGCCGCCCGATGGTCCCCCGCTACGCCCGCCCTGCCATGACCGCCCTGTGGGAGCCTGAGGCGAAATATCGCATCTGGTTCGAGATTGAGGCGCACGCGACCCAGAAGCTGGCTGACCTCGGCGTCGTGCCGCAAAGCGCGGCCAAGGCGCTATGGGACTGGTGGGCGACCAATCCCGCGATCGATGTCGCCGCGATTGACGCCATCGAAGCTGTCACCAAGCATGACGTGATCGCCTTTCTTGACTGGGTGGCCCAGCAAGTCGGCGAGGAAGCGCGCTTCATGCATCAGGGCATGACCTCCTCGGACGTGCTCGACACCACCCTGTCGGTGCAGTTGGCACGCGCGAGCGACCTGCTGCTAGCCGATCTCGACGCGCTGCTCGCCGCGATCAAGACGCGGGCCGAGGAGCACAAGTACACCCCCACCATCGGCCGCAGCCACGGCATCCATGCCGAGCCCGTGACCTTCGGGCTGAAGCTGGCGCAAGCCTATGCCGAGTTCGACCGCTGCCGTGCGCGGCTGCTCGCAGCGCGGGCCGAGATTGCGACCTGCGCGATCAGCGGCGCGGTCGGCACCTTCGCCAATGTCGACCCGCAGGTCGAAGCTTACGTGGCCGAGCAGCTTGGCCTCGCCATCGAACCGGTGTCGACGCAGGTCATCCCGCGCGATCGCCATGCGATGTATTTTGCCACGCTGGGCGTGATCGCCAGCAGCATCGAGCGCCTCGCCACTGAAATCCGTCACTTGCAGCGCACCGAAGTTCTGGAAGCCGAGGAATATTTTTCCCCCGGCCAGAAGGGATCAAGCGCGATGCCGCACAAGCGCAATCCGATCCTTACCGAAAACCTCACCGGCCTTGCCCGGCTGGTGCGCTCCGCCGTCACCCCCGCGCTGGAAAATGTCGCGCTGTGGCATGAGCGGGATATCTCGCACTCTTCGGTCGAGCGGTTCATCGGCCCGGATGCGACCATCACGCTCGACTTCGCGCTCGCGCGGCTGACGGGCGTGGTCGACAAGCTGCTGATCTACCCCGCGCGGATGGAAAAGAACCTCAATCGCATGGGCGGCCTCATCCATTCGCAGCGCGTGCTGCTGGCGCTGACCCAGGCGGGCCTGACACGGGACGATTCTTACCGGCTCGTCCAACGCAACGCGATGCGCGTGTGGGAAGCCGACGGCGCCTTGAACCTGCTCGACCTGCTCAAGGCCGATGCCGACGTCACGGCGCGGCTTGCGCCCGAGCAGCTCGATCAGCTGTTCGACCTCGGCTACCACTTCAAGCATGTCGACACGATCTTCGCGCGGGTGTTCGGGTGACAGCAGCGATGCTGGACTCATCGGCACAATTGCGTAGGTTCGCTGGCGTCGCAGGCCATCGGGAGAGGCAGACTTCGTGAAGATCCTTCGCACCATCCTGTGGGTTCTGGTCGGCATCGGCTTCCTGATCTTCGCGATCTACAACTGGCAGCCGGTCGAGCTGACGCTGTGGCAGAACCTCGTGCTGGAAACCAAGGTGCCGGTGCTGGCGCTGTTGGCGTTCTTGGCGGGCTTCTTGCCGATGTGGGCGCTGCATCGCAGCGTGGTGTGGGGCCAGAACCGCCGCATCCGCGCGCTGGAAACATCGCTCAAGAACACCGCCATGGCCCGGCAGCGCGAGACCCAATCGCCTGCCTTACCGGTCGGTGATAGCGTAGTGGACAGCCCTGTGGACAAGCCGGGCACAAAGTCGGGAGAAGTGGCCGATCCATTCGGCCCCGCCGACGCTGGCGCAGACGGAGGCGGAAAATGAGCAACCCGGTCTATCTGGCACTCGATGTGCCGAGCCTTGAGCCGGCCAAGGCGCTGGTCGAGAAGGTCCGCTCGCATATTGGAGGGGTGAAGCTGGGCCTGGAGTTCTTCTGCGCCCACGGCGCGCACGGGGTGCACGAAATCGCGCATCTCGGCCTGCCGATCTTCCTCGATCTCAAGTTCCACGACATCCCCAACACGGTCGCCAAGGCGATGCAGGCGATCCACGTCTATGAGCCTGCGATCGTCACCGTGCATGCCAGCGGCGGGCGCGCGATGATGGAGGATGCCAAGGCCGCCGCGGCCGAAGGCTGCAAGGTGGTCGCGGTGACGATGCTCACCAGTCTCGACACCAATGATCTGACCGCCACCGGCGTCTATGGCAGCGCGGAAACGCAGGTGATGCGGCTCGCAGAGCTGGCCCATGCGGCGGGCCTCGACGGGATTGTGTGTTCGGGGCAGGAAGTGGGCATGGTCAAGAAAGCGTGGAAGGACGGTTACTTCGTCGTTCCTGGCCTGCGTCCATCAGGCGGAGGCACTGGCGATCAGAAGCGTGTCGTGACGCCGCGGCAGGCCCGCGATAACGGCGCAAGCGTGCTCGTCATCGGCCGCCCGATCAGCCGCGCGGACGATCCGGTCGCAGCGGCACGGGCGATCGAGGCGACGCTTTAGGCGCTCTTGTGGCAGACACAGCCACGCCCAACCTCCCCGCCCGCGATTTCGCGGCAACGGCGGCGTTCTATGCCAAGCTCGGATTTGAGGAGGATTACCGCTCGGACGGGTGGATGATCCTTTCGCGTGGGGATGTGACGCTGGAGTTCTTTCCCTATCCCGATCTCGATCCCTACCAGTCGTCGTTCAGTTGCTGCATCCGGCTTGATGATCTGGGCCCGATGATGGCGCAGGTCGAGGCCAGCGGCGTGCCTGAGGCGCGGCATGGCATCCCGCGCTATCACCCCGCTGCGCCCGATCCGAGCGGACTCACCATCGCTTATCTGATCGACCCCGATGGTACGCTGTTGCGGCTGATCCAGAACGATTGAATTCATGCACGCCTCGATGACCATTACCCCCGCCAATCCTACCGATGCCCCCGCACTCAAGGCCCTGCTCGAAGCCGCCTATCGTGGCGATTCGGCACGCCGGGGGTGGAACCATGAGGCGGATATCCTCGATGACGAGCGGACCGCGCCGGGCGAGGTCGAGGCTTTGCTGGCTGACCCTGCCGTCACCATTCTGACCGCACGCGATGATGATCAGCTGATCGGCTGCGTGGCGGTCACCCGCAAGAACGCCAGCCTCGCCTATCTCGGGATGCTATGCGTCGCGCCCGATCTGCAATCGGTGGGGCTCGGCGGACGGTTGCTGACAGCAGCCGAGGATCATGCCCGCACCCACGGGATCGCGGCGATGGAGATGACGGTGATCGACAGCCGCGACAGTCTGATCGCGTGGTACGAACGGCGCGGATACCTCCGCACCGGCGAGACCCGCCCCTTCCCCGTCCCGCGCGATCCGCCAGTGACTTTCGTGGTGCTAGAAAAGCCGCTCTAGCGCGGGGCGGCAAGTGCGGGCTTGTCCGCGCCCTCCGTCAGCTTGCTAACGTCTTCAGGGCTAAGTTGCAGCAGCGGCGAATTGACCTTCCACCCGACGACCTCCATGTCCTTACCCGAACCGTGGAACAGGTACACCTCTTCCGCCACGCCCTTCTCGAAGGTGGTTTTCATCACCACCTGCGTGGTGGTGAGGCCGTTGTTGAAACCGGCGTTGAACCCGACCTGCTCGGTCGATTCGATCTGGCCCAGCCGCGCATTGATCAGCGCTAGCTGCGCTTCGAGCTGTGCGGGCGGCGATGTCTTGCGCCATGCCTCGCCGACGCTGTCGTAGAGCACCTCGGCATCGCCGCGATTATAGTCGGCCTGAAACTGCCTGACCCGAGCCTGTGCATCTTCGACCTGCGCGGCAGGATTGCACGCGGCCAGCAAAAGCGCGCCGGCAAGGCTAAGAAATATGCGGACAATCATATGCGAGCCCTATGCTGATTAGCCGCTGAGACTGACGCGCATTGCAAGCAGGATCAAGCTTTTCGCGCTTCACGCGCAGGCCGCAGCGGCGTAGAGCGCGCGCCATGCCGGGCGCTCTTATCAAAATCTGCGGGCTATCGACCCCTGAGACCCTTGCAGCCGCAGTGCAGGCGGAAGCGGATTTTGTCGGACTCGTCCATTTCGAAAAAAGCCCGCGCCATCTCTCGCTGAGCCAAGCTGCGCGGCTGCGCGGCTTGGTGCCGCCGCAGGTCAAGGTCGTGCTGCTGGTGGTCAACCTTTCCCCTGCAACGCTCGCAGAGGCAGTGCGGGAAGTGCGACCCGATGTGGTGCAATTCCATGGGCAGGAGACCCCCGAAACTCTCGCCCGATTCCGCGCCGCAACCGGGATCGCAGCATGGCGCGCGCTGGGCGTGCGGGACGCAGATTCGCTTGCTGACGCCGCCCGTTTCCACGGCGCGGCAGACCGCTTGCTGTTCGATGCCCCCGCCAGCGGGCTGCCGGGCGGCAATGGCACCCGCTTCGATTGGGACCTGCTCAAGGCCTACAAGGCGCCGACCCCGTGGGGCCTCGCGGGCGGGCTGACCCCCGCCAATGTTGCCGAGGCGATCTCACTGACCGGAGCACCGCTTGTCGACACCTCCTCGGGCGTCGAAAGCGCGCCGGGGATCAAGGACGTGGACAAAATCGCCGCCTTCTGCAAAGCCGCGCGGCAATCTTAACGTCATCCGTTCGCCCTGAGCTTGTCGAAGGGCCGTCCTTCTCTTATTCGCTGAGCCCGAAGAAAAAGCAGGGCTTCGACAGGCTCAGCCCGAACGGAATTTTATGAACACGCACCTCAACTCCTTCCGCACCCAGCCAGATGATCGCGGCCACTTCGGCCAGTTCGGCGGGCGATATGTCGCTGAAACGCTGATGCCGCTGGTGCTCGATCTGGAGCGAGAATATCGCAAGGCACAGGCCGATCCGGCATTTCAGGCCGAGTTCGACGATCTGCTTGAGCATTACGTCGGCCGCCCAAGCCCGCTCTATTTCGCGCCGCGCATCACCGAGGAATTGGGCGGCGCGCAGGTGTGGTTCAAGCGCGACGAGCTCAATCACACCGGCGCGCACAAGATCAACAATTGCATCGGGCAGATCCTGCTCGCGATGCGCATGGGCAAGACCCGCATCATTGCCGAGACCGGCGCGGGCCAGCACGGGGTGGCGACCGCGACGGTCTGCGCGCGGTTTGGATTGCCTTGCGTGATCTACATGGGCGCCGAGGATGTCGCGCGGCAATCGCCTAACGTCTTCCGTATGAAACTGCTCGGCGCAGAAGTGATCCCCGTCACCAGCGGCGGCGCGACCTTGAAGGACGCGATGAACGAGGGGCTGCGCGATTGGGTCGCGAATGTCCACGACACCTTCTATATCATCGGCACTGCGGCCGGCCCCCACCCCTATCCCGAGATGGTGCGCAATTTCCAGAGCGTGATCGGCAAGGAAGCGCGCGCGCAGATGCTGAGCCGCACGGGCCGCCTACCCGATCTGCTGGTCGCCTGCATCGGCGGCGGGTCGAATGCGCTGGGCCTGTTCCACCCCTTCCTCGATGACCCGAGTGTCAAGATGCTCGGCGTTGAAGCGGCCGGGCACGGGCTTGACGGTGACCAGCACGCAGCGAGCCTGCTCGGCGGATCGCCCGGCGTGCTCCACGGCAACCGCACATATCTGCTGCAGGACGAAGACGGCCAGATCACCGAAGGCCACTCGATCAGCGCCGGGCTCGATTACCCCGGCATCGGGCCGGAACACGCGTGGCTGAAGGAATCGGGCCGCGTTGATTACACCGCCGTCACCGATGACGAGGCGCTGGAAGGCTTCCAGCTGCTCTGCCGCACCGAGGGGATCATTCCCGCTTTGGAGCCCTCGCACGCCATCGCCGCCGTGGCCAAGGTTGCGCCGACCATGCCCAAGGACAGCATCGTGCTGATGAATCTGTGCGGGCGCGGCGACAAGGATATCTTCACCGTGGCGGAAAAGCTTGGAGTGGAATTGTGAGCCGATTCCAGTCCGCTTTCGCCCAATCCCGGCCCGCCCTCGTCTGCTTCATTACCGCAGGCGATGGCGACACGGCGGCCAATCTTGATGCGCTGGTGGAAGCCGGGGCAGATGTGATCGAGCTGGGGATGCCCTTCACCGATCCGATGGCCGATGGCCCCGCGATCCAGAGCGCCAACCTGCGCAGCCTCGGCGCCGGCACGACCACCGCCGATGTGCTGCGCTACGCCACCGATTTCCGCGCCCGGCATCCGCAAGTGCCGCTGGTGCTGATGGGCTATGCCAACCCGATGGTACGGCGCGGGCCGGAGTGGTTCGCG